>DATBKW010000285.1:0-32513 GCA_036555665.1 Solirubrobacteraceae bacterium | reverse complement strand
CACCCCGAAGGTCAAGTACGACTACGGGCGCTTCTTCGACGCCAACAGCGACGCCGACATCAAGGAGATGGTCGACGAGGCCAAGAACTCGCCGGCCGTGGTGCTGTGGTCGATCGGCAACGAGATCCCCGACTCGACCTCGGCGACGGTCGGCCTGCCGATCGCCAAGCGCCTCATCGCCGACATCCGCTCGATCGACACCACGCGGCCGATCGTGATCGGCTCGGACAAGTACCGCAGCGTCCCCAATCCCGGCTCGGGCGCCGACCAGATCCTCGGCCTGCTCGACGGCCTCGGCCTGAACTACAACACCGCCGGATCGGTCGACGCGCTTCACGTGCGCTACCCGACGAAGTTCCTCTTCGAGTCCGAGTCGTCGTCGGAGACCTCGACGCGCGGCGTCTACCAGGATCCCGACTACCTGAACACCGGCGAGAACTACACGCCCGGCAAGCGCGCGACCTCGTCCTACGACAACAACCTCGCCTCGTGGACGATGAGCGGCGAGTACGGCCTCAAGAAGGACCGCGACCGCAAGTACTTCCTCGGGCAGTTCCTGTGGTCGGGGATGGACTACATCGGCGAGCCGACGCCCTACAACGTCTTCCCGGTCAAGGCCTCGTTCTTCGGCGCCGTCGACACCGCCGGCTTCCCGAAGGACATGTACTACCTGTTCAAGAGCCAGTGGACGACCGACCCGATGGTCCATCTGCTGCCGATGAACTGGACCGACCACGAGCCCGGCGAGCCGGTCTCGGTGTGGGCCTACTCCAACGTCGATAGCGTCGAGCTGTCCCTCAACGGGCGCTCGCTCGGCGTGCGCCGCTTCGACCACAAGACGACGACCTATGGGAAGCCGTATCTCGAGACGACCGAGCCGACCTTCGACGACAAGACGGTCACCGGCGGCCCGTTCCCCGGCAGCTACACGAGCCCCAACGGCAGCGCCGGCAAGCTGCACCTGACGTGGACGGTGCCGTTCGAGCCCGGCCGGCTGGTCGCGGTGGCGCGCCGCGACGGCCGCGTCGTGGCCCACGACGAGGTCGACACGGCGGGCGCGCCGTACACGGTGCGCCTGACGCCGGACAAGCGCGTCATCACCGCCGACGGCCGCGCGCTGTCCTACGTCACCGCCGACGTCGTCGACGCCCACGGCGTCGTCGTCCCCGACGCCGACAACGAGCTCTCCTTCGACGTCAGCGGGGGCCGGCTGGTGGGCACCGACAACGGCCGCGAGGAGAGCGCTGAGAACTACAAGTCGCCCGACCGCGCGGCGTTCAACGGCAAGGCCCTGGCGATCGTCCAGTCGACCGATCGGCCCGGCGCCATCCGCGTGAGCGTCAGCTCGCCCGGGCTGCGGCCGGCGTCGACGACGATCTTCGCCGGCCGCGGTGGCCACGCGCGCGGGGCGGCGAAGGCGCGCCGGCGCGGACACGCACACGCGCGCCAGGGCGTGCAGCCCACCGCCGACGCGAGCTTCTCCGGGCGTCCCGACACGCTGCCGGCCGCGATGCTCGACGGCGTGACCACGTCGGGCGGCTGGTCGAACTACTACAACAAGGCCGCGACCGCGCTGCTGCCGGCGATCAGCAAGGCCCATCCGAGCGAGTGGGTGTCGGTCTCGTGGCCGACGGCGCAGACGCTGAGCACCGTCCACGCGTACTTCACGACCGACGCCCAGCGCACGCTGCCGGCGTCGATCGAGGTCAGCGCTCTGCACGGCGACCGCTACGTGCCGGTCACCGGCCTGCACGTCGACTGGGCGACGGCGTCCAACGCGCCGACGACGATCACCTTCGACCCCGTCAGCTCACCCAGCGTGCGCCTCAAGCTGATCAGCCCGCATCCCAACGAGAGCAACGGGTTCTTCCAGATCGCCGAGCTGCAGGTGACCTAGGCGCGCGATGGATCCGACGGCCCCCGCCGAGGTGCGCCAGGAGCGCATCACCGCGCTCGTCGAGGAGCAGGGCTTCGTGCGGGTCGGCGACCTCGCCGAGCGCTTCGGCGTCTCGACGGTCACGGTCCGCACCGACCTGCAGTCGCTGGAGAGCCACGGGCGCGTGCGCCGCATCCGGGGCGGCGCGATGCCGGCCGGGGTGCTGCGCTCCGAGCGGCCCTTCGAGATCGCCGAGCACGAGCTGGCGGGTGAGAAGGCGGCGATCGGCGCCTTCGCGGCGGGCCTGGTGGCCGACGGCGACACCGTGCTGCTCGACGTCGGCACGACGACGACGGCGATCGCCCGCGCGCTGGTGGCGCGCGTCGAGCTGCGCGAGGTCACGGTCATCACGAGCGGCCTGCGTGTCGCGCTCGAGCTCGAGCAGGCATGGCCGCGGATCTCGGTCGTCGTGACCGGCGGCACCCTGCGCCCGCTGCAGCATTCGCTCGTCAACCCGCTGGGCATGGTCATGCTCGAGCGCCTCAACGCCGCCGTCGCGTTCATCGGCTGCAACGGCGTCGACGTGCGCGGCGGGGTGACCAACATCAACCTGCCCGAGGCCGAGATCAAGCGCGCGATGCTGCTCGCCGCGCGGCGCCCGATCGTCGTGGCCGACGGGTCGAAGCTCGGCGAGATCGAGGTCGCCAAGGTCTGCGACGTGTCCGAGGTGAGCCTGGTCGTCACGGACGGCAGCGCGGACGCGGCTGTGGTCGAGGAGCTGCGCGAGGCGGGGTGCGTGGTGGAGGTCGCCGGCTAGGCCCGCGCCAGGTACTCGGCGACCAGCCGGTTGACCTCGTCGGCCCCATCGCCCCAGGCGGCGTTGATCGCGATGAACTCGCGGTCCTCGGGCGGGACGCCTTCGCCGGGGGTGATCGCGTCGACCGGGCAGACCGGCTCACACAGCGCGCAGTCGATGCACTCGCCGGGGTCGATGACGAGCATCTCGTCCACCTCGTGGATGCAGTCGACGGGGCAGACGTCAAGGCAGGTGAGGTCCTTGACGCCGATGCAGGCCGGTCCGATGACGTAGGTCATGCCGCGGCTCGCGCGCCGGCGGGCTGCAGGTACACGCCCTGGCCGCGCAGCTCGTGCTGCAGCTCGCGGACGTCGAGTGCCTTCGGCGCCGCGCCGGTGGCGGCCGCCATCGCGGCGGCGACGCCTGCCGCCTGGCCGGTCAGCCAGCACTGCGGGATCTCGCGCATGAAGGCCTGCGTCTGCGGGTCGGTCGCGACGTGGCGCCCGCCGACGAGGACGTTGTCGAGCTCGGCGGGCACGATGCAGCCGTAGGGCACCGAGATGTTGGCGAACTTGCTCGAGGGGGAGGGGGAGACGCCGATCTCGTCGTCGTGGCGAACCCCGGCGCGCCACTCGTCCATGACCATCTTGTGGGCGCCGATCAGGCGGCGGGTGTGGCGCACGCCGAGCTGGGGCGCCGAGAGCAGGAGCCAGGCGTGCTCGAAGCCGGGGGCGTGCGCGCGGAAGAACTGCAGGTGGGCGACCATCCGCCGGCGCGATTCGATCTCCACCGCGGTCAGGTCGTCGACGTTGACGCCGCTGTAGCCCGTCAGCCTCGGCCCCATGAACAGCGCGACGTCGTCGTTCCAGCCCGCGTGCGGCGTCTCCAGGTAGCCGAGCTCCTCGTGGCCGCGCTTCATCAGCTCGCGATGGGCCCCCGGGTCGCCGCGCTTGAAGGCCACCCAGCGCTTGAAGTCGATGCCGCCCCACGTCCACGGCGTGTTGACGCAGTGCTGGACGTTGGCGCCCTTGCCCTCGACGTCGGACTCGCAGGGCACGCCGGCGGCGGCGCAGACGTCGAGGTCGCCGCTGGCGTCGACGATGACCTTGGCCAGGATCGCGCGCCGGCCCTGCTTGCTCTCGAAGATCGCGCCGCGCAGCTCGCGGCCGTCGACCAGGACGTCGACCACCCAGCTGTGCAGCAGCAGCCGCACGCCGGCCTCCTGCGCCAGCTCGACGGACTCGTACTTCAGCCACTCCGGATCGATCATCGGCGACCAGGTGACGACGTCGCGAAACGCGCTCAGCCGCTCGCGCCAATGTGCGACCTGTTCGGCCTCGGTCGAGCCCCACTGCTCCGGCGGTGCGCCGGCCAGGGCGCCCTCGGGCAGCCGGTCGAGGATCTCGGAGGCAAAGCCGGTGATGATCTGCTTGCCCGACCAGTCGCTCATCCGGTCGATCCAGATGACCAGACCCCCCGTCGACAGCCCGCCGAGGTGGTTGTAGCGCTCGACCAGCGTCGCCTTGGCGCCCAGCCGCGCCGCGGCCACCGCTGCAGCGCATCCGGCCGGGCCCCCGCCGACGACGAGCACGTCGGTCTCCTCGTGCACCGGCGTCTCGCGCGCCGGCTCGTGGACCGTGCGTTGCGGGCCGCCGTCCTCGGCGTGCGCCGGGCGCTGCGTGCCCTCGGTGAACCAGCTCTCACGCCCGAGGTGGTATTGCTCGTTCTCGAGATGCCGGCCGCTGGAGTCCTCTTGGGCCATAGCGCAACCAATGGTGACACGACTGAGGTGTCAGGCAACCGAACGTCCGGTCGCCGCTAGGGTGCTACCCGCCATGTGCTTCGACTACGACTCGAGCCCGCCCGAGCTGCCCTTCGACCTCGTGGTGCCCGCGATGGCCGGCGGCGCCGCCGCGGAGCCGTTGGAGCTGACCTCCGCGGACGGGACGCGCTTCTCGGCCGCCCTGGCCGAGGCGCCGGACGGCGCGGCGACCGGGGTCGTGATCCTGCCCGACGTCCGCGGCCTGTACCGCTTCTACGTCGAGCTGGCCGAGCGCTTCGCGCAGGCCGGCCACCACGCGATCGCATTCGACTACTTCGGCCGCACGGCCGGTACCGGCGAGCGCGACGACGACTGGGACTACATGCCCCACGTCGTGCAGACGACGGTGGCGCAGGTACAGGCCGATGCGCTCGCCGCGCTGCAGACGCTGCGCGACCGCACCGGCGTCGGCGCGGCGGCCACCGTCGGCTTCTGCTTCGGAGGCTCGCAGTCCTTTGCCGCCGGCACCAGCGCCGAGCTGGCCCTCGATCGCGTCGTCGGCTTCTACGGCTCGCTGGTGCCGCGTCGCGAGGGCGCGCCGGCGGTGCTCGAGCTCGCGGCCGACATCCGCTGCCCCGTGCTCGGCCTCTTCGGCGGCGCCGACGAGGCGATCCCGGCCGACCAGGTCGAGGCGTTCGCGCACAAGCTCGAGGAGGGCGGCGTCGAACACGAGATCCACGTCTACCCGGGCGCGCCGCACTCGTTCTTCGACCGCAAGTACGACGAGCACGCCGAGGCGTGCGAGGACGCCTGGCGGCGCGTGCTCGGGTTCCTGGGCGCGTAGGCCGGTACCGACCGACACGCTGGATAACATCGCGCGCCGATGGGTCGCCTCCTCATCATCCGCTGGCTGTGCAACGTCGCCGCGCTCTACGTGGCCACGTGGATCCTGAGCGGCATCACCTACGGCGACAGCTGGTGGTCGCTGCTCATCGCCGCGGCGGTCTTCACGGTCGTCAACTTCTTCGTCAAGCCCATTCTGGCGATCCTGTCGATCCCGTTCATCATCGTCACCCTCGGGCTCTTCTACTTCCTCATCAACGTGCTGATGCTCTACGTCACCGACTGGGTGGTGCCGGACTTCGAGATCAGCACGTTCTGGTGGGCGTGCCTGGGGGCGATCATCGTCAGCATCGTCAACGCCCTGCTGCAGCTGGTGCTGCCAGAGGGCTACGAGCCTCACGGCTGAGGCTCGTCGAGCAGGCGGCGGATGCGTTTGGCCGACACCGGCCGGCCGGTGCCCAGCCCCTGCGCGAAGTGGCTGACGCGCAGCTCCTCGAGCAGCCATGGGACCTCGCGCAGCGCCTCGGGCACCGGCCCGGCCTCGGCGCGGCGCCGGTAGGCCTCCTCGAGCTCGTGCACCGAGCGCATCCGGTCGCGGTCGGTCGCGGGGTTGTCGGGCAGGCGCTCGATCCGGCGCTCGGCGGCGCGCAGGTAGCGCGTGATGTCGGGCAGCCGCTCGACCCCGCTGGCCGTGATGAAGCCGCGATAGACCAGCCGGCCGAGCTGGCGGGCGATGTCGGCGCGGGCCTCGTGCAGCGGCGCGGCGGTCAGCGTCCCCAACCGGCGGCGGACCTCCGCCGCCGCCTCGAGGATCTCCACGACCGCCCGCGCCGTGGCCAGCGTGGCCTCGGCGAGGTTGCCCGCGACGTGGTCGCGCAGCGCGGCGAAGCCGGCCTCGTCCCACGCCGGCCCGCCGGCCTGCGCGACGAGCGCGTCGAGGGTGGCCGTCGTTGCGTCGTCGAGCACGGCGGCGAGGCTGCCGTGCGGCGCGCCGGCCAGCGTCAGCTCGGCGCCGCGGCCGAGCTTGTCGCGCACGTGGCGGGTGGGGGAGGGGACCGTCAGCTCGAGCAGGCGGCGGGTGCCGGCTCGCATCGTCGCGCGCTGCGCCTCCGCGCTCTCGAGGACGCGCACGCCGGCCGTTTGGCCCTCGTCGACGAGCGCGGGATAGCCGCGGACCGTCTGGCCGGTGCCCGGCAGCGCGACCGCACGCGGCAGCGTGCCGATCGTCCACGCGCGCAGGCCGTGGTGCTCGAGGCTCGCGGTCGCCGCGGCGAGCGCGGCGCGCAGCCGCGGGCGCGCGCGCTCGCGCAGCGCTTCGAGGTCCTGGCCCTCGGCGACGACGCGCCCGCGCTCGTCCTCGACGCGAAAGCTCATACGCAGATACGACGGCAGGCGCGCGGTGTCCCACGCCTCACGCGGCACCCGCACGCCGCGCACGGCCTCGAGCTCGCGCGCGACCGCGTCGAGGAAGGCGCCGCGCCGCGGCTGTAGGCGCGCGACGACCTCCTTGGCGACCTCGGGCACCGGCACCAGGGGCCGGCGCAGGTCCTTCGGCAACCCCCGGATGAGCGCCGTGACGAGGTCCTCGCGCAGCGCGGGCACCAGCCAGTCGAAGCCGTCGGGCCGCAGCCCTGGGAGCGCGCGCAGCGGCACGCGGACGGTGACGCCGTCGCGCTCGGCGCCGGGCTCGAAGCGATAGCTGAGCGCGAGCTCGAGGTCGCCCTGCTTCCACGTGGCGGGGCGGCCGCCGAGGTCGGCGTCGGCGCTGACCAGCAGCTCGCGCGTGTAGGTCAGCAGGTCAGGGTGCGCGCGGCGCTCGTCGCGCCACCAGCGATCGAAGTGCGCGCCCGAGACGACGTCGGCCGGGATCCGCTCGTCGAAGAATGCAAACAGCGCCTGGTCGGCGACGAGCAGGTCGCGCCGGCGGGCGCGCTGTTCGAGCGCATCGACCTCCTCGAGCAGGCGGCCGTTGTCGGCGAAGAAGCGATGGCGGGTGTCCCAGTCGCGCTCGACGAGCGCGCGGCGGATGAACAGCTCGCGCGACAGCACGGGGTCGATGCTCCCGTAGGCGACGGTGCGCCCGGCGACGATCGGCAGCCCGTAGAGCGTCACGCGCTCGGTCGCCACGACCGCCGCGCGCCCGCGGTCCCAGCGCGGCTCGGAATGCTCGCGGCGCACGAGGTGCTCGGCCAGCGGCTCGACCCAGCCCGGCTCGATGCGGGCGACCTCGCGCGCGAACAGGCGCGAGGTCTGCACGAGCTCAGCGGCCATGACCCAGGTCGGCTGGCGCTTGGCCAACGCCGAGCCGGGGAAGATCGCAAAGCGCGCCCCGCGCGCGCCCTGGTAGTCGCGGCTCTCCGCGTCGCGCAGGCCGATGTGCGACAGCAGCCCCGACAGCAGGGCCGTGTGGACCTCGGACGGCTCGGCCGGCTTGCGGTTGATCCGCACGTTCGCCTCCTTGGCCGCGCCGCGCAGCTGGCCGACGAGGTCCTGCCACTCGCGCACGCGCAGGAAGTGCAGCCACTCGTCGCGGCACAGCCGGCGAAAGCGGCTGCCCGACAGCTCGCGCTGGCGCTCCTCCAGGTAGCGCCAGAGGTTCAGGTAGGCGAGAAAGTCCGAGTGCTCGTCGGCGAAGCGGGCGTGGCGCTCGTCGGCGGCCTGGCGGTGCTCGGCCGGGCGCTCGCGCGGGTCCTGGATCGACAGCCCGGCGACGATGACGATCACCTCGTGCGCGCAGGCGAGGCGGTCGGCCTCCAGCACGGCGCGGCCGAGGCGCGGGTCGACGGGAAGGTCGGCCAGCCGCCGGCCCAGGGGCGTGAGACGGTCCTTGTCGTCGAGCGCGCCGAGCTCGCGCAGCAGGTTGACGCCGTCGCGCACCTGGCGGCTGTCGGGCGGGTCGAGGAAGGGAAAGTCCTCGATGGCGCCGAGCCCGAGCGCGGCCATCTGCAGGATCACGGCGGCCAGGCTCGTGCGCAGGATCTCGGGGTCGGTGAAGCGCGGGCGCTCCTCGTAGTCCTCCTCGCTGTACAGCCGGATGCAGATGCCGTCCGAGGTGCGCCCGCAGCGGCCCTTGCGCTGGTCGGCCGACGCCCGCGAGATGCGCTCGATCGGTAGCTGCTGGACCTTCAGGCGCGCGCTGTAGCGGCTGATGCGCGCGGTGCCGGGATCGACCACGTAGCGGATGCCGGGCACGGTCAGCGAGGTCTCGGCCACGTTGGTCGCGAGCACCACGCGCCGGCCGCGGTGGCCCTTGAACACGCGCTGTTGCTCGGCCGTCGACAGCCGCGCGTAGAGCGGCAGGACCTCGGTGCGCTCGAGGCGGCCGCCGAGCGCCTCGGCCGTGTCGCGGATCTCGCGCTCGCCGCTGAGGAACACGAGCACGTCGCCGGGACCTTCGCGCGCGAGCTCCTCGACCGCGTCGCCGATCCCGTCAATCTGATCGGCGCCCTCGCGCGCCTCGTAGCGGACCTCGACCGGATAGGTGCGGCCCGAGACCTCGACGATCGGCGCGCCGTCGAAGTGGCGGCTGAACTGCTCGGGGTCGATCGTCGCCGAGGTGATGACGAGCTTGAGCTCGGGGCGCCGGGGGAGCAGCCGTTTGACATAACCCAGCAGGAAGTCGATGTTCAGGCTGCGCTCGTGCGCCTCGTCGACGATGATCGTGTCGTAGCGGCGCAGCAGGCGGTCGCGCTGGATCTCGGCCAGCAGCAGTCCGTCGGTCATGAGCCGCACGAGCGTGTCCTCGCCGGAGCGCTCGCTGAAGCGCACGGCGTAGCCGACGGCAGCGCCGAGCGGGACGCGCAGCTCATCGGCGATGCGCTGCGCGACGGTGCGCGCGGCCAGCCGCCGCGGCTGGGTGTGGGCGATCGTGCCGCGAATGCCGCGCCCGAGCTCGAGACAGAGCTTCGGCAGCTGCGTCGTCTTGCCCGAGCCGGTCTCGCCCGCCACGACGACGACCTGGTGGTCGCCGATGGCGGCGAGCAGGTCGTCGCGGCGGGCGGTGATCGGCAGCTCGGCCGGGTACTCGATCGCGGGCAGCGCAGCGCCGCGGCGCTCGATCCGCTCGCGTGCCTTGGCGACCTCCGCCTCGATGCGCCGGACCGCCGTCGCGTCGGTGCGGCCGCGCAGGGCGTCGATGCGGCGCCGCAGGCGGTGCTCGTCGCGCAGCGTCAGCTCGCCGATGGCGCGGCGCAGCTCGCGAAGCTGCGCCTCCTCGGGCGCGCCTCCTCGCCGGCGCGCCGGTCGCTGCTGCGACGCGGACACACCGGCGAGGATAGGCGGGAGGGAGAAGGCGGGGCCCGCCTCGCTCGGCCACGTGGCCGGCTCGGCACCCGCTTCACCAGCTGGTGGGCTTGCCTGCCGTGTACAGCCAGGTCTGGAAGAACGCGCTCAGGTCCTGGCCGGAGATACGCTCGGCCAGGTCGATGAACTGCGCGGTCGTCGCGTTGCCATAGCGATGCTCCGCCGTCCAGTTGCGCAGGATGCGGAAGAAGGCGTCGTCGCCGATCTTCTCGCGCAGGGCCTGCAGCGTCATGCCGCCGCGGCGGTAGACGGCCGAGGCGAACATCGTGTCGCGCTGCGGGTCGGCGACGATGATCTGCCAGAACGGGTTGTCAGGCGCGCGGCTGTAGTCGTTGAGGAAGTCCTGGTGCGCCGTGCGGGTCCCGCGGTGCTCGTCCCACAGATACTGCGCGAACGTCGCGAAACCCTCGTTGAGCCAGATGTTCGGCCACGTCTGCACCGACACGCTGTCGCCGAACCACTGGTGGGCGAGCTCGTGGGCGATCGTCGACTCGCTGCGCACGTTGGAGTACAGCGGCCGGGTCTGGGTCTCCAGCGAGAAGCCGATCGCCTGGCCGTTGTAGTTGGCGTTGTCGGCGATCGCGCCGGTCGAGTCGAACGGATACGGGCCGAACGTGTCGTTCCAGAGGTCGGTGACCTCGGCGGTCGTGTCGTAGAAGAAGTCCACCGCCGCCTTCGGGGGGTTGGTGCCGATGGTGACCGGCGGCAGCGTCGGATCGGCCGCGACCGTGATCGGGATCCCGTTGGGCGTGCGCCCGGTTCGGATGATCCAGTTGCCGACGTCCGCGGTCATCAGGTAGTTGGCCATCGGGAACGGCTCGTTCCACACGAAGGTCGACTGACCGTTGCGCGTGCGCTGGCTGCGCAGGGCGCCGTTGGAGATGACGCTGAGGCCTGCCGGCACGGTCCCGCGAATCGTCCACGTCGCCTTGTCGGCCGGGTGGTCGCTCATGGGGACCCACGTGGAGGTGGCGTTGGGCTCGTCGCCCATGAAGGCGCCGTCGTTGGTGTGGACGAAGCCGTAGGGCGAGCCGAACACGATCGGCGAGCCGACGATGGTCTGAGGAACGCCGCCGTAGGTGACGCTGACATCGAAGCGGCCCTTGGCCAGCGTCTTCTTCGGCGTGATCTGGAGCTCCTGGCCGTCGCGCGTGAAGGTCGCCGGCTTGTCGTTGACGGTGACGTCGGTGACCTCGAGCTGCTGCAGGTCGAGGTCGAAGCGCGACAGCGGCTCGCTCGCCACGGCGCGGATCTTGTTGACCGCGTCGAGGCGGTCGGTCGCCGGGTCATAGGTGAAGCTGAGGTCGTAGTGGCGGACATCGAAGCCGCCGTTGCCCTCCAGCGGGAAGTACGGATCGCCGATCCCGGGCGCCCCGACCGCGCCGGCGGGCGCCTTGGCGGCCTTGAGCGCGTGCGGGCCGCTCGGGCCACGGTCGGTCGTGGGGCCGAAGCCCCGGCCGGCCGTGTCCTGGTCCGGGGCCACGCCCACCCCGGTGTCGGCGGTCGCTCCCTGCGCGGCGACGGCGGTGAGCAAGAGCGTGCCCGCGATGGCTGCGAGCGTTCGGTGGTGCATGGCCCCTCCCCGGGGTTGAGCTGGTGGAGTGGCCCATACCCCCGACGGCGCGACTGACCAACCGCCGACTGTCCGGTGGCGAACGCTACGCCGCTTCGAGCTCCACCTCGCCGGCGCTCTCCATCTCGACCACGGTGGCGGCGGCGGGCCGCAGCAGGGCGACGGTGAGGACGGTGGCCGCGATCACCAGGCCCGCGCCGATCGCGAAGGCCAGGTGGTAGCCGCCGGTCAGAGCGTCGGCCACGGAGTGGCCGCTCGCGCGTAGGCTGTCGGTGCGCGACGCGGACAACGTCGCGATGACGGCCAGGCCGAGCGCACCGCCGACCTGTTGGGTGGTGTTGACCAGGCCTGAGGCCAGGCCGGACTCCTCGGGCGTCGCCGCCGACATGGCCAGCGTCATCAGCGCCGGGAAGAAGAGGCCGCCGCCGAGGCCGAGCAGGAGCATCGCGGGGAGGACATCAGTCGCGTAGGTCGCGTCGACCGGCGCGCGCTCGAAGAGCAGCAGGCCGGCGACGATGAAGACGAGCCCGGGCAGCAGCGTGGCGCGCGCGCCGAAGCGGACGATCAGGCGGGCCGACACGCCCACCGAGAGCGCGCCGATGAGCAGCGCGACGGGCAGGAAGGCGAGGCCGACCTCGATCGCCCCGTAGCCGAGGACCCGTTGCAGGTAGAGCGCGCCGAGGAAGAACATCCCGAACATCCCGCCGACGGTGAGCGCCTGGACCAGGTTCGCGCCCGACACGATGCGCGAGCGGAAGATGCGCAGCGGGATCAGCGGCGTGGTGGCGCGCGCCTCGCGCACGACGAAGGCGGCGATCAGCGCCAGGGCGACGGCGCCGAGGATCAGCGTGCGGGCCGAGCCCCAGCCGTGGTTCTCGGTCTCGACGATCGTGTAGACCGTCAGCATGAGCGCGCCGACGATGAGCGCGGCGCCCGGCACGTCGGCGCCGCGGCCGAGGCCGATGCCGCGATCGTTCTCGATCAGCCGGGTGGCCAGGATGCCGGTGGCGATGCCGATCGGCAGGTTGACGAAGAAGATCCAGTGCCAGTTGATCGCCTCGGTGAGCACGCCGCCGGCCAGCAGGCCGATCGACGCGCCGCCCGCGGCCACGAAGCTGTAGACGCCGATGGCCTTCGCCTGCTCGGCGGGCCGCGGGAACATCGTCACGATCATCCCGAGGATCACGGCCGAGGTCATGGCGCCGCCGGCGCCCTGTACGAAGCGGGCAACGATGAGCATCGCCTGGCTCTGGGCGACGCCGCACACCAGCGAGGCCGCCGTGAAGACGGTCAGGCCGATCATGAACATGCGCTTGCGCCCGACGAGGTCGCCGAGGCGGCCGGCGAGGAGCAGCAGCCCGCCGAACGCGATCAGGTAGGCGTTGACCACCCACGCGAGGCTGGACTGCGAGAAGTCCAGATCGCTCTGGATCGACGGCAGGGCCACGTTCACGATGGTCTGGTCGAGGATGATCATGAGAAAGCCGGCGCAGAGGACGACGAGGGCGATCCAGCGGTCGCGCTCGCTGCGCTCGGACGGAGGGGACTCGCTCTGGGCGGGCTGCTTCGGGGGGGCCATGACTGGACCGTAGCAGATCGTCTTGTACGGAACGATCTACTGTGGACCGACTTCTGACACTCGCTCCATCTGGCCCCCGGACTACGGTGCGGCGATGCGGTCGCTACGCCCAGCCCTCGTCGCCTGCGCGGCGGCGGCGCTCGCACTCGCCGGTTCGCCGGCGCGCGCGTCCGTCGGCGTGTCGGTGGGCATTGGCGACCAATCGGTGGCCATGTTTTCCGATCCCAACTGGCAGAAGCTGCACCTGACGCGCTCGCGCTACTTCATCCGCTGGGACGCGATGAAGTACGAGTCGGTGTACAAGGCGGCCGGCTCGTGGGTCTACCAGGCGCGCAAGCGCGGGGTGACGCCGACCCTCTTCATCACGACGAACAACTACACCTACGGCGCGGCCAAGCTCCCGAGCACGGACACCTACGACCAGCAGATCCGCAAGCTGATCTCGTACTTCAAGGGCCGCGGCGTCAAGGAGTGGGGGACCTGGAACGAGGCCAACCACAAGTCCGAGCCGACCTACAAGAACCCCAAGCGCCTGGCGCAGTACTTCCACATCATGCGCAAGCGCTGCAGCGGCTGCACCGTCGTCGGCCTCGACGTGCTCGACCAGGGCGGGGTCGAGAACTACATCGCCGACTTCTTCTCGGCGTTGAGCAAGTCCGACCGCGACAAGGTCACCGTCGTCGGGATCCACAACTACCCCGACGACAACCGCTTCCGCACCTCCGGGACGAGCACGATCATCAAGGTCACCCATCGCCGCAAGTCCGACGTCAAGTTCTGGATCACCGAGGGCGGCGGGATCGTGAACTTCGGCAGCGATTTCCCGTGCGACGAGCACCGCGCCGCCAAGGCGGTCACGCAGACCTTCAAGGTCGCCGAGACCTACGACTCGTCCGTGTCGCGGCTCTACGACTACAACTGGACCGGCAACGACTGCCAGGGGTTCGACACCGGCCTGACGCGATCAGACGGCTCGCTGCGCGAGGGCTACAGCTCCTTCGTCAGGCAGCTCGACCGCTTCCGCTAGCGCGGCGGTATCGCGCTCAGGCGCGCGGGGCGCGGCGGCGGACCGGGTGCGAGCAGGCGACGGGCTCGGCGAGCCGGATGCGCACAAGGCGCGTCAGCGCGCTGAGGAACGCTTCGCGTTCATCCTCGGGAAGCACGCTGAGCACGTCGGCGCGGACGCGCTCGGCGATCGCCTCGGCTTCGCGGACCTTGCGCTTGCCGGCCGGCGTCACCGCGATGACGCGGGCGCGACGGTCGTGGGGGGAGGGCCGGCGCTCGGCCAGCCCCGCCGCCTCGAGCTCGTCGAGCGTGACGACCATCGTCGTCTTGTCAAGGCCGACCGCGCGCGCGATCTCGCCCTGGGTGCGATCGCCGGTCATCGCCGTCGCCAGCACGGACTGCGCCCGCGGCGAAAGGCCGAGGTCTTCGAAGGCGGCCGTCAGCTCGGTCGTGAGCGTGTAGCTCGCGCGCGAGAGCAGCCAGCAGAGGTCGGCGGGGAGCGGCGGCGTCGTTTCCGCCGGCTGTTGCTGGTCTGTGGTCCCCGGAACCATCATGTCGGATGGTAGCAGCGATAGGTTGGGTGTCAGACGTTCTCGTATCAGACGATCTCGCCGTGTGGACGCCGCCGACGCCGCGACGAGCGGCCGGCGCTACGCCTGAGCTGCTCGAGGCGTGAGCCGCGGGTGCGCTCTGCGGGTAAGCCTTGACTGTGACCCCCTCAGACGCATCCGACCGGCCGGCCGTCGAGACGCCGGGCGAGCCCGTCGCAGCGACCCCCGACCCGGGCGGCCGCGACCAGCGCCGCGCCGAACGCGAGGCGCGTCGCCGCGAGCCGCCCCAGGGGATGGTGCCCGCCCGGGAGCGACGCCGCAGCAAGGTCGAGCGCGGCTTCATGCGCATCATCGCCACCGGCGGGATCATCGGAATCGCCGTTGCCCTCGGGGCGATTCTGGTCGGCCAAGACGTCGCGGGGTGGATCGTCGGCCTCGTCATCGGGTTGACGTCGGTCATCCTCGCCGCGCTGCTCTGGTCGTCGCGACAGCTCTGACGGCCACCCCCGTCGGCATCGTCCGCCCCCTGAAGGGGTATGAGACGAACGCGCCGCGCGCAATCCCGCCCCGACGCCGAAGAGGGGAGGCCTCATGACCCGCTCCATCACGTGGCCCACGCTTGTCGTCGCGCTGGGCTGCCTCGTCGCCGCACCGTCCGGTCTGGCGGCCGGCGGTGCCGGCGCGCTGTTGTCGACATCCAAGCTCAGTTCGCCACCGGCGTCGGCGGCGGCCGGCCACGCCTACCGCCTGCACGGCACGATCGCCAACCGCGGCCGACGCGCCGCCCGCGCGACGGTCACCCTGCGGCTGCTGCACCCCGGTGCCCGCCCGCGCGTAGCGGGCGCATCGGCGGTGACGGTGCGGGCGCACGGCGCCGCGCGCTACAAGGTCGCGCTGCGCGTGCCGGCGGGCCTCGCGCCCGGCGCCTACTCGGTCGTGGCCTGCGTCAAGCGCTACGGCCATTCCGGCCCGCTGGGCTGCGTCACCGCCGAGCGCGGCCTGCGCCTCGGGGGCCGGAACCCGCAGCCCAAGCCGCCCAAGCCCAAGCCGCCCAAGCCGCCGCACGGGTGCACGTCCGGCGCCCACACGCTCTCGAGCTTCGGCGACCACGTCTACCCCGAGGCCGGCAACGGCGGATACACGAGCCTGCACACCGACGTGCACCTCGTCTACGACGCGGCCACGAACATGTTCCTGTCCGGCACCCACGTCGACCACAACGACCAGGCCACGCAGTGCCTGAAGGACTTCAGCCTCGACTTCGAGCGCACCTCGATCAACACCACCGACGGGCCGGACATGACCGTCGACGCGGTCGCAGTCAACGGGCAGGCCGCGCGCTATGCCTTCGTCCAGCCGACCTATCCGGGCGATCCCCGCGGCCAGGACGACCCCGACCCGCGCGCGCACCAGGCCTCGCAGAACAACCCGGTCGGCGGGCCTCAGAACAACCCGCTGCCGCCGGCGTGCTCGCCCGCGCTTCCGGACACCGACACCGACCCCGACGCGCTCGACGGCACGCCGTGCCCGGCGAACAAGCTGGTGATCACGCCCAAGCGCCCGATCCAGCGCGGCGCGGCGTTCACGGTGACCGTCTACTACAGCGGCCGGCCCGGCGTGCACAACGACGGCGACGGGACCACCGACGGCTGGTTCAGGTCCGACTCGCCGCCCGGCGACGGCAGCTTCGTGACCACCGAGCCGATGGGCACCGAGGATTGGATGCCGCTCAACAACCACCCGAGCGCCAAGCCGACCTACGACTTCTACGACAAGGTCAACGCGGGCAAGACCGCGATCGCCAACGGCGAGCTGGTCGCGACCCAGACCAACCCGGCCGACGGCCAGTTCCCCGGCGGCTCGACGACGTGGCACTGGCACTCGCCCGAGCCGATCGCCAGCTACCTGGTCGAGAACAGCGTGGCCTCGTTCGACCTCAGCGAGCGGTTCGCCGACAACGGCATCCAGTTCTACGAGGCTCAGGGCAGCTCGATCGACCCCGCGCAGAAGGCGGCCAACAAGGCGGTGATGGACCAGCAGGAGGACATCACCAACTTCCAGAGCCTGTTCAACGGCGCGTTCCCGTTCACGACGAACGGGGTCATCGTGGCGATCCCCTCGGCGAGCTTCGAGGAGGAGATGCAGACGAAGATCACCTTCAACGGCGGTCGCATCGGGCTGCAGACGTTCAACCACGAGAACATGCACCAGTGGTGGGGCGACAACGTCAGCGAGGCCAACTTCAACCTGACCTTCTTCAAGGAGGGGATGGCCACGCTGGGCGAGTACCTCTTCCAGGCCCGCAACGCCGAGGCCGCCGCGGGCGGCCCGACCTCGGCCGCCGGGCAGGCCGCGTTCCAGGCGAGCCTGGTCAGCCGGTTCAACAGCAACTACGGCCGGGCCGGGAGCTTCTGGACCGCCGCACCGTCCGATCCGACGTCGGCCAGCCTGTTCGACGGCTCGTCGACGTACACGCGCCCGGGCACGACGTACGTCGCCCTGCGCCAGATCCTCGGCAGCATCGCCTTCACGAGGGCGCTGCAGCAGATCCAGCGCGACTACGGCGGGGCCAGCATCACCGAGGCGCAGCTGGAGGCCGAGTTCCAGCGCTTCATGCCCAACCAGAGCGCGGCGTGCGCGGCGCGGCTCGACCAGTTCTTCGGGCAGTGGTTCGACACGCCGTTCGCGCCCGGCGGCGGCGCCAACCGTCCGCAATTGACGGGGCCGGGGCTCGCCGGGCCCGGCTTCTACGACGCCGGTGGCGGCTGCACCGGGCCGCCCGCCGACGGCGTCACGCCCGCGGTGAGCGCCCTCGCGGCGCCGAGCATTGCCGGACCGAACGTCGGCGACGGACGGCCCGACCGCACCGCGGGATAGGCGCGACAGGCGGCGGTGGGCGCCCGTTTGCGGCGCCCACCGGCGCCGCCTGCGCCGCGGATGGCCCCGTCGGGCGTAGGATCTTGCGCGGCCGAGGCGCACAGCGCGCCCTGGCCGGGAGGCAAGGCAAGAACATGCGAGGAGGAGCACGAATGACAAGCAAGAGCTGTCGGCTGGCGGCCGCGCTCGCGTTGGCGGTCGCCGCCACCGCGGCAACGGGCTGTGGCAGCAGCGACGACAACGGCGGCACGACCGCGGCCCAGCAGCCGGCGGCCACCACGGCGACGAAGGTCGTGGCCGGGGTGCCCGCGGCCGTCAAATCGAAGGGCACGCTCACCGTGGCGGCCGACGCGTCGTACGCCCCGAACGAGTTCATCGGAGAGGACGGCAAGACCGTCGTCGGCATGGACGCGGATCTGGGCAAGGCGCTCGCCGCCGCGATGGGACTGAAGGCCAAGGTCGTCAACGCGACGTTCGACAGCATCATCCCGGGCCTGGCGTCCCACAAGTACGACCTGGGGATGTCGTCGTTCACCGACACCAAGGAGCGCGAGAAGACCGTCGACTTCGTGACCTACCTCTCGGCGGGCACGTCGTTCTACGCCAAGGCGCAGGGCGCCCCGGCGGTGACCGGGCTCGACAACAGCATGTGCGGGCTGACGGTGGCCGTCGAGAAGGGCACCACGCAGCAGGACGATGCGACCGCGCAGGGCAAGAAGTGCACCGCCGCCGGCAAGAAGCCGGTCAAGGTGCTGACGTTCCCCGACCAGAACGGCGCCAACCTGGCGATCTCCAGCGGGCGCGCCCAGTTCGGCATGGCCGACTCGCCGCCGGCCGAGTACCAGGTCAAGAAGTCGAACGGCCAGTTCAAGCTCATCGGCAAGGAGTACGGCACCGCGCCCTACGGGATCGCGATCCCGAAGGACCTCGGGCTCACGCAGGCCGTGCTGGCCGCCGTCAAGCAGGTGATGGCCGACGGCCAGTACAAGCAGATCCTGGACAAGTGGGGGATCGCCAACGGCGCGATCGACAACCCCCAGATCAACGGCGCGATCGACTAGGCTCGCTGCCCTGAGCTCGGAGCTAGCCAGCACCGACGTCGGCGGGCCCGTTCGGCCCGCCGACATCAAGGCGGTCCCCGTGCGCCACGTGGGCCGCTGGATCGCGGCCGCGATCGTGCTGCTGCTCGCGGCGATCGTCATCCACTCCGTCGCCACCAACCCCCGCTTCGGCTGGGGCACCGTCGGCGACTACCTGTTCGACGATCGCGTGCTGCGCGGGGTGCGCGTAACGCTCGAGCTCACCGTGGTCGCGATGGCCATCGGCATCGCGCTCGGCGTGATCCTGGCGGTCATGCGCCTGTCGCCCAACCCGCTCGTCTCGGGCGGCGCGTGGGTCTACATCTGGTTCTTCCGCGGGACGCCCGTGCTCGTCCAGATCCTCTTCTGGGGCTTCGTCTCGGCGCTCTATCCGAAGATCTCGATCGGCATCCCGTTCGGCGGGCCCGAGTTCGCCAGCGCGGACGCCAACAATGCGATCAAGCCGTTCATCGCGGCGATCCTCGGCCTCGGGCTCAACGAGGGCGCCTACATGGCCGAGATCGTCCGCGCCGGGATGCTGTCGGTGGACGAGGGCCAGACCGAGGCGGCCCACTCGCTGGGCATGACGCGACTGCAGACCCTGCGGCGGATCGTCCTGCCGCAGGCGATGCGGGTCATCATCCCGCCGACCGGCAACGAGACGATCTCGATGCTCAAGACCACCTCGCTGGTCAGCGTGATCGCCTACGCCGAGCTGCTCTACTCGGTGCAGCTCATCTACGCGGTGAACTTCAAGCAGATCCCGCTGCTGCTGGTGGCGGCCATCTGGTACCTGTTCTTCACGACGATCCTCTCGATCGGCCAGTACTACCTGGAGCGACACTACGGGCGTGGGAGCACGCGCGAGCTGCCGCCCACGCCGATGCAGAAGCTGCGGATGCGCTATTCCCGCGCGCGGGAGGAGACCGCGTGACGGCGCCGATGGTCAAGGCCGAGGCGGTCCACAAGCGCTTCGGCCGGCTCGACGTCCTCAAGGGCATCTCGCTGGAGGTCGCGCCGGGCGAGGTCATGTGCGTGCTGGGCCCGTCGGGATCGGGGAAGTCGACGTTCCTGCGCTGCATCAACCACCTCGAGAAGATCGACGCCGGGCGGCTGTGGGTCGACGGGAGCCTCGTCGGCTATCGCCAGGAGGGCGACAAGCTCTACGAGCTGCGCGAGAGCGAGGTCGCGCGCGAGCGCGCCCAGATCGGGATGGTCTTCCAGCGCTTCAACCTGTTCCCGCACATGACGGCGCTGCAGAACATCATCGAGGCGCCGACACGGGTCAAGGGCGTCGTCCGCGAGTCGGCGGTCAGCCAGGCCCGCGAGCTGCTCGACCGCGTCGGCCTCGCGGACAAGGCCGACTCCTACCCGGCGCAGCTCTCGGGTGGCCAGCAGCAGCGGGTCGCGATCGCCCGTGCTCTGGCGATGGAGCCCAAGCTGATGCTCTTCGACGAACCGACCTCGGCGCTCGATCCCGAGCTCGTGGGCGACGTCCTCGACGCCATGCGCCAGCTCTGCAGCGTCGGCATGACGATGATCGTGGTCACCCATGAGATCGGGTTCGCCCGCGAGGCCGGCGACACGCTCGTCTTCATCGACGAAGGCGTCGTCGTCGAGACCGGCCACCCGCGCGAGGTGCTCGAGCATCCCAAGCACGAGCGCACGCGGGCGTTTCTGTCGAAGGTGCTCTCGTAGGGGCCCGGCAGACCGCGCTCGATAGCATCGCGCGGTGCCGCAGCTCATCGCGTGGTGTGGCTTCCTGGGAGCGTGGCTGCTCGTCGCCGGCCCGATCTATCAGGCGGCGATCGAGCTCGAGGACGAGGACTTCCAGCGCGAGGACTTCGAGCGCGCGGTCGCGAACGTGCCCCCACCGCCGCGCATCTCTCGCTGGTGGCTGCTGGTGCCGCCGGTCGCATACGTGCTCCGCGCGCGTCGCGACCGCGCGCACAAGGACGCGCTCTTGAAGATCCTCACTCCGGTCCAGCTCGAGCAGCTCTTTCACCTGCGCGAGACCGCCGCCGGGTGGATGTTCGTCGCGTCAGGGGCAGCGTTGATCGCCGCGAAGGAAACGTGGGAACTACGCGAGGAGTACGAGTGGCCGACCTGGGTGTTCTGGGCCCTCGTCGCGGTCATGCTCGCCGTGTCCGTGGCTCACACGGCGCTGCGGGTGCAACGCCGGCAGGACATCGTGCGTCGGGCGCAGGGCTGAGCGTCCGGTCATGCAGCGCCTTGTCACGCGCTCAGTCGGCGGTGGCGGGTGCGTACTGCGGGCGCCCGGCCGGCCGGTAGACCTGGGTCATGACGCCCTTCGAGTCGGCTCGCGAGTCGATCAGCTCGAGCGCCATGTCCGGGCCGGCGTCGGGGAACAGCCGCGCGCCCTGGCCGAGGACCACGGGGACGACGAGCAGGCTGATCTCGTCGACGAGGTCGTTGGCGAGCAGCCACCGGATGAGGGCGCCGCTGCCGTGCACCTGCAGCTCGCCGCCGGGCGTGGCCTTCAGCTCGCCGATGGCCGGCGCGAGATCACCGGAGAGGACGGTCGTGTTCGCCCATTGCGGATCGGCGATCGTCGTCGATGCCAGGTACTTGGGCTTCGTGTTCAAGGCGTCTGCGATCGGATGGCTGCCCCGATCCATCACGCCCCAGCCGCGGGCGAAGATCTCGTAGGTCCGCCGGCCGAACAGGAACGCGTCGGCGCGCTGGTAGGTCTGGTTGATGAACGTCCTGGTGTCGTTGTCGCCCTTCCCCCGGGCCCATCCGCCGCGCTCGAACCCGCTCCTGCGGTCCTCATCCGTCGCTCCGCCGTTTCCCTGCATCACGCCATCGACGGTGACCTGGGTCATGGTCGTCAGTTTCATGGGTGCGCCCTTCTTTCGTGGTGGTCTTTCGTCATGACCGCACCGGGGCGCGGATCTCATCGGTCGAGCATGGCTCCCGCTGGAACGCCCCGCTGATCTAACCAAGCCGCCGTTCTGACCCTTGAGGGACTTGGTTGCGGCCCGGCTCGAGGATGGGCATCGTCGCGTCCCACACGCGAAGGGAGGCCCGGATGAGCGACAAGGCGATGGAACCCGAGGATGTGACCCGGCTGGTCGTCGAACGGCTCAACGGATCCCGGAGGCATAGCCTCGATGCCCGGACTACGCGCGCAGGAGCGCCGTGACGGCCGCGGCGCTGAGGACCGCCAGCAGCAGGGATCCGCGGACTGCGATCACGGCGCCCGCGACCAGCAGCCCGGCCAGCCGCTCGTCGACGACCACCCGCTGACCGTCGCCGACGGCGCCCACGACGACGAAGGCGGCCAGGAGCGCGGGCTGCGCGCCCGCGAGGGCGCGCTCGAGCCACGCCGGGCGGCGATCGCCGAGACCGAGCGGAACGGCCACGCGCATGAAGATGCACAGGGCTCCGAGGGCGAGGACGGCCACCCAGGTCATCGCGCCGCCGTGATCGCGCCGGCCACAAGGCCCGCGACGAGGATCGGCAGCCCCGGCGCGAGCAGCGGCGTCAGCGCGAGCGCGACCGCAGCGCCCAGCGCGGCCTGCCAACCGAGCTGATCTCGCAGCAGCCACATGAACAACGCCGGGAACGCGGCGTCGAGGCCGAGGGCCTGCGGGTCGGCCAGCGCGCCGCCGGCGACGACGCCGACGACGGTGCCGAGCGTCCATGAGGCCAGATCGGTCGCCCCGGCGCCGACGAGCCGGGATCGCGATCCGCCCGCCACCGCCCAGGCGGCGTCGGTCAGCAGCACGCACGCCCGTGCCCGGGCCCAGCGGGTTGGTCCGGGGACGCCCGCGCTCATGGCCAGATAGCGCGCGTTCAGGGCGAGGGCCGACAGGAGCGCCGCGCCCAGGGTCCCGTTCTCGCGCAGCACCGCGATCGTGGCGAACTGAGCGGTGCCGCTGAACGCCGTCGCCGACATCACCACCGGCGCCACGTGGCCCATGACGGTCACGGCCAAGGCGCCGAACGCAAACCCGTCGGGCAATCCGGCCACCGCGATCGGCAGCATGCGGCGAACACCGTCTCGAACCTCGCTACCGGTCAACACGGTTTTAATGGTAGCCCTTTGATGCAACCGGTAAACTTGGTTTTGATGGAAACACGCCCGCGCCTCGTCGGCGGCGACGTCGCCCTCGACCTCGTCAACACGCTCGACTCCGAGGTCGAGGGTGGGGACCACCTGCGCACGGAGGCCGACGTGATCGAGTGGCTCGACCACGTCGGGCTGGGCGGCGAGGCCCGGCTGGCCGACGTGCGCCGCGCCCGCGCCGCCGTCGATGCCGCGCTGCGACCGCTGGCCGAGGGCAGGGCTCCCGACACCGGCGCCCTGGTCGCGCTCTACGCGCGCGCCGCCGGCCGGGCCGTCTTGGGCGCCGGCGGCTTCACCTGGGCCTCGCCGGTCGACGCGATCGTGGCCTCGGCCACCGAGCTGCTCAGCCACGGTCCGATCGACCGCCTCAAGACCTGCGACAACTGCGAGTGGCTCTTTCTCGACCTCAGCCGCAACGGCAGCCGCCGTTGGTGCTCGATGGAGGGCTGCGGGACCGAGGTCAAGATCCGCCGCCTCACCGAGCGCCGGCGTGCGGCCCGCAGCCGTTAGCGCGCGCGGTCACGGGGCGACCCCTCAGCGCGCGGGGGCCATGGCGGGCGGCTCAAGGGCCGGGGCGCCCGCCGGCAACCGGCCGGGTCGCGGGCCGCCCGTGAGCGCCGTGTCGAGCGCTCGCAGCAGCATGTCGTGGGCGGCCAGCTCCGCTTCGAGCGGCGCGACCACGAGCTCGTCCGCAACGGTCGCGATGCGAGCGTGCAGCCTGCGCCGCGCCCGCCGGGCACGCCGCCGGCCGCCGAACCCGTTCGCCACCCGCGCAGCGAGGGCGAGCAGCGCGCCCGCCGCCAGCCCGCCGACCAGCAGTGCGGTGGGGGCCGGTATCCCGGCGAGATCGGGCTTCGGCACGGCGTCGTCGACTTGGAGGTAGGCCAGCCCCGCGAGGGCCGCCAGCCACAGGCCGCCGGCGGCTGCGATGCCTGCCAGCAGCCACTGGACCCAGCGCGCCGGCGTCCACCAGCGCGGTGGCCGCATCCGAAGGTCGGCCCCCGCGATCGCGCGGTCGAGGCGGTCGGCGAGCTCCGGCTCGCTCGCCGTCGCGGCCCGTCGGGCCAGTGCCGGCCAGGGATCGGCGAGCCCGACGGCGGCTGCGCCGGACAGCGACCTGACCGCGGAGTCGAGCTCTGCGCGCTGGACGGGCGTCGCCCGCGGCAGCGAGGTGCGGACGTCCTCCTGTGGCCTGCCGCTGAGCCCGAGCCGCCGCAGCGGGTCCGGCCGCAGGCGGCGCAGCCAGGACAACCACGGAAGCCCGGCGGCCAGTGTGCCGCGGTGCCGGTGCGCGGCGTCCACGGCGCGGACGACCGCCGGCAGCCCGCTCGCCTCGGCCAGCGAGGCCACCAGCTGCTCCCGCTCGCGGCGGCCGACACCGGCGGCGCGGCCGCCGCCCGCCGCGGTGCGCAGCTCGCCGGCGACGGCGTTGACATCGGCCGACAGCCGGGCCAGCGCCGCCGCCCGGCTGCGGACGCGCTCGTCGATCGCCCGCCGCAGCGCCGCAGCGCCCTCGCCTGTGCGCGCGGAGACCGCCAGCACCGGAACGTCCGCCAGGCCGGAGGCGATCAGCAGGCGGCGAAGGTCGTCCTGGGCGGCGCCGGCCTGGAGGCCGAGCCGGTCGATCTGATTGAGCACGACGATCATCGCCGCGGCGTGCCCGGTCAGGCGGCGCAGGTAGCGCTCATGCAGCGCCGCGTCGGCGTACTTCTGGGGGTCGACGACCCACACGAGGAGATCGACGAGTGCCACGAGCCGGTCCACCTCCAATCCGTGCGCGGTCTCGACCGAGTCGAAGTCGGGCAGGTCGAGGAGGACGAGCCCGTCGGGGGTGTCCAGCGCGTGGCGGGCGAGCACGTCGAGCCAGTCGAGCAGCCCGGGGTCGGCGGCGCGCCCGACGGCCGCGATGGCCGTCGAGGTGGTGGGGCGCCGGACGCCGACCCGTGACAGCTCGCGCCCGGCCAGGAGATTGAAGAGGCTGGACTTGCCGGTGCCGGTCGGTCCGGCCAAAGCGACGACCGTCGCCTCCAGCCCGTACCCGAGCCGTTCGCCGGCGCGCCCCACGACGACGCGCGCCGCCTCCACGGCGGATGCGGCGAGGCGCCCGTCGGCGAGCTCGGCCGCGTCCCCCAGCGCGGCCAGGCGCCGGTCGAGCGCTCCGCTCACCGCGCCGCCTCGACCGCCCGGACGGCCTCGCGGAGCCGCGCCGCTGCGTCCGGCGCCGGGGCCACCGCGTCGAGCAGCGCATGGAAGCGCGTCGACTCGCGGTCCAGCAGGCCACGCGTCCGCTCGAGCAGCGTCTCACGCGCTCGGCTCGCAAGCGTTCGCACTGCCTGGTCGCCCAGCAGCGCCTCGAGCACTCGCTGTCCCGCGGCCGAGGTCCCGCCGGCGACCACCAGCTCGGCCCCGGTGAGCCCGCCGGTATGGGCGAACACGCCGAGCATGACGACAAGCCCGGCCCCGTTGACCCCGAGCGACGCCACGCGCGCGGTCGTCCGCTTCGCGCCCGCCTCGCGACGGACCATGTCGAAGACCTCGCCCTGCCAGGCACGTACCTCATCGGCCGTGCGGGGGAGCAGATCCGGTGACGCGGCGCCAAGCCGCGTGCCGCGCTCGAGCAGCGCGCGCCCCGCCGGCCGGTCGCTCCAGGCCGCAGCCGCCCGCTCGGCCGCGCGGTCGGCCGCCGCGTGGACGACCGCATCGACGCTCGACCGCACCGCCCCCTCCAGCTCGGCCTCCGGCGTCGACGCGCCGGTCAGCAGCGACCGCAGGCGGTCGCGCATCCGGCTGAGGCCGGCCTCGAGCCCGCGCATGAGCTCACCGGTGCCCACGACTTCGTGCCAGCGGCCGAGGACCTCTCCGCGCAGCAGCGTGCCGCTCTTGATCGCCTCGTCGATCTCCGCGAGCGCGCCCGTGTAGGCGGTCTCCACATCGGCGCGCAGCCCGCCGGCGGTCACGGCCTGCTCGGCGAGTGCCCGCTCGACCGCCTCCGCGCGCCGCGGGAGGCTGTCGAGCGCGCCCGTGAGCGTGTGTCGCACGAGACCCGCGCGCGCCTGCGCGTCGGCCGCCAGGCCGTCCAGCCAGATCCGGACGGGCGCAAGCGCGGCCGCCGGCAGTCGTCCGTCCACGAGCTCCGTCTCGGGCACGACCAGCAGCTCGCTGTCGCCCAGGCCGCGCTCGCGCATCATCTCGCGCAGGTGTTCGGCGACCTCGCCGGCGGCCTCCGGCGGAACGCGATCGAGGACCAGGCAGAGCGCCGTGCCGCGATCGCGCGCGGCCAGCAGCAGCTCCCACGGCACGGCGTCGGCGTAGCGCGCGGCGGTCGTGACGAACAGCCACGCATCGGCGGCCGCGAGCAGCTGCCGCGACAGCGCCCGGTTCGCATCCACGACCGAGTCGATGTCCGGCGAGTCGAGCAGCGCGAGTCCCGGCCGCAGCGACGGCGTGGGCACGAGCTCAAGCCCGCCCGACCCGCCGGGCGCACCGGTCGTCCGGCTCATTGCGGGCAGCACGCGATCGCCTTCGAACCAGCTCAGGTCATCCGGGTGGAAGACCAGCACCGGGGCGCGGGTCGTCGGGCGCAGGACTCCCGCGGGGCTGACCTGTGCGCCGACAAGGCTGTTCACGAGCGTGGACTTGCCCGCGCCGGTGGAGCCGCCGACGACCATGAGCAGCGGGGCGTCCATGTTGTGCAGACGGGGGAGGAGGTAGTCGTCGATCTGGGCGATCAACTCGTCGCGGACGCGGCGCGCGGTCTCGACGCCCGGGACCGCCAGCGGCAGCTCGAGATTCAGCCGCTCGCGCATCGTGACCAGAGCATCCGGCAGCGTGCTCATGCGACAGCCGGCGCGGTGGCGAACCCTTCCCGCAACCCGGCCGCCGAGGCGACGCTGATGCGCCTCGCGGGCATGCGGCCAGGCTACTGCGTCCAGCGCCCCCTACTGGCCGGAACGGCTCCTGGTCATCGCAGCGTGACGCGGGCGGGGCGGAACGTGTCGCCCGCGCTCGCCGTGATCGTGTGCCGGCCGCGGCCGACGGCGAGCGTCGCGTGGCCGGCGCTGTTCGTGCGGGCGCTGCGGCCGCCCACCCGCACGACCGCGCTCTGGACGGGCCGGCGGTCGCCGGCGATCGTGGCGGTGACGGTCGCCCGCACTCGGCCGCCGGCCGCGCGGGCGCGCAGCGCCAGCGGGGCCGGCTTGGGCAGCTTGGCGTAGCACTGGCCCAGCTCGGGCAGGGGCGGCGCGGTCTTGCCGTCGTAAGTCGCCGCGAACGTGCCGGTCTTGGCCGGCAGCGGCTTGTGGTTGTTGTCGACCACGAGGTCCACACGAAGGCGACCCGTGTGGGCGCCGCTGACGGTCACGTCGGCCTTCAGCGCCCACGGCATGCTCGTCGGATCGGGGTTGCCGCCGGACATGGTGCCGTCGACGAAGGTCTTGCCGTCGTCGGTGTAGTGGTCGAAGGTCACGCTCGTGGAGCCGTTGAGGAGCGTGCCCTGGTAGACGATCGTCGCGCTGCCGCCCTTCAGGCCGTGCACCGTCACGGTCCGGTTCGACGACAGCGTGCCGGGGAACGGCGCCGCCGGCGGCGCCCACGCGCCGACGGTGGTGGCGACGGCCTTCGCGGGCCTGCTCGCGGCGCGGTCCAGGCGTGCGATCGCGATCCGGTTGGGGGCGAGGCCCTTCTGTGCCACCTGCTCGTTGGCGCTGGCCGGCGGCTTGGTGCGCAGCCGCTCCTGGAGCAGGATGCGCGTGCTGTCGGGGCTCCAGAACCACTGCCCGGACAGGTTGTTGCCCGGCGTGAGGTTCCCGGCATAGGTCGCGAGCGGCTGGCCGGTGAGCGTGCCGCCACGGTCGCCGGAGCCCGGCAGCAGCCATGGCGAGAGGTCGCACTGGAAGCCCTGCCACGTCGACACGTAGTACGGCGCGAGCGCCGCCGAGAACTCCAGGCCGGTGAAGGCGCGGATCTGCGGGATCCAGCCCGTCGCGTCGAGGCGATGGCGCGTGCGCCACGAGTAGACAGCGTCGAGGTCGCCGTCGGGCGACAGCGCGCCATCCTCGTCCCAGTCGGGGTTCGCGGTGAGCCGCGTCGTGCGCCCGGTGCGCAGGTCGATCTTGAGCTGGTCGATGTTGCCGGCGCGCTCGCCGAGGGCGACGATGGCCCGGCCGCCGTCGACGAAGGATTTCAGCTCGTAGAGCTGGGACTGGTTCTCCCAGCGGACCGGGTCGGTGTCGGCATTGCCGCGCGGCCCGACCGGGTTGACGACGCGCGGGTCGGCCGCCATGTAGCGGTCCGCGGCCCGGGTCAGGCGGGCGACGATCATCGCGGTGCCGTCGGCGCGCAGGTCCATCCAGCCGAGGTGCACGCCGTCGGGCGCGAGGTGCCATGTGCGCCGCTGCACGATGAGCGACGCCCCCTTGTCGGCTGACATGTCGACCGGGAGGTAGCGGTGCGAGCGGCAGCTGACGATGCTCGGTGCGCATTCGAGGACGTAGGCGTCGGCGTCGGCCGGGTCGTCGCCGCCGCCGAGCGAGCCGAGCTCCTTGGAGACGAAGATCCGCTTGTTGTCGGGGAAGGCGTAGGTGAAGCCGCCGACGATCTTCTGCGGCCGGTCGGTGAACGAGCAGGAGATGCAGTGCGTCCCGCGGCCGTCGGCGCCGGTGATCCAGGTCGCGCCGTCGAGCTGGTTCTGGAACAGGATGTGCTTGCCGTCGGCGGTCCACGTCGGCAGCCAGGGCTGGACGCTACGCGGCACGGCGATCGTGTCGCGATGGATCGCGACGAACGGCGTCGTCCGCGCCGCGGCCGGCGTCGCGCACGCGAGCACCGCCATGACCATCCCAAGCCAACCGCTGTGCGACAGTCCGCGCCGCAGACCCATGCCATCCTCCCGTCCTTGGTTTTACCAGTCGGTAAAGCTATACTGATCAGTAAAGCTAGTGTCAACCCGCGAGCGCCGCAGCCGCCGTCCACAGCACGCCGACGACGATCTCCTCGGCGCGGCCGCCGCGGTCTTCGCCCGCGAGGGCTTCGCCGCCGCCACGGTCGACCGCATCGCGGCGGAGGCGGGCACCACGAAGCCGACGCTCTACGCCCGGTTCGGCTCCAAGGCCGACCTTTACGACGCGGTCGTGCGCCACGAGGCCGAGGCGATCCGCAGCCACCTCTTCGACGCCTACGGCCGGGCGGCCCACCTCTCGGTGGACGACTTCACCCGCGAGGCCGTCCACGCATGGTTCACGTTCGCGGTGCAACGGCCGAACGCAATGAAGCTCCTGTTCGTCGGCGACCACGTCGGGACCCACTCGCCGGTCCCGGCCGAGATCACGCAGACGATCACGACCCGCGTGGCCGAGGCGGTGGAGGACTACGCGCTGCGCGCCAACGCCGCCGCGGGCCCGGCCGCCGAGGTGCTCGCGGCGATGATCGTGGGCACCGTCGTCCACGCGGTCCGCCGTTGCTTCGCCGATCCGTCGCTCGATCCCGTCAAGGTCGCCGACCTCGCCACCGCATTCCTCACGAACGCGTTCCGCGGCCTGGACGCCGCGCTGCTCGCGGTCGAGCAGGATCGGCCCCTTCAAGGGCGCACCCCGCGGGCCGCGCGGTAGCGCTGCTCTGGCGGGCTCGCGCGCCTTGCAGCCCCGCGCACTTAGGCGACTCCACGCGCCTCGCAAACGCCGCCTGTGCCGTGCATGACGAGGGGCCGGGGCTCGTTCTGTGGACGCCATTCGAGGAGAGGGGAGGGGCTGGCGCAGGGGTCGCGCATAGACTCGCGGGGTCATGACGGCCGAGGAGCGATCGGGCGCGAGGGTGGCGGAGCCCGCCGCACGGCCCGCGCCGCTCGGCTGGCTGCGCGCGGCCGTGGCCGATCGGGAGTCGTTGCGGTCCTGGACCCTGGTCGCCAACGACGGGATCATCGCGACGGCCGGCATCCTCGAGGGATTCGCCGGCGCGGGGGCCGGCAACAGGACGCTCATCACGGCGGCGACCACGGCGACCGTCGCAGGCATGCTCACGGTCGGCGGCGTGGAGTGGGCCGAGGCGGCCGCGGAGCGCGACGCACAGCTTGTGGCCGCCGAGGAGGAGGCGGCCGAGATCGTGCGCCAACCGGGCGTCGAGCACGCGGAACTCGTCGCGTACTACGAGGCGAAAGGCCTCACGCCCCAGCTCGCACGCGAGGTGGCCGACCAGCTCATGGCCCACGACCCCCTCGACGCGCAGCTGGAGAGCGAGCACGGCATTCTGGAGATCGTGTCGCGCGCCGAGACCGTGCGCACGGGGATCGGGTCGGCGATCGCCTACCTGCTCGGAGCCGCCATCCCGCTCACCGTCACCGTGGCGGCGCCCGTGGCCGTCGAGAGCTCGTTGATCCTTGCCGCGGTCGTCGTCTCGCTGATCGTGACGTCGGGCCTCGCGGCGCGCACCGGCCACACGAACCTGTCGCGCACCCTGGTCCGCACGCTCACCGTCGGCCTCGGGACGATGGCCGTCAGCTACCTCGTCGGCAAACTGGTCTTCTGACGAACTTCGCGCCCAGCGGTCCCGGTCTTCGGGGTGAGTGACCTCGGCCTGATCGTCGTCGGCCTGGCGATCGCCACGGGCATCGTCGGGGTCGTCGTCCCGGTGCTTCCCGGGGCGCTGCTGGCGTGGGCGGCCATCGCCCTATGGGCGGTCGCGGTCGGCGGGACGACGGCTTGGGCGGTGCTGGGCGTCGCGACTGTGGCGATTGGTGGCGCGCAGATCGTGAAGGTCCTCGTGCCTGGACGGCGCCTGCGCGAAGCGGGGGTCCCGCGCCGCTCCATCGTCGTAGGCGTGGTGCTCGCGGTCGCCGGCTTCTTCCTGATCCCGATCGTCGGACTCTTCATCGGCTTTCCGCTCGGCGTGTACCTCGAGGAACGTCGGCGGCTGCGCGGCCACGACGCGGCGTGGCACTCGACCCGCCACGCGCTTCACGCCATGGGCCTGTCGATCCTCATCGAGCTGACGGCGACCGTCGTCGCGGCCGGCGCGTGGGTAGCGGCCGTGGTCGGCTAACGTGGGGCGGGCCCGCACGGCGAGGCTGCGATGACCGAACAGGGCTGGATCGATTTCCTGCGCGCCGAAGGCGTGGACGACTGGGTGGTACTCCACGGCGGCGCGACGGCGGCCTATCGCGTCGCCTCGCTCCGCGAGGCCGCCGCGCTGGCGGAGGCGATCGCGCGGGTGCCCGACCTCGAACGCTACGGTGTACTGATGACGGTCGCGTCCGACCGCCTCACGGCACGGCTGACGCGCGGCGTCTTCCGGCTGGAGCCTCACCACGTGGATCTCGCGCGCGCCGTCTCGGAGGTGGCGCGCAGCCGTGGCGCGATCCCCGACCGCGGCGCGGTTCAGGAGGTGTCGCTCGCGATCGCCGCCAAGCCCGACGCCGTCGACGTTGACTTCTGGCGCGCGGTGCTGGGGTACTCACCGCTGGCGGAGGACAACGCAATCGACCCACTCGGCCACGGCTCGACGGTCTGGATGCAAGAGCTCAATCCCGACAAACAGCTCCGTCACGCCATGCACGTCGACGTTTCCCTCGCGCGCGAACACGCCGAGGCGAGGGTTGCCGGGGCCCTCGCCGCCGGCGGCCGCATCGTCGACGAATCCGAGGCGCCAGGAAACTGGATCCTCGCTGACCGCGCCGGGAACAAGGTCTGCATCGCCGCCTGGCCTGACGGCGCTCAGCGGCCCGACTCGTCTGGAGCCTGAGCGCTCGGCAGTACTGGACAGAATCCGCGTTCTGGAAACTGGGCGGCAGGAGTCGGCCTATCGCCGTGGAATGCGGCGATCGTGGCCGCGGACCCCATTTCCCTCGCCCCCGACGACGAGTTCGCCGACTTGCTCGACGACTTCCTCGCGGCGCAGGTGTCGCCGCTGACGCGCCAGAGCTATGCCGGCGACCTCGCCGTGTTCCTGACGTGGCTGCAAGGCCGCGGCAAGCACCCGCGCGACGTCACACGCCCCGACGTCGACCGCTACCGCAACTGGCTGTCCGAGCTCGTCGGCCCGGACGGCAAGCCGGCGGCGAACGGCCGCGCGCGCTACGCCCCGGCGACGGTCGCGCGCAAGCTCTCGGCGGTGCGCGCCTTTTATGGATACCTGTCGGAGCGCCGCGTCATCCCCGGCTCGCCCGCGGCCGGCGTCAAGGGCCCGCGGCTGCGCCGCGACCCGCGCGGGCGCGCGATCACCGACGAGCAGGTCCGCCGGCTGCTCGCCGTCGCCGAGGAGCGCGGGCCCGAGACCGAGGCGATGGTCTCGCTGCTCGTCCTCAACGGGCTGCGCGTGTCGGAGCTGTGCGGGGCCGACATCGAGGACCTGCACCGCGAGCCCGGCGGCGGCTATTCGCTGACCGTCCGCGGCAAGGGCGGCAAGGAGGTCGACGTCGCCCTCAACGCGCGTACCGAGCGCGCCGTCCTCAAGACGGTCGGCGCCCGCTCGCAGGGCCCGATCTTCCGCCGCCGGGACGGCCGCCGCGTACGCGCCGGCGCGGCCGCGCCGCGCGTGCCCTACAACCGCCAGGCGGTTTACCGCCTGCTCGGCGACCTCGCCCAGCAGGCCGGGCTGGTCGGCGAGGGCGACGACCAGGTCGACGGCCTGCACCCCCATCGCCTGCGCCACACCTTCGTGACCCTGCTCCTCGACCGCGGAGTCCCGCTGGCCGCCGTCCAGGACGCGGCCCGCCACGCATCCAGCGACACGACCCGCCGCTACGACCGCGCGCGCACCGGCTGGCGCGAGCACCCCACGCACAAGCTTGACTTCTAGTGGGCCTTCTCGCAACTTTTCACCGGAAACCGGCGCAACGTCACGAGAAGACCCACTAGGTCGCGGTCACGGCCGTGCCCGACATCGTGCAGCGTTGTGTGGCGGCGTTGACGATGAGGACGGCGTTGACCGTGATCGTCCGGCTCGGCGCGGACAGGATCAGCGTGGCGAGCACACGGAAGTAGTCGGTGCCGCCGATACTCGGGCCGCCCGTGTCCAGCGGCGTCCCGCCGGTGAGATCGAACTGGAGGTTGTTCGTCACGCTGCCCGTCGCGCTGGTGGGATCCGCCCCGCTGTCGATGCTGATCATCTCCTGGGCCTGGCTGTCCTCGGCCGCGGTGATGCTGAGCGGCAGCGAGACCATTCCACCCGCGGCCTCGCACGCGCCGTC
>DATBKW010000284.1:0-13087 GCA_036555665.1 Solirubrobacteraceae bacterium | reverse complement strand
GGGGCGCCGGCAAGACGACGCTGGCCGAGCTGCTCGTGCGCTTCCGCGATCCCGTCGCGGGCGCCGTCGCCCTCGGCGGCGTCGACCTGCGCCACGCCGCGCAGGACTCCGTGCGCGCGGCGGTCTGCCTCGGCGCCCAGGATGCGCACCTGTTCGCGGGCACCCTCGCCGAGAACCTCGCGCTGGCGCGGCCGGGGGCCACGGGCGCCGAGCTCGAGCGCGCGCTGCGGCGCGTGGGCCTCGGCCCCTGGCTTGCCTCGCTGCCCGGCGGCCTGCAGACCCTGCTCGGCGAGGACGGCGCCAAGGTGTCGGGCGGCCAGCGGCGCCGGATCGCCGCGGCGAGATTGCTCCTGAGCCCGGCGCCCTTCCTCGTCGCCGACGAGCCGGCCGCGCACCTCGATCCGGAAGGCGCCGAGGGGCTCATGGTGGAGCTGGCGGGCGAGGCGCGGAGCGGCCGCGGGGTGCTGGTGATCGCGCACGAGCCGCACGGCCTGGACGCGTACGACGACGTGCTGACGCTCAGCGCGGGCGGGCTCGCGGTGCTCAGCGCGCGGCCAGGCGAGCGCTGAGCGCGGCCACCCAGTCCGGGCCCGCCCGCTCGAGCCGCCGCTTGCGCAGGTTCTCGCGCGCGATCCAGCGCAGATCGCGGTCCTCGCTTGCCACGGCGCGATCGACGAGCACCTCGAACGCCGGGCGGCCGACCTCCGGCGCGGCGGCGACCGCCACGCTCCAGCAGTAGCCGAGCCCCTTGCGCAGCGCCCTGTACTCGTCACTGCGCCGGGCCTCCCGGTCGGCGGCGGTGACGCCCGCGGTGGCCTCGTCGAGCACCGCGATCACCGCTGCCACACGCGCGTCGTCGGTGAGCAGCGCGGGCTCGCAGAGCGCCGCGGCGGCGGCCCGTCGCGCCAGGAGCGAGCCGCGCGCCCACCGCGCCATCGCGGCCGCCAGCGCGCCGAAGTCGGCCTCGCCCCAGCGCTGCAGCGCCATCGCCACGGCCTCGCGCACGCGCCAGCGGCGGTCCTCGGCGTGCTCGCGCAGCTCGTCGAGCGCAGCGGCGTCGCCTTCGGCCAGCAGGCGGCCGAGGCCGAGCACGCCGCAGAAGCTGAGGAACTCCTCGGCGCCACCGGTGGGCGCAGCCTCGGCGTCGATCGACGCCCAGCGGCGCAGCTCCGCGGCCGAGCGCACATCGGCCGCGGCGCGCGCGAGCTCGATGTTCCCGCGCGGGCCGGGTAGACCTGAGTGCTCGAGCAGGTAGGGCTCGGGATCGTCGAGACCGGCAAGCGCGCGGGCGTATTCCTCGACCCTCGTCATCAGCACAGCCAGCTCAGCGCGGGCATGGTGCGAAGTCAAGTGAAGGCAGCCCCCTGCTGATCGTCGGTGCTTCCCCGCGCGCAGAGTCCGTGCCGACTGCGGATGCCGGTGACACCGCCGCGATCTACCGTCGAGGCATGAGGACACTCGCCGAGTACCCCGCGCTTGCGGACATCGACGTCCGCTCCGTCATGGCGCCCGGCCTGGTGACGTGCCCGCCGGGCGCGGCGCTGACCGAGGTGGCCGTCCTGATGACCGTCCACCAGGTGCACTCGGTGGTGGTCGATCCCGAAGCGCCGCGCCTGATCACCGCACGCGACGTCGTGCGCGGCATGCTCGCCGGCGTTGTGAGCGCCGACGACACGGTCGCGAGCGAGCCGCCGTCGGCGGCTCCGGACGAGAGCCTGCAGACGGTCGCCGAGCGCATGCTCAGAAACCGCGAGGGCCACATCGTGGTGCGCGACGACGGCGACGGCCGCGCGTGCGGCGTGGTGTCGAGCTTCGACATCGTCGCCGTTCTCGCCGGGCACGAGCCGCGGGTCGCGCGCATCGTGCGCCCGATGCCGGCCCGCCCCGCGTTGAGCGGCGGGTTCGGCGCGCACGCGGTGCGCGACGTCATGCACCGTGGCCTCATCACCTGCGCGCCCGACGCGAGCCTCACCGAGGTCGCCACCGCGCTCGTGGAGCGCCGCAGCCACACGGCCCTGGTCTGGGCCGACGCCGGCCTCGCCTTCGTGACCGACCTGGACCTCGTCGCCGCCGCGCTGCGCGGCGATCCGGCCCCGACGGCCGTCGAGCTGGCGAGCCCGGGGCTTGCGATCGTGCGCGCCGACGCCCCGCTCGCCGTCGCGGCGCCGATCGTCGCCGAGAACCCGGTTGGCCACGTGATCGCGGTCGACGAACAGGGCTTCCCGGTCGGCGTCGTCTCGACGCTGGACCTCGTACGAGCGATCGATACGGGGTGACGAGCGTGGGCGCCGCTCGCCATGACGCTCACGTCCTCATCGTCGGAGGAGGCGGCACCGGCGGCGCCCTGGCACACGATCTTGCCCTCCGCGGCCTCAGGGTCACGCTCGTCGAGCGGGGCGAGCTGACGTCGGGCACCACCGGCCGCCACCACGGCCTGTTCCACAGCGGCGGCCGCTACGCGGTCAACGATCGGGATTCGGCGATCGAGTGCATCGAGGAGAACCGGATCCTGCGCAGGATCTGCCCCGGCTCGTTCGAGCTCAACGACGGCCTGTTCGTCGCGGTCGAGGAGGAGGACCTCGCGTATCTCGACCCGTTCGTCGAGGGCTGCGCCGCTTGCGGCATCCCCGCGCAACGGCTCACACGCGACGAGGTGCTGCGCCTGGAGCCCAACCTCAACCCCGAGCTCAAGGCGGCGGTCCGCATCCCCGACGGGACGATGGACGCGATGCGGATGCCGTTGCGCTTCTTCGCCACCGCGCGCCACAACGGCGCCGAGATCCGGTCATACACCGAGGTCGCCGGCCTGCTCGCCCACGACGGGCTCGTCAGCGGTGCCGTTGTCCACGACCACGTCACCGGCAAGGAGGCCGAGGTCCGCGCGGACGTCGTCGTCAACGCGACCGGCCCGTGGTCCGAGAAGGTTGCGGCGATGGCGGGCGTCGAGGTCCCCATCCGCCCCTCGCCCGGCGTGCTCGTGGCGCTGCGCGGACGCCTGTGCAACATGGTCGTCAACCGCCTGCACAAGTCCGGCGACGGCGACATCGTCGTGCCCCAGCGCGGCCTCTCGGTCGTGGGTACGAGCTCGTGGGTCGTCGAGGACCCCGACGACCTGGGCGTGCCCGAGGACCACGTCGAGCGCATGTACGCCGAGGGCGCCAAGCTGATCCCGGCCGTCCGGCACGCCGAGATGCGCGCCGCGTGGTCCGCCGCCCGCCCGCTCATCGGCGCCAAGGGGGCGGACACCGGCCGCGAGCTGTCGCGGACCTTCAAGACCTTCGACCACAAGGAGACCGACGGCGTCGAGGGATTCGTCACGATCACCGGCGGCAAGGCGACGACCTTGCGAGGCATGGCCGAGCTGTGTGCCGACGTGATCTGTCGCAAGCTCGACATCGACGAGCCCTGCCGCACCCGGGACACGGTCCTGCTCCCGCACACCGCCTACTACTCGGCCGCCGCATGAGGAGGGACCATGAGCGACCCCGAAACCGAGACCCGCATGCTTCGCGTCTATCGCTTCAAGCGTGGCGACGGCGGCGAGCACTTCGACGAGTTCGAGGTGCCGACCGGCCCGCGCACGACCGTGCTCGACGCTCTGCGCTGGATCCAGCTCAACCGTGATCCGTCGCTTGCCGTGCGCCACTCCTGCCTGCACGCGTCGTGCGGCACCTGCGGCGTGCAGGTCGACGGGCACGAGGAGCTGGCGTGCGTCTGCGCGATGCGCGACCAGGGCCAGGAGGTCACCGTCGAGCCGCTCGCCAACCTGCCGATCCTCACCGACCTCGTCGTCGACATGGACGAGTTCTTCGCGCGCTTCCCGGACGAGCATCCGATCATCCGGCGCAGCGAGGGCGAGTACGTGCGCCTCGAAGACTGCATCGAGTGCGGGTTGTGCCTGTCGGCGTGCCCGGTCGCCGCGACGTCGCGTCACTACGTCGGGCCGGCCGCGCTCGTCGCGGCGCAGCGCCTGCTCGAGGAGCCCCGCGGCGCGGACTGCGAGGCCGTCGTGGATTGGGCCGATCGCCCCGAAGCCGCGTGGGGCTGCCACGTCGGGCTCGAGTGCACGCGGGCCTGCCCCGCGGACGCGATCCCGGCAGAGCGCATCATGGCCCTCCGCCACCGGCTGACGCTCGATGGCAAGGACGGCGGGTCATGAGCGGCTCCCCGGCGGCCGAGCTTCCCGGGACCGCCGACCGCGCCGCACCCGGCCCGGTCCACCACAAGGGCCCGGGGCCTGCTCCCAGCGGCTGGCTGGACCCGCGCGGCCGCGGACTCGGAGGGCGCACGTTCGCGCTGCACCGCATCACCGGCATCGCCCTCCTCGTCTATCTGTACGTGCACCTCGGCGTGCTGTCGATGCTGCTCATCGGCCGCTCGGCGTGGGGCGACTTCCTCAGCGTCGTCACGGCCAAGGGCTTCCTGGCCTTCGACGTCGTGCTCATGTTCGGGCTGCTGTTCCACGCTTTCAACGGCATCCGCGTCGCCCTGGTGGGCAGCGGCGTCGCGGTCAGCCATCAGCGGGCGCTGTTCTGGGCCGCGACCGTGATCGGCGCGCCGCTCCTCGTGTACGCGGCGCTCCACGTCTTCGGAGGCACGTGATGCTGGGTCACCCGTCCAACCGCACGGCAAGGGTCTGGCGGTGGACCGTCGGAAGCGGCGTCGCGCTCCTGGTCCTCGCCACCGTGCACATGATCGCCCAGCACTTCGTCGTCGGCGGGACCGGCGGCCTGCGGACCTACCAGCAGGTGCTCGATTACCTCGCCAACCCGGTCATCTTCGTCCTCGAGTGCGGCTTCCTGTTCGCGGTGACCATCCACGGGCTGCTGGGCCTGCGCGGCATCCTGCTCGACCTAAGCCCCGGCCCGCGCCTGCGGCAGTGGATCGACCCGGGCCTGTGGGTGCTCGGCACGCTGACGATCAGCTACGGCCTCGTCCTGCTGATCACGCTCGCAATACGCGCCTGAGGCGCGCGCCGTCCTCGCGTTCGAGCTCCTCGAGCGCGAGCTCCAGCGTCCTCAGCGCGTCCTCGTGGGCTGGGATCCAGGTGCGGACGATCGCGTTGCGCCGCAGCCTCGTGGCGCGCAGTTCGGCGTCGATGCGCCGCAGCGCGCCATCGGCCACTCCGACGGCGAGCGCGGCCTCCAGCGCGCGTCGGTGTGCCGCGGCGGCGCACAGCAGCGCGGCGCCGCCGGCGACAGCGGCCCCGGCGCCGGGAGCGACGGTGCCGTCGACGGGGCAGCTCACGCCCAGGATGGCGCGCCGGCGCACGGTCACCGACGCCGGCGCCTGGACCGCCGCGGCGGCGACTGCGAGCTGGCGCTCGCCGCTCATCACCGCCGCGCGCGTCAGCCAGCGCTCTGCCTCGCGCGCGCTGCGCTCCCACTCCGCGCGTGCCCGCGCGGCCTCGGGCTCCATCCGGCTGCGCTCGCGCACCAGCGCGCGGAACTTCTCGTCGAGGAGCTCGGCGCCGCGCCGCGCCACCTCGAGGCGGTGGGCGAGCCACGGGCGCCCCGCGCGGCCGGGCGGATGACGGACCTTCATGGGCGCGCCCCGTCGTAGTGGGCGTCCAGCGCGGCGTCGGAGAGCATCGTCAGCTCCGCCCGCGGCAGCCCCGAGACAACCCGCCACCCGCGCTCCAGCGTCTCCTCCAGGGATCGCCGCTCGCCGCGCTCCTGGCCGACGAAGTCGGCGTTCAGGGCCTGCGCGAACTGCAGGCGGCGGCGCTCGGCCTCCGACAGCGCGTCCTCGCCGAGCACCTCGGCGAGCTCGCGCGCGCGACGCGCCTCGGCGGCCAGGGCGTAGAGCTGGGCGGCCAGCTCGAGGTGATCGTCGCGTGTGCGCCCCGGTCCGGCGCCCAGGCGCATCAGGCGCGAGAGCGACCCGAGCGGGTCGAAGGGCGGGTAGATCCCCTGCGCGTGCAGCTCCGGCGCGAGGACCAACTGGCCCTCGGTGATGTAGCCGGCGGTGTCGGGAACCGGGTGGTTGACGTCACCGGCGGGCATGGTCAGCACCGGCAGCTGCGTCACCGAGCCCCGCTTGCCCTTGATCCTGCCGGCGCGCTCGAGCAACGCCGCCAGGTCGCTGTAGAGGTGGCCGGGATACCCGCGGCGCGACGGAATCTCACCACGCGACGCGGCCACCTCGCGCAGCGCTTCGCAGTAGCTGGTGAGGTCGGCCATGACCACCAGCACGTGCCGCTCGCGCTCGAAGGCCAGGTGCTCGGCGACGGTGAGGGCGATCTGCGGCGTGACGAGCCGCTCGACGAGGGGATCGTCGGCCGTGTTGAGCAGCACGGCCAGATCGCCCTCCGCGCGCGTGGCGAGGATGGCGCCGACCTCGGCAGCGTCGGCATGCGTGATGCCGATCGCCGCGAAGATGACCGCGAAGGGCTCGCCCTCCCCGGCACGCGCCTGCGCCGCGATCTGTGCGGCGAGCTCGAGGTGGGGCAGGCCGCCGACCGAGAAGATCGGCAGTTTCTGCCCGCGCACGAGCGTGGCCAGCCCGTCGATCGCCGAGACGCCTGTGAGGACCGGCTCGCGCGGGGTGTCGCGCCGCCACGGGTTGATGGGACTGCCGGCGACCTCCCGCAGCTCGCCGACGATCGGCGGCCCGCCGTCGAGCGGATGGCCGCGGCCGCTGCAGACACGTCCCAGCCAGTCCTCGCCGACCGCGATGCGCAACGGCGTGCCGGTGAACGCGACGCGCAGGCCGTCGGTGCCAACGCCGTCGGTGCCCTCGAAGACCTGGATGACGGCGAGATCGCCATCGACGTCGAGGACGACGCCGTGCCGCCGCTCCCCGGAGGCGAGGCGGATCTCGGCGATCTCGTCCCACCCGACGCCGCTGACGTCGCCGACGACCATGAGCGGCCCGCGGACGGAGTCGATGCGCGTGTGCTCGATCGCCGCCCTCATGCGAGGGCCTCCATGCGGCGCAGCAGCGTGTCGCGGATCGCGTCGACGCCGGCGGCGTCCTCCGGCCCGACGCGATCGCGTGCGCGGGCCGCGTCGGAGAAGTCGAGGTCCTCGATCCCAGCGGCGCTTACGCCGCGCGCGATCAGCTCGATCGCGCGGTCGTGGACGGCCAGCACCATGGCGAGCAGCGCCGCCTGCTTGGGCGCCGCCGACCACGCGTCGTTGGCGCTGAGTGCGTTCTGCTGCAGGACCGCCTCGCGTAGGAGGCGGCCCGTGAGCAGGACCACGCGCTCGCGATCGGGGAGCGAGGCGGCGCCCACCAGCTCGGCGACGGCCTGCACGCGGTCAGCCTCGGCCAGCAGCGCGACCGCGCGCGCCCGCCGTTCGCCCCAGGCCGCATCGCCGGCCTCGTCGGCGTACCAGCGAGCGACCTGGGCCACGTCGCGCGACGCCGAAGCCGCCCAGCTCACGGCGGGGTAGTGGCGCGCGTAGGCGAGGTCGCGGTCCAACGACCACACCGCGCGCACGAAGCGCTCGGTGTGCGCGGTCACCGGCTCGGCCATGTCGCCGCCGGGGGGCGAGATCGCACCGAGGATGGTCACCGAGCCGACGGCGCCGTCCAGCGTCTGCACGCGCGCCGCACGCTCGTAGAACGAAGCCAACGTCGGTGCGAGGCTCGCCGGATAGCCCTCCTCGGCGGGCAGCTCGCCGGTGCGCGACGCGATCTCGCGCAGGGCCTCGGCCCAGCGCGAGGTCGAGTCGGCGATGACGAGCGCGTCGTAGCCCATGTCGCGATACAGCTCGGCCACCGTGACGCCCGCGTGGACACTGACCTCCCGCGCCATCAGCGGCATGTTCGACGTGTTGGCGATGAGCGCCGTGCGGTCGAGCAGCGAGCGCCCGGTCCGCGGGTCCTCGAGTGTCGAGATCTCGTGCAGGACGTCGGCGAGCTCATTGCCGCGCTCGCCGCAGCTGACGTAGACGATGACGTCGGCGTCGCACCACTTCGCCACCTGCTGAAGGAGCACGGTCTTGCCGGTGCCGAAGCCGCCCGGCACCGAGGCCGTCGATCCGCGGGCGACCGGGAAGAGCAGGTCGAGCGCGCGCTGGCCCGTGATCAGCGGCACCGACGCGTCGAGCCTGATGCCGCTGGGCCGCGGCCTACGCAGCGGCCACGGCTGCGCGAGCCGCACATCGCTGCCCGCGATCCGGGCGATCGGCTCGGCCACGGTGTAGTCGCCCTCGGGGGCAAGCCACTCGATCGTCCCCGCGACGGCCGGCGGCACCAGCGCGCGCGCCTCGATCGCCTCGCTCTCCGGCACCGTGCCCAGGACGCTGCCGGCGCGGGCCTGCGCGCCCTCGCTCGCGGTCGGGGTGAAGTGCCAGCGGCGGTCGAGGGTCAACGTGGGGCTGCGCGCTCCAGGGGCGAGCCGATCGCCGAGCACGTCGAGTCGGCGCAGCATCCCGTCGAAGACCCCACCGAGCAGTCCGGGGCCGAGCTCGGCGGCGAGCGGCCCGGCTCCCAGCTGGGCCGTCGCGCCCGGCCCGAGGCCGCCGGTGTACTCGTGAAGCTGGACGACCGCTGCGTCGCCTGCGAGCGAGATGACCTCGCCCGCCAGGCGATCCGGGCCCACCTCGACGAGATCGAGCAGGTGAGCGCCGCCCATGCCCGCGATCTCGACCACCGGGCCGCTGACGCGCGTGACGGTCGGGGCGGTCAGCGCCAAAGCTCCGCCACCCGCCGGCCGAGGTCGTGCACGCAGCGCTCCGCCAGCCCGACGAGGGTGTAGTCGACCGCCCGGCTGCCGGCCCGCGCGAGGACGCCGCCGAGCTCGGGGGGGTCGACGGTCAGTTCGGCGTCGGCCCCGAGGTCGTCTCGCGCAGCGGCTCCGAGCCGGTCGAGCAGCTCGGGATAGCCGGGGCCCTCGCGCAGCGCGAGCGCGGCGGTGCGGGCCCGCGCCAAGAGCGCGTCGTAGGAGGCACGCCGGGCGGCGAGCACCTGCATGTGCGCGGCAAAGCGCTGACGGGCCTGTTCGCGGGCGGCCTGCGCGCGGCCCTCGGCCTCGCCCTCGGCGCGGGCGCGCGCGAGCACGGCATCGGCCTGGGTGCGGGCGTCCGCCAACCGCGCGGCGGCCTCGGCGTCGGCGTCGGCAATGGTCTGCTGCGCGAGCCGACGGGCGTCGTCGAGGAGCGCCTCGCGGGCCGTGTCGAGCGTCATCGGGGGATCACCGCCAAGACGAGATCGCGGCGCTCGTCGAGCCGCTCGCCGAGCGCGGCGCGCGCCGCCGGCGTGAGGATCACGCACGCGACGTCCGCCGGCAGGCGCTCCCACGCGTCGAGCGCCGCATCGGCGTCCTGCGCCGCGTGCACCTCGACCCCGGCCAGCGCGTAGCCCGCTACGCGCACCGGCTCGCCGATGGCAACCGCTCGGCTCATGTCCTGCCGATGAGCACGACGGCGATGACGAGGCCGTAGATCGCGATGCCCTCGGCGAGGCCGACGATGACCATCGCCCGGCCGAACATCTCGGGCTTCTCGCTGATCGCGGCAAGCGCCGCAGCGCCGGTGTAGGCCACCGCGATGCCGGCGCCGATTGCCGAGCCGGCGATCGCGATGCCGGCCCCGATGAAGGCCGATCCAGCGCTGCTCGTGGCTCCGGTGTCCTGTGCGTGGGCCGGATCGACGAACCCGAGCGCCGCCGCCGCGGCGGCGGCGAGCGCCGCCAGCGCGACCACGCCATCGATGGTCAGAAGCCGCTGCAGCGCGCTGCGCGGCGACCGCCGCGCCCAACCGGCCGCGGCCATCCCGGCCAGCAGCGCGGCCGGGGCGGCGATGAGCAGCCAGATGCTCATGTCGGCACCGCCTTTCGAACGACGGGAATCCTCCAGGGTCTGAACGGCTCGCCCTCGCCCGCGAACAGGCGCGAGAAGAGCTCGTAGTACTCAAGGCGCATCGCCTGCACGCCCGCCACCAGCGCCTCGAGTGCGAAGGCGCCCACGTGCCCCACGGTGAAGACGATGATCGCGGCCACGCGCCCGCCGGCACCGGCGCTCCACAGCCCGCGCGCCCCGTCGAGCACGACCGCGGCAAGGGCCGCGTGCATCAGCCCGAATGCGGCCAACCGCGTGAACGAGATCAGGTTTGCTCCCACGCGCACCACGGCATCGAAGACCTCGATGGGCGCCTGGACCGCCGCGCCGGCGGTGCCGGACTCGGCCGCGAATCCGGCGAACAGCAGGGCCGCGCCGGCGATCACGATCGCCGTGCCGGCGAGCAGGACGGCGCTCGACCCCGCGTACGCGCCGAGCGCGAGCACGCCGGCGCCTGCGAACACCGAGAACCCGGCGATCCCCGACGGCGCGAGGAGCGCCGCGCGCGGCCCGCCCTCGCGCCAGCGGTTGACGATGCCGATCGCGTAGCCGACGGCGAGCAACAGCGCTCCGATGGTGACGGCGATCGCGAGCAGCCGGACCGGCTCGTCGAGCGGCGCCAGCCAGAGGGTTGGCACGATGCCGGTTGGGCCGAAGGCCTCCCCGTAGAGCAGGCCGAAGACCGTGGCTGCCAGCCCGCAGGCCACCGGGAAGGGCCACAGCGGGCGCAGGCGCGCAAAGCGCGGGGAGCGCGACCTACGCAGCAGCAGCCCCAGCGCCGCGAGCAGCAGGCCGTCGCCCGCGTCGCCGAACATCATCCCGAACATGAAGACGAAGGTCACCGCGGCGAACGACGTCGGGTCGAGGTCGCCGTAGCGGGCCGCGCCGTAGGTATCGACCAACGGCTGAAACGGCCGCATCAGCCGCGGCGGGCGCAGGAGCGTCGGCGGCTCCACCAGCAGCGGGCGGCGCAGCTCGATCGCCGCGGCCCCGACCTTCGCCAGGCGCTCGCGCAGCGCGGGCAGGTCCTGCGTCGGGGCCCAGGCGAGGACCGCCGCGAAGCGTCGGCGGCGCACCGCCGCCTCGGCGCGGCGCTGCAGCTCGACCTCGCCGGCGAGCAGGTCGCGCCGTGCGGCGCGCTCGAGCTCGTCGACGGCGTAGCTCGTCTCGGCCAGCCTGGGCGCCGGCTTCTGCGCCTGCGGCTGCGCGCGCTCGAGCCGCCGCAGGGCCTCGACGGCCTCGCCCTGCGGCGCGGGCAGCGGGCCCACGAGCTGCACCGTGCCGGCATCCGCGATGGCGATCAGCATCGCGCGCAGGTGGGCGGCCGGCGCCACGAGCGCGACCCTGCTCATCGGGGTGGGAAACCGGTGGTCAGCCAATCCGATCGAACACCTCGAGCACGTCGTCGGTTCCGCCGCGGGCGGCCGACGCGAGCGCACCCGCGGCGCGCCAGGCGTCCACGCCCAGCAACACCACGGTGCCGACGACCCAGGGCTCGCCCATGAGCGCCGCGTGCGCGAAGGCCTCGGCGTCCTCCTCGACCCGCCGCCACCACTCGACCTCGGCGTTCCAGAGGTCCGTCGGCTCCTCGACGCCGTCGAGAGCCCATGACGCTTGCGCGGGAAGCGCGTCGCGCAGGCTGCGCAGGCTCCCCGCCTGCGACCAGGCGGTCCCGATGCCCGGCGGCCGGCGCGCGCGCAGTTCGTCGGGTGAGCGGCCCGTGATCAAGAGCTCGCGCGCGACGACGAGGGCAACCGCGCCGGGCACCCAGGAGCTCGCCTCGTCCAGCGAATCGAGCAGGCGTCGCGCCCAGGCCAGGCGCAGGGCGAGCAGGACGTCCGCGAGGTCGTCCGTGCCCGGGTCGCCCCACGGCGAGTCGGCCAGGGCCGCGCGCGCCTCGGACGGCGTGCGGGTCTCGGCAACGCGGTCCCAGGCGGTGGCCAGCCCGCCGAGCGCGAAGGGCGCCGGAGCCTCGCCGCCGGCGAGATAGGCAAGGTGGTCCTCGACGTTGGCGAGCTCGAACCACGCCGCGAGCGCCCGGATTGCCTCGATCGCTCCCGGGGGCGACCAGCCGGCGAGCACGCGCACGTGCCAGAGGGTGGTCTCGGCAATCCCGCGCTGCGCGCGCGCGAGGCTCATGCCGGGGTGCACGAAGCGCCCGTACGCGCTGGCGGACAGCTCGGCCAGGGCATCGTCGAGCGTGCGTGCCTGGGCCAGCCGACGGGCATGCTCGCGTCCAATACGCCGCGCGAGCATGTTGCGGGCCCGAACGCTGCCCGCGACCCACCCCGGAGTCAGCGCCCGCTGCGCCGCACGCACGCGACCACCTCGCCGGCCAAGCGCGCCACGCGCTCCTCGCGGACGGACTCGATTCGCTCGACCTCACGCGCCGCGTCGACGCGCGTGCCGGCGGCACTGCGCTCTGCCGCCGTCCGCAACTCGCTCGCGGCCCGGGCGCGCTCGGCCTCGGCTGCGACCCGCGCCTCCGCGAGGATCGCCGCGGCCCGGCGCGCCGCGTCCTCGCGCCTGTGCTGCGCCTCGGCGCTCGCCTGCGCCTCCATCTCGGAGGCCTCCGCGTCGATGTCGTCGAGGCGTTCGAGCACCGGCTCGAGCTCGCCCTCCAGCTCCGTGCCCGACGCGGGCACGCCGACCGCTTCACCGGGCCGGCCCGGCGGTGCCACGATCCGCCGAAAGCGCTGCAGGAGCGATGGCAAGGCCGCCCCTCACGCGTGGCCCCACGCCACCACCCCGGCCACGTCGAGCGTGGAGAGGATCCCCACGGGCCGGCCGCGGTCGATGACGATGAGGTGCGCGGTGTCGTGCTCGTCCATCATGCGGACCGCGTCGTCGAGCGCCAGCGTCGGCTCGACGGTGACGGGCTCGGTGATGGCGATCTCGCCGGCCGTGAGCTCGTCGATCCCGGCGCGCGCGGCGCGCAAAAGATCCATGTCGGAGACGACGCCCCACTTGAGCTGCTCGCCGCGGACCGGATCCTCGTGGACGCCCTCGACGACGACCGAATGGATGTGATGGGTGGCCATCATGCGAGCGGCCACGCTCGCGGGCACGTCGGGTGGACAGCTCATGACGCCGGTGCGCATCGCGTCGGCGACCGTCGCGTGCTCGAAGCTCGGTGTCAGGTAGCTGCCCCGGTAGGGCTGGATCCTCGTGGTCATGACGACCTCCCGGGTTCGTGTTCACCGCGAGCTTCGCGCCGCGTCGCGCCGCGGACATCCGTCCTTGCACGCAGGGCGGTGTGGAGAAGTACCCATGCGCCGCACGCCGGTCGCCTCGCGGTCT
>DATBKW010000283.1:0-12779 GCA_036555665.1 Solirubrobacteraceae bacterium | reverse complement strand
CTAGCCGACCTCGACGACCTCCGTCTTATCGGCATCGAAGCAGATGTTGCCGCGCGCCTTGAGCATGCTCTCCAGCGGCTCCTCATAGGACCACGCGGCGTCCTCGACGCCCGCCAGCGACCAGTACGACGCGGTGCCCTTGTAAGGGCACGCCGTGGTCGTCTCGCTGGCGACCAGCGCGCCATCGACGTCCTCGCGCGGGAGGTAGAAGCGCAGCGGCACGCCGGTCTCGTGGACGACGACGGGGCGCTCGCTGCGCGCGACGACGTCGCCGTCGAAGCGGACCTCGACCCGGCGCGAGCTCTGGCGCGCGTCGACGCGGTGATAGGGGTCGCGTAGGCGGTGGACCCGCTCATCCTCGTCGAACCACTCGTCCATGCGCTCGGGGTAGACGCTGACGAGGCCGCGCAGCCAGCCGGCCGCGGCGATCGGGTCCTCGTAGGTCCACACCGCGTTCTCGGCCACGCGGTCGCCCGCGCGCACCGACCAGTAGGACGCGTCGCCCTTGAACGGGCAGTGCGTGGTGTGCTCGGTGCGCTCGAGCAGGTCGGCCCGCACGTCCTCGAGCGGGACGTACAGCCGCGGCAGGATGTTGCTCTCGTGCAGCAGCGCGCCGCGGGTGGTGTCGAGCACGGTCTCGCCGGCGAAGGAGGCGCGCACGCGCCGGGGGAACGGATGCAGGAAGAGCCGGTGCTTCGGGCCGTCGATGTCGTAGTTGGTGTCCGTGGGCGGATCGGACGCGAGCGGGCCACCGGGGAAGGTGAGGGACATGACCACAGCGTGACAAACTCAGGGCATGGCCCCCGAGCGCGACCTCTTCGCCAACTTCGAGCGTATGCGCCGAGAGATGGACGAGCTCTTCGGCGACGTGTTCGACCGCACCGGGCTGGCGCCGCGCAAGCGCGGCGGGTTCTCGCCGGCGGTCGACGTCTTCTACGAGGGCGACCCTCCGCGCGCGGTCGTCCAGGCCGAGCTGGCGGGCATCGACCCCGACGAGCTGACGCTGGAGATCGAGGGCCGCGAGCTCGTGCTGGCCGGCCACCGTCGCCCGGCTGACGCCGAGGAGCGCGTCTACCAGCAGCTCGAGATCGACTTCGGCCCCTTCCGCCGCGTCATCCAGCTCGGTGCCGACGTCGTCGCCGACGCGGCACGCGCGACCTACCGCGACGGCATGCTGCGCATCGAGCTGCCGCTCGTGGCGCCCGAGAGCCGCGCGCGCTCGGTGCCCATCGACGTCGACCGCGACGCCATCGAGGGCGCGTGATCGAGATCGCCGGCTCGGACGGGGAGGAGCGCTCGGTCGACATCGGCGCGCAGCGCTCGGTGCCCAGCACGCTGCCGGTGCTGCCGCTGCGCGAGACGGTGCCGCTCCCCGACACGCTGACGCCGCTGGCGGTCGGTCAGGAGCGCTCGGTGCAGCTGGTCAACGACGTTCTGCGCGGCGACCGGATGCTGGTGATGGTCGCCTCGCGCGAGCCGGAGATCGAGGCGCCGGGGCCGACGCAGCTCTACAGCGTGGGCGTCGTCGGCGCAATTGCGCGCATGATCAAGGTCCCCGACGGCACCATCCGGATCCTCGTGCAGGGCGGCCAGCGAGTGCGCATCGACGAGTGGGTGCGCGAGACGCCCTACCTCGTCGCCAACGTCTCCGAGCTGCCCGACATCGAGCCGACCGAGTCGGCCGAGCTCGAGGCGCTCATGCGCAACGTGCAGCAGACGTTCTCCTCGATCGTCGAGAGCAATCCCTACCTGCCCGAGGAGCTGCAACTCGCGATCGCGAACATCGACGATCCCAGCGCGCTGAGCCATCTCATCGCCGGCTCGCTGCGCCTGAAGTCCGAGGAGAAGCAGGCGCTGCTCGAGGAGGCCGACGTCGGCCGGCGCCTGCGCCGCCTGGTCGACATCCTCGCGCGCGAGCTCGAGGTCATCTCAATCGGCTCGGAGATCCAGTCGCAGGTGCAGTCGGAGATCGACAAGAGCCAGCGCGAGTTCGTCCTGCGCCAGCAGCTCGAGGCGATCCGCAAGGAGCTGGGGGAGTTCGACGAGTCGGCCGCCGAGGCGGGCGAGCTGCGCGAGCAGCTCGACGCGATCGCGCTGCCCGAGGACGTGCGCCGCCAGGCCGATCGCGAGCTCAAGCGCCTGGAGGCGCTGCCGCCGCAGGCGGCCGAGCACGGCGTCATCCGCACGTACCTTGAGTGGATCGCGACGCTGCCGTGGGACAAGGCGACCGAGGACAACCTCGACCTCGTCCACGCGCGCGCGGTCCTCGACGAGGACCATTACGACATCGATCAGGTCAAGGAACGGATCCTCGAGTTCCTGGCCGTGCGCAAGCTCAAGCCCGACGCGCGGGGGTCCATCCTGTGCTTCATCGGCCCGCCCGGCGTGGGCAAGACCTCGCTCGGCCGCTCGATCGCCCGCGCGCTGGGGCGCGAGTTCGAGCGCATCAGCGCCGGCGGGGTGCGCGACGAGGCCGAGATCCGCGGCCACCGGCGCACCTACATCGGCGCGATGCCCGGCACGATCATCCGCGCGCTGCGCGACGCGGGGTCCAACAACCCGCTGTTCATGATCGACGAGATCGACAAGATGGGGGCCGACTGGCGCGGCGACCCGTCGAGCGCGATGCTCGAGGTGCTCGACCCCGAGCAGAACGCGACGTTCCGCGACCACTACCTCGACGTGCCGTTCGACCTCTCGAACGTCATGTTCATCACCACCGGCAACACGCTGGACACCATCCCGGGCCCGCTGCGCGACCGCATGGAGGTCATCCAGCTCGCCGGCTACACCGAGGAGGAGAAGCTCGAGATCGCCAAGCGCTACCTGGTGCCCCGCCAGATCGAGCGCAACGGGCTCAAGCGCTCGTGGGTCTCGTTCACCGATCGCGCGCTGCGCGCCATCATCCGCGACTACACGCGCGAGGCGGGCGTGCGCAACCTCGAGCGCGAGATCGGCACGATCTGCCGCAAGATCGCGCGCGAGGTCGCCGAGGCCAACGGACGCCCGAGCAAGCGCGCGTCGATCTCCGAGGCGCGCGCCCGCGAGCTGCTGGGCAAGCGGCGCTTCTTCTCGGAGACCAAGCGCCGCACGCGCCAGCCGGGCGTCGCCACCGGCCTGGCGTGGACGCCGGCCGGCGGCGACGTGCTCTTCGTCGAGGCCACCGCGTTCCCGGGCAAGGCGCGCCTGACCATCACCGGCCAGCTCGGCGACGTGATGCGCGAGTCCGCGCAGGCCGCGCTGTCCTACGTGCGCGGCCATCACGCCGAGGTGGCGCCCGGGCTCGGCGAGGACTGGTTCGCCGAGCACGACATCCATATCCACATCCCCGCCGGGGCGATTCCGAAGGACGGCCCGAGCGCGGGCGTCACCATGGCGACCGCGCTGGTGTCGCTGCTCAGCGCGCGGCCGGTGCGCGACGACGTCGCGATGACCGGCGAGATCACGCTCACGGGCCAGGTGCTGCCGATCGGTGGGCTCAAGGAAAAGGCCCTGGCGGCGCAGCGCAGCGGCATTCGCGTGGTGATCGCACCCGCGCTGAACGAGAGCGACACCGACGAGATCCCCGAGCACCTGCGCCGCGATCTCGACTTCGTCTTCGTCGAGGAGATCGGCCAGGTCCTCGACGTCGCGCTCCAGGCGCCGTCCTCGAACGGCAGGCGGCGCTCACCCGCGGCTGCGAAGCGGGTATAGGATCGTTCATAAGGACAGCAAGCAACGTCTGAGAGGGCAGAGATGGCATCGAAGAACAAGGCGGCCCAGGCGCGCGTGGCCGCCGAGGCGGCGTGGGAGCATCCCTACGTTCGCCGGATCGTCGAGGACGCGGAGCTGCGCGCGAATGTCATGACCGCTTATGAGAACGCGCGCTCGGCATTCGCGCGGCTCAACAACGGCAAGCCGGCCACCAAGCAGCTCAGGGAGAACAAGAAACTCCAGAAGGAGATGCGGCAGGCGGCCGAGGCGCTGCGCGATGCCGGAGTCGCGATGGCCGAGGGGCCGAAGAAGAAGAAGCGCCGCGGCGGCATCGGCAAGCTGCTCGTCATCGCCATCATCGGCTTCGGCGTGGCCCTCGTCGCCAGCGAGGACCTGCGCAACAAGGTCCTCGACACGTTGTTCGGCGCCGAGGAGGAGTTCGACTACACGTCGACCACCTCGCCGCCGCCGGCGCCGGCCGCCGAGGAGCCCGTCTCCTCGTCGAACTCCTAGCCCGCGTCTCGCCAGACGTTGCCGGAAGGGCGCCCACCGGGCGCCCTTCGCGTCCCGGGGGCCGCGAACGTCCCGGATGTAACAACCCTGTTGTTACGTCGCGGACGTTCGCGGTTTTCGGCTGGCCGGCCAGCTAGGCTTCGCTCCATGGAGGCCGCGACCCAGCAGCGTCCGATCGAAGGCGAGAAGGCCCAGCGGATCGTCGACGCGATGCGCTCGAGCGTCGCCCGACGCGGGGTCGCCGGCTCGACCTTCGACCACGTGGCGCGCGAGGCGCGCGTCTCGCGCGGGCTGCTGCACTACTACTTCGGCACGAAGGAGCGCCTGCTCGCCGAGGTCGTGCGCCGCGACTGCGAGCTGCGGATGGTCTGGCTCGACGAGCAGCTGGCCGACGCCCGCGACGCCGACGGCGTCACCGACGCGCTCGTCGACTCGCTGCGGCGCTTCGTCAGGGAGGAGCCGGAGTTCATCACGGTCGTCTTCGAGGTCTTCACCCTGTCGCGCCGCAACGAGGAGATCGCCGCCGAGTTCGCCGAGCTCCTGCGGCGCACCCGCGAGCACGTCGCCGGGCTGCTGGCGCGCAAGGAGGCCGAGGGCGCGCTGCGCCTGCGCGCCGAGCCCGAGGCGGTCGCCGACGTGCTTTTCTCGCTCGCCGACGGCATGTGCATGCGGATGCTCACCGAGACCGACAACGACTTCTCACAGACCATCCAGGCAGGCGCGCTGGCGGTGCGGGCGCTGCTGGACTGATGGACCTTCGCGCCGTACAGCAGCCGCTGAAGGACGCCTATCGGGCCGACCCCGGCCAGGCCCGCATCACCCTGACCGCCCGCGGCAGCGCCAACGACGCGCCGATCTCGTGCAACGTCGACCTCGGCCGCGCGCTCTACGAGGCGCAGGCGCACGTCGGCGTCGGCGGCGCCGGCACGGCCGCCTGTTCGGGCGACCTGCTGCTCGGCGCCCTGGCGGCGTGCGCCCAGCTCACCTGCCAGATGGTCGCCACGGCGATGGGCCTCGACGTTCGCTCGATCGAGACGACGGTCGAGGGCGACCTCGACCTGCGCGGCACCCTCGGCCTCGACCGCGAGGTCGGAGCCGGCTTCCAGGCGATCCGCCTGCGCTTCGCGGTCGACGCCCCCGGCGCGAGCGAAGAGGACCTCGACGCGCTCCTGCGCAAGACCGAGCGCTATTGCACGGTCGCCCAGACGCTGATGGCGCCGCCGGAGCTCGAGGTGGAGCTGACCCGCTAACGCCGCCGGCGCAGGCGCTCGAGGAAGGCCTCGAAGACCGCCACCATGTCGACGCTCCGCGGGTCCAGCAGCCACTGGATCTGCAGGCCGTCGAACATCGCGAGGATCTGCGACGCGATCGCGTCGGCGTCGAGGGTGGGGTCGATGCGGCCGTCGTCCTGCTCGGCCGCCACCCCCGCTGCGACCTGGCGGCGACGCAGCGTGTAGCGGTCGAAGAACCAGTCGTGCGCGGGGTGGTCCTCGTCGACGCTCTCGGCGGCGAGGATCGTGAAGAGCCGGACGATGCCCGGCCGGTCGGCGTTCTGGCGGCACAGCTCGACGAGCAGGTCGTGCAGCGTCGTGTGCGCCGCGCGGGCCTGCGCGATGCGCTCGTCGTCGTGCTGGTCGCGCAGCTCGAGGAGCTCGAGCAGCAGCTCCTCCTTGGAGGCGAAATGGTGCAGCAGGCCGGGCTCGGTGAGCCCGACCTGCTTGGCGATCGTCGCCAGCGACGCGCCGCGAAACCCGCGCTTGGCGAAGACCTCGTTCGCCGCGGCCAGGATCGCGTCGCGCCGCTCACGCCCCTTGGCGTATCCGCCCCGTTCCCGCCCGGTGCTCACCGCGGCCGAGCGTAGCCGGGTCGAAGCTCGCCCGCTCGGGCAGGTCGCGCGACGAGCTGCCGACGAACAGCGTGTAGCGCCCGGGCGTCGCAAGGTCGGCCGGGTCGAGCCGGAACGACACGACGGCGCTCCGGCCCGGCCCGAGCGCGACCTTCGCGTACCCCTTGAGCTGCCGTGGCGGCTCGCCCGCCGAGCGCGGGAAGGACAGGTAGGCCTGCGCGACCGTCGACCCCGCCCGGTGGCTCGTGTTCGTCACGCGCACCGTCGCCACGTCGCCGCTGACCTGCAGGCCGCTGAACCGGAAGTCGGCGTAGGACAGGCCGTAGCCGAACGGGAAGAGCGGGCGCTGCCCGGTTGCGTCGTACCAGCGGTAGCCGACGAGGAGCCCCTCGTCGTAATGCACCACGTTGTCGATCCCGGGATAGCGCTCGGGGCGCGTCGGCGGCGCGGGACCCTGCTGGTCGCTGGCCGGGAAGGTGATCGGCAGCCGGCCGCCCGGATCGCTGTCGCCGAAGAGCACGCCGGCGAGCGCAGTCCCGAACTGCTGGCCCGGGTACCAGGTCTCGAGCACCGCGTCGACGCGATGCAGCCACGGCATCAGCACCGGGCCGCCGGTGTTGAGCACGACGATCGTCCGGCGATTCACGGCCGCGACGGCGTCGATGAGCGCGTTCTGGTCGCCGGCCAGCGCGAGCGTCGTGCGGTCCATCCCCTCGCCCTGCGCGTTGTTGGCCATCACGATCGCCACGTCGGCGTGGCGGGCGGCGTCCACGGCGGCCGCGATGCCCGACGCCTGCGCCCAGGCGAGATGGATCTGGGCCCCGAAGAGCTGGGCCCTGCTCGAGTAGTCGACGCGGATCGACACCCGCCTCCCGGCGGTCAGGCGCACCGCCTGGGTCTGCATCGGATAGAAGGGGCCGTCGATGAACTGGACCGCCTCGCGGTAGCCCGGCCCGACGCGCCTCCCGTCGACGTAGAGCGTCGCCAGGCCGGCCTGCAGCAGCGAGAAGCGATACAGGCCCGACTGCGACGGCGTGACCGTGCCCGTCCAGCGCGCCGACCACAGCGGCCCGACGCCGGTCGGCGCCGCCGCCAGGTCGATCGTCGGCTCGGTCCGCGTCAGCGCGGGCGCGCCGTCGAGGTCGCCGTTGTTCCAGTAGCTGGCCTGGAAGCCGGGGTCGTCGCCCGGAACGATCGTGGGCAGCGGGGCGTCGCCCAGCGATCCCTGCGCGGCGGTGACCTTCACCGCGGAACCGGCCCGCCCGGTGATGCCGGCCAGCGGCGTCACCGTCCGGCTCGGATCGGGTGTCACGCCGGCCGAGCCGCCGGTGATGTACGTCGCGTCGCTGCCCGACGGCCCGATGATCGCGATCGAGCGCACCCGCCCGTCGCTCAGGGGCAGCGCGTGGTGGTCGTTCTTCAGCAGCACCATGCCGTCGGTCGACACGCGGGTCGCGAGCGCGCGGTGCGCGGGCGTGCTGACGTCGTCGGCGGCGGGCCCGAGCGGGTTGTCGAACGCGCCTGAGTCGAAGATCGCGTACAGCGTGCGGCGCACGATGTCGTCCAGGCGCGCGGCCGGGACCTGGCCGGAGGTGAACATGTCCGCGGTGCGCCCGCCCGGTCCTCCGAGCGCGGGCAGGTCGAGGCCTGCGAGCGTCGCCGCCAGCGGGTCCTTCACGGCGAAGAGGAAGTCGGGCGCGACGAAGCCGTTGAAGCCCGAGGCCTTCAGGTCGGACAGCAAGGCGGAGTCCTCGCACGTCTGCGGGCCGTTGAGACGGTTGTAGGAGCACATGACCGCGTCGGCATCCGACTCGCGGATGGCGCGCTTGAACGGCGCCTCGTAGATCTCCTGCAGCGCGCGCTGGGAGACGATCGAGTCGGCGCCGCCGCTGCGGCCGCCGCCGGGCTGGTTGAACCCGATGCGCCCGAACTCCTGATTGTTGGCGACGTAGTGCTTGAGCGTCGCGATCACGTGGGCGCTCTTGGCTCCGGCGACCTCCTGGGCGACGGTCTCGCCCGCCAGGAACGGGTCCTCGCCGAGGTTCTCGGGCTGGCGGCCGGACAGGGGCGTGCGCGCGATGTCCATCGCGGGCCCCAGCCACCAGTTGAAGGCCTTGCCACGCGCCTCGGCGCCGATCGCCCCGCCGTAGGCGCGCGCCAGGCCACGGTCGAAGGTCGAGGCGAGCGTCTGCGAGGACGGGAAGCTCGTGGTGCCGGTCGCGCGGATGCCGCTGGGCCCGTCGTCGGAGGACAGCGCCGGCACGCCGAACGGGGCGACCGCCGCGAAGTTGCCGAGGGCGAGCTGGACCTTCTGGTCGAAGCTCATGACGGCAAGCAGCTCGTCGGCCCGCCGGCCCGGCGGCTGCCCCGGATCGCGCCACGGCTCGTCCGCGGCGATCGCCTGCCCGGCGACAACGATGGACAGGATCCCTACGAGCGCAGCGCGCCAGACCCAGCGGAGCATGATCCCCTCCCGAACGGATGCTGCCCCCCGTTTCGGAAACCTAGTACCCGCTAGGTATTCGATCAAGACGCAGGTGCGCCCATCCGCCGCGTAGCCGGGCGGGACGTCGGGCATGATGCGCGCATGCGGGTCGCGCTCTTCATCACCTGCTTCAACGACACGCTCTTCCCGCAGACGGGGCGCGCGACGGTGACCGTGCTCGAGCGCGTCGGGGTGCAGGTCGACTTCCCGCTCGAGCAGACCTGCTGCGGGCAGATGCACGCCAACAGCGGCTACGGGCACGAAGCGGTCGGGCTCGTGCGGCGGTTCGTGCGCGTCTTCGGCGACGCCGAGGCCGTGGTCACGCCGAGCGGGTCGTGCGCGGCGATGGTGCGCGAGGGCTACGAGCGGCTCGCGCGCGAGGCGGGCGATCAGGCGCTGGCCGCGCAGGCGCGCGACCTGGCGCCGCGCGTCTTCGAGCTGTCGGAGTTCCTCGTCGGGCGGATGGGCGTCGACGACGTCGGGGCCGCGTTCCACCATCGCGTCACCTACCACCCGACGTGTCACTCGCTACGGCTGCTGAAGGTCGGCGATGCTCCGCTGCGCCTCCTGCGCGCGGTGCGCGGCATCGATCTCGTCGAGCTGCCGGCGGCGACCGAGTGCTGCGGCTTCGGCGGCACCTTCGCGATCAAGAACGCCGACACCTCGACGGCGATGCTGACCGACAAGCTGCGCCACATCCTCGACACCGGGGCCGACGTCTGCACGGCGGCCGACAACTCGTGCCTGATGCACATCGGCGGCGGCCTCAAGCACGCGCGCGCGGGCGTGCGCGTCATGCACGTCGCCGAGATCCTCGCGAGCGACGCGTCGTGAAGGACGGCTTCCCCAAGGCGGCACGCAGCGCGCTGGGCAACAGCCAGCTGCGTCGCAACCTCGGCCACGCGACAAGCACGATCCGCGCCAAGCGCGCCCGGGTGGTTGCCGAGGTCGACGACTGGGAGGCCCTGCGCGCCGCCGGCGCGGAGATCAAGGACCGCACGCTGCGCCACCTCGACGTCCACCTCGAGCGCCTGGAGGAGAGCGTCACGCGCGCCGGCGGCACGGTGCACTGGGCGCGCGACGGCGCCGAGGCGTGCGCGGTCGTGGCCGACGTGGCGCGCGCCCACGGCTCCGACGAGGTCATCAAGGTCAAGTCGCTGGCCACCGACGAGATCGGTCTCAACGAGGCGCTCGAGCGCAGCGGCATCCACGCCGTCGAGACCGACCTCGCCGAGCTGATCATCCAGCTCGACGGCGACTCGCAGTCGCACATCCTCGTGCCGGCGATCCACCGCAACCGCGCCGAGATCGCGCAGATCTTCCAGCGCGAGCTCGGCGTCGAGGTCTCCGACGTCCCGGCCGAGCTGACCGCTGTGGCGCGCACGCACCTGCGCGCGAAGTTCCTCTCGGTGCCGGTCGGCGTCAGCGGCGCGAACTTCGTGGTCGCCGAGACGGGCCATGTGGTGGTGGTCGAGTCCGAGGGCAACGGGCGGATGTGCACGACGCTGCCCGACGTCCTCGTCTCGGTCGTCGGCATCGAGAAGGTGCTGCCGCGCTGGCGCGACCTCGCCGTGCTGCTGCAACTGCTGCCACGCTCGTCGACCGGCGAGCGCATGAACCCCTACACGTCGATCTGGTCGGGCGTCAGCGACGGCGACGGCCCGCGCGAGTTTCATCTCGTGCTCCTCGACGGCGGGCGCAGCGACGTGCTGGCCGACGAGGTCGGCCGCGCCGCGCTGCGCTGCATCCGCTGCTCGGCGTGCCTGAACGTGTGCCCGGTCTACGAGCGCACCGGCGGCCACGCCTACGAGAGCGTCTATCCCGGGCCCATCGGCGCGATCCTCACGCCGCAGCTGCGTGGGCTCGACCAGGCGCCGACGCTGCCGTGGGCCAGCTCGCTGTGCGGCGCCTGCTACGAGGTCTGCCCGGTGAAGATCGACATCCCGTCGATCCTTGTGCACCTGCGCGGACGCGTCGTGCGCGAGGCGGGCACGTCCGCCGGCGAGCGCGCGGCGATGGCGGCGATGGCGCGCGTGTTCGCCAGCCGCCGCGCCTACGAGGCGGCCCAGCGCGCCGCGCGGCTGGGGCGCGGGCCGCTGGCCGGCGCGGCGCTGCGGCCGTGGACGCGCTCGCGCGAGCTGCCCGACCCGCCGTCGCAGAGCTTCCGGGAGTGGTGGCGTGCCCAGCGCGCGTGACGACGTCCTCGCGCGCGTGCGCGCCGCGCTGCGCGACGTGCCGGCCGACGAGCCGCCCGAGCCGGCGCTGTACGAGCCGCCTGCCCCGCCGCCCGGCGATCCGGTGGCGCGCTTCGCCGAGCGCGTGGCCGACTACCGGGCCACCGTGCGCGAGGCCGACGACCTAGCGGCGACGATCGTGCGCGTGTGCGAGGAGCAGGGCGCGCACCGCCTCGGCGTGCCCGTGGGCCTGCCGTGGCGGCCCGACGGCGTCGAGCTCGTCGAGGACCGCGGGCTCGGCGCCCGCGACCTCGACGCCCTCGACGGCGCCCTGACCGGCTGCGCGCTGGCCATCGCCGAGACCGGCACCATCGTGCTCGACGGGGGTGAGCGCTCGGGTCGCCGAGCACTCACCCTCGTCCCCGACCTTCACCTGTGCGTGGTCGAGCGCGCGCAGGTCGTCGCGACCGTTCCCGAGGCGGTCCGCGCGCTCCAGGGCGCGCGCGGACCGTTCACCTTCGTCTCGGGCCCCAGCGCCACGAGCGACATCGAGCTCGACCGCGTGGAAGGCGTCCATGGTCCGCGCCGCCTCGAGGTCCTGATCGCCTAGGCGCCGAGGGCGATCGCGGCCAGGTCCTGGTCGTTGGAGTACGGGGTGGCGGACCCGAGCATGTACCGCGCGAGCGCGATCGTGTGCTCGCCGGGTTCGAGCGGTTCGGTGACGCCGAACGGGCTCAGCGAGTCTTCCATCGTCTCGCCCGAGGCGGCCTGCAGCCGTCGCGCACCGTTGGCCAAGGGCACGCCGTCGACGAGCACGCCCCAATACCCGAAGCAGTAGGCCGACCCGCAGGTGCTGGCGCTCCCCTGCACGCTGGCGAACACGAACAGTCGCGAGCGGTTCGTGAGCGTCACGCTCTTGGTTGCGCTCACCGTGGAGGTGGCGGGAAGGGTCGGCGCCTTGCAGCAGCCTGTGTCGACGCCCGCGACCCCGAACGTCGGTCCCGGGTCGCCCTTGTCGCCCTTCGGTCCCGCGTCGCCCTTGTCGCCCTTGGGGCCGGCAGTGAGCTGGCCGCGGGCGAAGTCGACCGCCTTCAGCGTGTGGTCCTGCACCGCCGTCGACGTGACCGCGCCGCGCTGCAGCTTGGTCTTCGTCACGGCGCCGCTGTGCAGCTCCTTGGAACCGACCGATCCCGCGGGCAGGCGGACGGCCGCGTATGAGGTGCCGCCGAGCGCCAGGAAGAGCGCGGTGTAGGCGACGGCATTGCGTTTGAGATGCGAGAGCATGACAACACGTAGTCGCCCGCCCGCTCGCTGTTAGCGCACCCTAGGTAGCCGGCGACGCACCCTCGAGCGTTCCCCAGCTTTGGATCAGGGTGAAGGTCGTGCCCCACCTGCCCGGCTCGGCCAGCTCGCTCTCGGCCTCGCGGCGCAGCGAGGCGAGCTCATCCGCGCTGAGGGTCTCGAGCAGCCGCGACTCCAGCGCGGCGCTGAGTTGGAGCGGGAGACGCAGATAGGGGTGGGCGGGTTGCAGCGCGATGACGTGCGCGTCGATCTCTGGCTCGTCGAGGCCGACGTCGCGCAGCAGGTGCGGAAGTCCGCGGCCGGCCGCGCCGCCGAAGGTGGCGAAGATCTCCGACAGCAGTGCGATCAGTCGCTCGGCCGCGGGCGCGGGCGGATTGAAGTGCCACGAGCCCAGGTCCCACTCCTCGAGGACCAACGAGCCCCCCGGTCTGAGCAACCGCCGGTGCGAGGCGACCTGCTCGGGACCGCGGCCGAGAGGAGCGATCAGGTAGCGGCCGTGGACGAGATCAAACGATTGCGGCTCGAGCTTGGTGTCGAAGAGATCATCGACGACGAGCTCCACGTTTGAAATTGCATCTGCGGCTAGAGAGGAGCGGGCGGCAGCGAGCAGCCTTTCGTCGATGTCGGTGCCGATTACCTCGCCGGAGGCGCCAACCCACTCGCTGAGGATCCGAAGCCAGCCCAACGCGCCACAGCCGACGTCGAGAACGCGTGCGCCGGATCCGCCGCCGATGCGTGACAGCAGCCGGCGCCCACTCGGTTCCCA
>DATBKW010000282.1:0-10947 GCA_036555665.1 Solirubrobacteraceae bacterium | reverse complement strand
CTAGTGGGTCTCCCGTGAACGTGGAACGTTTGCGGGTGGCCCACTAGTGGGCCTTCTCGCAACGTTTCACCGGAAATCCCGGGCGCCGATCACCGCCAGGCGGCGTCCTCGACCCTCGAAATGCCTCGGCATTCCTTCGGGACCAACGGCTTCGCCGTCGGTGCCCCGTCCTTGCCTGACGGCGCCGGCATCTCGGGGTTTCCGGCGCAACGTCACGAGAAGACCCACTAGCTCGTTCGCCGCGCCTCGCGGATCATCACCAGCACGAAGGCCAGCACGGCCAGTGGGATGAACACGACGGCGAGGTCGAACTCGTCGCCGGCGCCGCCGAGCTCTGGGCGCGCGATCGGCAGATTGGCCTTCGGCCGGGACGCGCTCTCCGCCTCGTGCGAGGTCGGGGTCGGGGTCGGGCTGGCGTCCGAGCCGCGCTCGGCCAGGACGCCCCCGCGACCGGCGGGGCCGCCGCTGTGCGTCGACCCGCCCGCCGGGACCCCGGCGAACGCGGTCTCGGCACCCCCCGATGAGACCGCGCACCCGCCCGCGCGCCCGAGGGCCCGCAGCTGGCGCAGGCCGCGGCGCTCCAGCCGGGCCACGCGCGCGCGGTGAAGGCCGGTGATGCGCGCGACCTCGGCGCGCGACCGCGTCCGCGCGATGCCGATGCCCGCGCGCAGCGTCAGCACGCGGCGCTCCGCGCGCGGCACGCGGGCCAGGCAGCCCTGCAGGCGCACGACGGCTCGCCGCAGCTCGCGGTCGCGCATGCGCACGTGCTCGGAGCGGCCACCGTTTTCGCGCCCGCTTGCGCGCGCCGCGTGGCCCGGACCGCCGCTGCCCGAGGAGGAGCGTTCGGCTGCGACAGGCCGGGCCGCGGCGCCCGAGCCTGGTGCGGACGAGGTGCTGCCGGCGCCGGCGCTGGTCGAGTCGCTGCCGGATGCGCCCGGTCCGGCCTGCGCGCCCGACGAGGACGACGATGAGGACGACGGCGTGCGGCCGGACGAGGCCGAGGGCGTCGACACCGACGGCACCGTGCCCGCGGGCGTGTGGACCGACGGTGTCGACACCGCCGGCGGCGCCGGCGCGGGCGCCTTGATCGGTGGCGTGGTCACCGGCGGCGTCTTGACCGGCGGCACCGTCACCGGCGGCACAGGAACCGGCGCGGGCACCGGGACAGTGACCGGCGGCGTCGACACGGGTGGGACCGTGACCTGGGCGGGCGGCAGCGTCGTCGGGACCGTCACGCCGGCCGCTCCGGCCGGTAGACCGCAGATGACGAACGAGATCGAGGTACCGAGCGCGGCCACCACGAGCCACCAACGCCGACGAAGCATGCCTTCCCCCTAATCCGGTGCAACGGGAGCTTTCCCGTCGCACCAGAAGCCAAACGCCGCGCGATCGTCGCCGTCCAGCGACGGCGCGTAGCCGCTCAGCCCGCGACGTCGACGAACACCAGCTCCACGCGGCCGATCCGGATCACGTCGCGGTCGTGCAGGGTGGCCTCGGCCACGCGCCGGTCGTTGACGAAGGTGCCATTGGCGCTACGGTCATCGAGGATCCGCGTCTCGGTGCCGCGCTCGACGATGATCGCGTGGCGGCGCGACACGGTCTGGTCCTCGAGGCGCATGTCGACCGAGTAGCCGCGCCCGATGTGCATGATCGGACGGCGCAGGGGGATGAGGCGCGCGACGGCGCCCTCCTCGAGCGCGAGGTACCGCCCCGGCGACGGGCAGTCGACGGCCAGGCTGTCGCGGCGCACGCGGTGGCCCAGCACGCCCGGCGCATCGAGCGGCTCGGTGGGGTGCAGGCCGGCGGCTCGGGTCTCGGCGGCGGTGGCGGTCATGACGTGATCCCAGCGCGCCCGCCTCAGCGGAGCCTGAAGATTTCATAAGGAAAGGCCCAGAGAGTCCGCCGCATAACAACGGCCTATGGCTCCTTCGTCACTTCTTCAGAAGTCCACAGGTTCCCCTTCGCATGATGCGATGGCGTGCAGGCATGACGCAGACCACGACGCTGAACCGCTCCGCGACATCGCGCTACGTCGGCGTCGCCGACTGGTGGGGGTTCCATGTCTGGATCGAGGACGCCGGCGCGCGCCGCGCGCTGCCCTATCGCGGCGACGTTCCGCTGGCCGGATTCTCGTGGGGCCGCGCCGGCATCGGCGCGCGCGAGCTGGCCCGGGCCATCATCGAGGACGCGACGGGCTCGCCCGCGCTGGCCGAGCGCCACTGTCGCGAGATGACCCACGCGATCGTCGCCCAGCTCCCCGACCTGGGCTTCGAGCTCGACCGCGACGTGGTGCTGGCCTGGCTGTCGGAGGAGGCGGGGCGGACCGGGCCGCTCGCGTAGAGGCGACGACCGGAATCGAACCGGTGTAAACGGCTTTGCAGGCGACAACAGGGGTTGCCGCTTGGCTCTACTAAGCCAAATCCGTGTCGCTCAGTTGCGCTGAGTTGCCCTCTGTGTCCCCAGTTCGGGACACAAGTGGGACACGGAATCGCCTTCGACGGCGGCGGCCAGGCGCTGTGCGTCGTCCTTGCCTGGCCGGTGGTGGACGTAGCGCATGGTGGTGGTGATGTGCGCGTGGCCGAGCATCGCCTGCACGTCGGAGAGTGGGAACGCCTTGACGGCGGTGGACCCGAACACGTGGCGCAGATCGTGGAAGCGCACGCGGGGGAGGCCGGCGGCATTCAGCGCGCGGTAGTAGCGGCGGCGCAGGTTGTCGTGCTCGACCTCGCCGACGGCGTTGCCGAACACGAGGTCCTCGTCGCCGGTGAAGTGCTTGCGCTGGCCGAGCTTGGCGAGCGCGGCAGCCAGTTGCGGGACCATCGGCACCGAGCGCACGCGGCCGGACTTCGGCGCCTTGACGCCATGGGCGGCGCCGATCCTGGCGCTGCGCTCGACATGGATTGGGTCGGTGGCGAAGTCGATGTAGCGCCAGCGCAGCGCGCGCAGCTCGCCTTGCCGCAGCCGCTGTGCGCGGCGGCGAGGTAGAGGACGGTGTCCTGCTCACTGGGCAGCGTGGCGGACAAGCGAGGCCAGCTGCTCGGCGTCGAGCGTGCGGAACTCGCCGCTGTAGTTGACGTTCGGCCGGTCGACGAGGTCGGCGGCCGCGGGGTTTCGCTCGAGGCCGTGCTTGCGTATGGCGTGCTTGAAGACGCCGTGCGCGACAGTCAGGTGTCGCACCACGGTGCGTGCTGAGAGGTCGGTCTGCAGGAGCTCGTCGCGGAGATCCTCAACGTCGGCGGGGGTGATGGCGTCGACCGGCATGTCGCGCCAGCGCGGGTCGAGGTAGTTCTTGATCGAGCTGCGGTAGTCGTGCAGCGTGGAGCGCTCGCGTCCGCGGACGTGCTCCATGTGACGCAGGAACCCTTCGCTCGCGTCACCGAACGTGGCGGGGAGATGGTCGTAGGCGCGCTGGCCGACCTGCGCGCTCCTCGGTGAGCAGGTCGGCCAGGCGGTCCTCAGCCTGGCGGCGGGTGAGGTGCGCCGGCGCCAGCCGCTTGGTGGTCTGTTCGGGGGTGCGGCCAGGGACGCGGGTCTTGGCGTACCAGACGGGTCCTTCGCGGCGCTCGATCAGCTTCAGGTGTCCGGTGACGCGCTTGGCGCCAGCTTCCGGCGTGCTCATGGGAGCCTGAACCCCTATGGGTCAGGCCGGGGTGCGATCTGCAGTCGCGCCTCGGCCGTTGCTGTCGGTCGCCGGGACTGTAGCGCCGAGCTCGAACGCCTCGATCGCGTCGAGGCGGTAGCGGTAGTAGCGGCCGAGCTTGACGGTGGGGATCTTGGCGTCGCGGGTGAGGCGGTACACGTGGCTCTTGGGGACCTGCCAGCGCTCGGCGAGATCGTCGGCGGTGAGCAGCCGCGCGGTCATGGCGTCGGCGCGTCCCCTTCGCCGGGTTCGGAAGTCCAGTGCCAGTTGGCGCGCGGCCAGGTCGGTGACGCGTGGCGCGGGCGTCGCCATGCCGTCACCGTAGAGCCGCGGCCGCCGATTTCGGTGCCATTTCGCAGCGACTGCAGGAAAAGTTCGGTGAGACGGTCACGGCCGACCACGGAACTCCGCGTGCGGCGGCAGCTCGCGCGCCGGAGGTCGCACAGCCCGCACGTCCAGGCGTCGCGACGGATGGCGTCGTCGACGTTGCGCGCGTGGCTCATGCGGCGCGTCGGGCGCGTTCGTCGTGCACGCCCTGGGCGTAGCCGGCGGCGTCCAGTGCCGTCCACCATCCGACTCGGCTCCGGTACCGTCCGAGCAGGCCCGACGGGATGAGCGCCGCATCGAACAACCTCACAGCGAGGAACGCCTAACCGTCGTCATCGACAGACTGACGACGGCTGGTACGCCGCGCGTATCCCGGAGGTGCCTGGTGCCCACGGGCAGGGCCGCACTCCCGAGCAGGCGAAGGCCAACGTGCTGCAGGCGATGCACGACCTCACGCACGAGCCGACCACGGCGGAGCGAGTGGCGTTCACTATCCAGGCGCGCGTCGTCGAGCCGGTGGGCCGCGTGCTTGCTGTCCTGCGCATTGGGCGCAGCCCACAGCCACCCTGACGAACGGATGAAGCGCCGCGAGCTGCAGCGTTGGCCGCGACGTAACGGCGCGCGCGTCTGCATCGTCACGGCGCCGAGCACGACATCTGGATCGGACCGAACGGACGGTGGGCGAGGAGCATGAGGTTGCGGCGAGCGTCGGTCCGGCGCCTCCGCGTTGCACGTGGCGCAGTACGGAGCCTGCGCCGAGTCGCATGCCCGCATCTCGTCTCAAAACCGAGGCGGCGAGCGTCATTGCGGCCTCGGACGCGTCGCGGGCGACGCCACGTGGGGCGCGGGCGCCGCCGGATACAGGCGAACGCGGCAGCGCTGTCGACGGCGGGGGCATCGGCGCCGCGCAAGTGTCTGGAAACCGCGAATTCTGGACCGGCGAGGACGGTTGAGAGACGCCGGGCGAGCAGCCGGTCGACGCGTCTGGGTCGAGACCCAGACGATCACCGACTGCCGCGGCGTGCAGCGGTCACGCCGCGCACCAACCGGGGGCACCGACATCGTGGCTCGTCTGCGCCGTAGCCGGCCGGGGGGCTCCGGGCGCGCGGGTCATGCGTTTCGGGTGATGACGGTGAGCAGCGGTCTTGCGAGGTTGCACGCTGTGTCGGCACATCGCTCGATCACCGGTGCGCCCCCGCGAACGCCTGGCAAACGCCAGATCAGGCCTCGCGTTCTGGGTGGGCACGGGCAGCCGCCGCGGGGGCTGACCGATTCATCGAGGTGCAGCGACCCCGACCAGACCTGAGATGTCGATCCCGTTCACCGACATGTTCGGATTGGAGACGCCCCCATGAGTGCTGATCGTTCGCGCGCGATGGACCATGTCGTGCTGGTGTTGTTCGAGAACCGGTCGCTGGACAACGTGCTGGGTCGCTTGTACGGGCCGGAGGATGGCAAGACGTTCGAGGGGGTCGTCGGCAAGGAGCTGAGCAACCCGATCCCGGAGTGGGCCGAGCACGGCGCCGAGCGAAAGACGGTCCCCTACACGGTCGCGACCGACATGGATGCGCCGAACCCGGACTCGGGCGAGGAGTACTTCCACACCAACACGCAGCTGTTCAACATCCTGGACGAGCACAACCGGTTCAAGATCGGCGAGGCGGTCAGCGCGCCGTGGAACGCTCCTGCGGACGGCGCGGTGCCGACCATGGACGGGTTCGTGACCGACTACATCAGTACGTTCACCGCGGAGGTCGGGCGTCAGCCCACCTACGAGGAGTACGCGCAGATCATGACCGGCTACACGCCCGAGCAGGTGCCGGTGCTCAGCGCGATCGCCCGGGGCTTCGGGGTCTTTGACCACTGGTTTTGCGAGGTGCCCTCGCAGACGTTCATGAATCGGTCGTTCTGGACGGCGGCGACCTCGTCGGGCTTTGTGGTCAACAGCCCGGTCTCGAACTGGACGCACCACAACACGGCGGAGACGCTGTTTGAGCGCCTTGAGGCGCACGGGCGCACGTGGAAGGTCTACGTCCATGAACCGATGTGGCTGTCCTTCGCGGGCCTGATCCACATGCCCCGCCTGCGCGACCGGCTGGCTACGCACTTCGTGCCCTACCAGGAGTTCGAGCAGGACGCGGCCAACGGCACCCTGCCGGACTTCAGCCTGATCGAGCCCAACATGCTCACCGGACACAGCGACTATCACCCCGCCTTCGGCCGCTCGCTGATCCCCGGCGACATGAACATCCCGATGGACCCGCCGTCAGCGATCCGCGGCGGCGAGGCGTTCCTGGCCGATCTTTACAACACGATCAGATCGGCCGCCTCGCCGGAGGGCTCCAACGCCTACAACACCCTGTTCTTCATCGGCTGGGACGAGCCCGGCGGCACCTACGACCACGTCCCCCCGGGGCCCGTCCCCCCGCCGGACCCCGGCGCACCACCCGGCCAACTCGACTTCACCTTCGACCGCTCCGGCTACCGCGTGCCGGCCATCATCGTCTCCCCATGGGTCGACGAGGGCATCGTCGTCAACGACGAGCACCGCCACACATCGATGATCGCCACGCTGCGCAAGGTGTGGGACCTCGGCGACGAGTTCACCGCCCGCGACGCCGCCGCCGCCCCGTTTGACCACCTGCTCTGGCGCGACAGCCCGCGCGACCCCGCCACCTGGCCGGACGTCCACGCGCTACCCGTCCCGCAGTTCCACATGGACATGGTCCAGATGGGAAAGGCGTTCAGCATCCTCGGCAAGACCGCGGGCGCCGGCATGCTGGAGCGCGCACAGCAGGCCGGGATCGCGGTCCCGCCCGAGCTGACCGACCCCAACGCGCACCCATCAACCGAACAGATCATCGCCGGGCTGCGCAGCATCGGAGCGCAGATCTTTCCGCGCCTGGTCACACCCACATAGACCGCCGAATCCGTCGCCGCACACGAAGACAGAAGCAGCGGCAGATGACCGGCTTCCCGCTCGCAGCCGCGCATGAGCTGCCGACGTGGGCCGACGTCGGCGCGATGGTCGTCGCGGCCGTGTTCGGTGCCCACGCGGCGCACGAGCGGCGAATACCGCTCTTCGGAACCCTCGCGGCCGGCATCGTGGTCGGACTCGGCGGCGGCATGACTCGAGACGTGCTCCTCAACCTGGAACCGGCGGCGATCGTGATTTGGTACTACATCCCCGCCGTTCTGGTTGCCGCGATCATCGGCGGCTGGACCGCCCGCCGCGTGATCGCGAGCCGGCTTCCCTTCGTCGCCACGCAGGCGATCGCGGTCGGGCTCTTGATCGGCATCGGCGTTCAGAAGGCGCTCCAGTACCACGTTCCCGTCCCGTCAGTCCTTCTGCTCGGCGTCGTGACCGGGTCATTCGGCGGAGCGTTGGCCGACGTGCTCGCGGGGACACGGGCCGCGATCATGCGCGAAGGACACTGGCTGCTGTCCGTCGTCGTCATCGGCGCAGTCGTGTTCTGGCTGTGCACGACGTACATCGGCTTCATCGCGGCCGTCGTGGTCACCGACGTTCTCGTCGTCGCCCTGCGCGTCCTCAGCGTCCATTTCAACTGGACCAGCCCGGTCTTCCCCGGCGACAACCTCCGCGCTCGGGACCCTTGACCCGGGCGCGCACCTGGCCTGAGTGGTGCCCTTCGCGCGGTCCAAAGCCCGCGGCCGTCTGCGCGGTTGCCTTCGCGCGATGCGCCAGCCCAAACCCATACAGCCAAGGCGACGACCGGAATCGAACCGGTGTAAACGGCTTTGCAGGCCGCTGCGTAACCACTCCGCCACGTCGCCCGGGGCCGTTCAAGCGTAGCGGGCGTCACAGGATCGGCGGCTGGCGACAAGATCGCATTGAATGGCCCGCCAGCGCCTCGATGCCGAGCGTCTCGCCGCCGCCTACCAGCGCGACGCGCGGCGGCTGTTGATCTTCTTCACGCGCCGCACCTACGACGCGCAGCTGGCGGTCGACCTCGTGGCGGAGACCTACGCGCGCGCGTTCGAGCAGCGCCGACGCTTCGCCGGCGACAGCGGCGATGCCGATGCGCTGGCGGCCTGGGTGTTCGGCATCGGGCGCAACGTGCTGCACGAGGCGCTGCGCCGTGGGCGCGCCGAGCGCCGCGCGCTGCGCCGCATCGGCGTCGAGCCGCCGGTGCTCGCGGCCGACGAGCAGGCGCGCATCGAGGAGCTCGCGGAGCTGGGCGAGCTGCGCACCGCCGTTGTCGCCGCGCTGGCCGAGCTGGGCACCGAGCAGCGCGAGGCGGTGCGCCTGCGGGTCGTCGATGAGCTCGCTTACGCGGCGGTCGCTCGGCGGCTCGGGATCTCTGAGCAGGCCGCGCGAGCCCGCGTGTCGCGCGGATTGCGCGCGCTGGCCGCGGCGCTCGATCGCCGCGAGCCCCGCGCCGAGGGGGCGACGTGAGCGCGCGCGACCCCGACGCGCTCCTCGCCGAGCTCGGCCATGACCTGCGCACGGCGTGGGCACGGCCGCGACGGCGGGTGGCGCTCCCGCGCCGTTGGCGGCGCGGGCTCGTGTTGGCCCTCGCCGCGTTCGCCCTGGTGCCCACGGCGCTGGCGACCCACGACGCGATCTGGGCGCCCGACGTGCCGCCGCTCCCCGACGTCGCGCGCCCGCCCGGCTCGGTCGCCCCCGAGCAGGCGGGCGCCCAGGTCTACGTCGCGCGCGGGAGCGCGCGCGGCGTGCGGTGGAGCCTGACCGCGTCGGCGTGCAACTACGGCGCCGTACGCGCCGTCGGCGTCTTTCTCACCGTGCCCGGCGGCGGGGGCGGCGCCCGCTGCGACGTCGCCACCCGGCTGCCGGGCGCGGGCGCGAGCCCGCGCGCGCTGGCCAGGCGCCTCGTGCAGACGTACTTCGATCCGGTCTCGGGCCGCACGTGGGCCTTCGGCGCCCTGCCCGCCGCGGCGCGCACCGTCGAGGTGAGCGCCACCGGCGCGCGGACGAGCGTGGCCGCGACCCCGGCGGATTCTGACGCCGTCACCAAGGGCGGCCTGCCGCCGGGCATGCGCGTCTTCGTCGCCGTCCTCGACGGCGCGCGCGACATGCCGCTGGTCACCGTCCGCGACGCCTCCGGCGCCGCGCTGCTCGTCTGCCGCGAGGGGCGCTGTGAGCCGCCACGCATGAAGGGGAGCCCATGATTCACACGCGTCTGCGCCATCTGGCCGCCCTCGTCCTCGTCGCGCTCGCCGCCGGCGCCATCGCCGCGCGCGCCGACGACAAGCGCAGCGGGCCCGTGCCGCGCGCGGTCGCGGCGATCGCGTCGGCCCGCCCGACCGTGGTCTTTCCCAAGACGCCGTGCGTGCCAACCGACAGGGCGCAGACCGGTGGCGCGCCGCCGTCGCAGGCGCTGCTCGGCGCGTTCGCGGTCTTGCGCCGCCCCCGTCAACCGAGCGACGCGCTGCCGGCCGATGCGCTCGAGGCGCTGCGGCGCTTCGGCCTCGCGCCGATCTCGACGGACTCGGCGCGGCTGCTGCGCAGCACGCCGTCGGGCGGACGCGCCTGGGTGGTCCCGGTGCCAGACGTCGGGTCGGGCTTTCCATTCCTGTGCCGCGGCGATCGCAAGCCGCGCGAGGGCCTGGCCGTGGTGGCGATCGGCGACGCCGCGCAGGGAGGAGGCGGAGCGCTTGCCGACCTCGTCCGCGGGCGCGCGACGGTGTCGACAGACCAGTGCGCCGGCCAGAACCAAGGCATGCTGAGCGTCTCGGGGATCGTCCCCGACGGCGTAGCCGCGGTGTTCCTGACCGCGCCGGACGGCACCGCCGTGCGGGCCGACGTCAAGGACAACGCCTACGAGTTCGTCGTCGCGCACCCCCGCGTGCCACAGCAGCGCTACGTCGTCTGGACCGGCGCTGACGGCACGCCACACGTCCAGCCCATCGTCGCGTCCGCGACGCCGCGGGCCCGGCTGTGCGAGCAGATCAGTGCGCTCGCGACGCTCCGGCCGCGCGTCTCGCCGGGCTTGGGCTCGGGCGGCGCCTGCGCGGTGACGCCGGTGCTCACGGTGCCGGTCTCGCCGAAGCTCACTCCGCGGCCCGCGCGACGCGTGCGCCGGGGCCTGCCGCCGCCGGTCTTCGTCGGGTGCGGTTCCGCGCCGCCGGTCGTCCTCGCAGCGCCCCGGGCGGTGCCCAAGCGTCACAAGTAGGCGCCTGGGCGAGGCGGGTAGCCTCGCCTGCATGGCAGCTCCCCGTCCGCTCGTCGTGCTCACCCTGGTGGCCGTGACCGTCGCCGCTATCTCGGTGTCGATCCTGGCCTGGCTGGCCATCGGCACCAGCCGCCACGTCGACCGTGTCGTCGACAAGGCCGACCGCGTCGCCGACGACGCCTCGATCTCCGTGCGCCGCCTCAACCGCACGACCAAGGACCTCGACCCCGCCGTCCGCTCGCTGCGGGAGGCCGCCGACGCCCTGCGCCAGGTCGGCGCCGCCGCGCCCTGACCGGCCCGCCGCGGCTCCTGGCCGCCGCTACACTGTCGCCTCCCAGGGCGATTAGCTCAGCTGGGAGAGCGCCGCCTCGACAAGGCGGAGGTCACTGGTTCGAGCCCAGTATCGCCCATCGAAAAGGTCCCGCAAGCGGCGCCTTTCTGCTGGCGCGGCTCAACGAGGACGTCGTAGCAGCTCGGTAGGTTCGATGCATGACTGACGAAGCGTCCAACGCGCTCGCGGACCCGCATTCGCTGACCCGTACGCGCTCGACCCCGGTCACGAGCGCGGGCTCATCGAGGGGGACGGACCGCCGCGCCTGACGTCGGCCTGGGTGGATATCCCATGAATCGCTGCGAGAATCAGAGGACCATGCCCGTGCCGCGACACGCGATTCTCGACGTCGTCGAGTTGCTCGCCACCTCCGGTCGCTGGCCGGCCGGGACCGTCGGCACGGTCGTGGAGGCCGACGACGAGATGGCGCTCGTCGAGATCAGCGACGACCGCGGTCACGCGCTCGACTTCATCTCCGTGCCGCACCACGCACT
>DATBKW010000281.1:0-2910 GCA_036555665.1 Solirubrobacteraceae bacterium | reverse complement strand
GTGAAACGGCGGAGTGGCGACGCCGCCAGGCAAGGACGCAGACCCGAAGGAATACCGGAGGTATTTCGAGGGTCGAGGACGCCGCCTGGCGGTGATCGACGCCCGCCGTTTCGCGTGCAACGTTGCCTCAAGGCCCACTAGCGCCCGGAGCGCACCACCGCCGCGTTGGGCCGCTGGTCGGGATCGCGGGTGACGCCCGGCGGCGACTGGTCGGTGTTGACGAATACGCAGAAGGCCCGCTCGGGATCGTTGCCGGCCACGCATGTGCGGTAGAGGTCGGGGCCCTGCTTCCAGGTGCTCAGGTGATCGACGTGCTCCTGGAACTCGCGCGGGGCCTGGTTGATGACGAACCGCCGCGCCGACGCGGCCTGCGCGGCGAGGTCGTCGTTGGCCGCGCGCACGAAGGCGTGGTGCGCGAGCCCGAGCACGAGCACGAGCGCGGCGCCCGCGGCGAGCAGCACGGTCCCGGCGCGGTCGGCGGCCACGACGCTCGGCATCGAGGGTCGCCGCGAGCGCAGCCAGCGCCCCGCGAGCGGCGCCGCCACGGCGACCAGCACGAGGTTGGGAAAGCCGGCGAGCAGGACGGCGGCGAACAGCCCCGGCCCCCTGTCGCCCGCCACCGGCAGCACCTGCAGTAGGACGGCTTCGGCCAGGACCACGACGACGAACGTCGGCCACAGCTTCGCGCCGCGCAACCGCCAGCGGAGGCGACTCCGCCACAGCGTCGTCTCGCCCACGCCTTCAGGTTAGGGGCCTCCGGGAGGGGCGTCAGCTACCCTCAGACACAACTGGAGTGAGAGGCGCGTCCGCACGGTTCGGCGACCCCGGCCGCGGCGCGAGGCTCAGGGCCCCGGGCGCGGCGATCCCGCGCGGGCCCCCGACCACGAAGGGAACAGCTGGCCAGATGGCAACGAAGACGGTGGGCGCCGAGGCGCCAGGGTCCGTATCGGAGCACCTGACGCTCGACGACCGCATCGCGCTCCTTCGCTACATGCTGCTGATGCGCGGCATCGAGGAGCGCGCGATGAACCTCTACCGGCAGGGCAAGGTGCCGGGATCCTTCTACGACGGGTTCGGTCAGGAGGCGGTGTCGGTCGGCGCGACCTACGCCATGGCCGCCCACGACCGCCTGTGCATCCTGCATCGCGACCTCGGCGGCCACCTCGTGCGCGGCGTGACCCCGGCGCGCATCTTCGCCCAGTACATGGGCCGCGAGGGCGGCATCACCGGAGGTCGGGACGGCAACGTGCACTTTGGCGACTACCGCCTGGGCTGCGTCGGGATGGTCTCGATGCTGCCCGACATGATGCTGGTCGCCACCGGCATGGCGATGGCGTTCAAGCTGCGCGGCGAGCAGCGCTGCGCGATCACGTGGTTCGGCGACGGCTCGACGTCGCGCGGCGACTTCCACGAGGCGATGAACTGGGCCGGCGTGCAGAAGCTGCCGGTCATCTTCGTGCTGGAGAACAACCAGTACGCCTACTCGACGCCGACCACGAGCCAGTTCGCCGTCGACCCCGTCGAGCGCGCGGCCTCCTATGGGTTCCCGGGCGAGACCGTCGACGGCAACGACGTCGAGGCGATGTTCGAGGCCACGCGGCGCGCCCGCGAGCGTGCGCTGGCGGGCGAGGGGCCGACGCTGCTCGAGGCGGTCACCATGCGCATGCACGGCCACGCGGCGCACGACGACATGAAGTACGTGCCCAAGGAGCAGGTCGAGGAGTGGCGTCAGAAGGACCCGATCGACCGCCAGGAGACGCGGCTGCGCGAGGCGGGCGTCGACACCGCGCCGCTGCGCGAGGAGATCAAACAGGCGATCGAGGAGGGCACGCAGGAGGCGCTGGCCGGGCCGATGCCCGATCCGGACACCGCCACCGATCGGCTGTTCTACGAAGGCGAGGAGCCGCTGCTGCTCGGCGACGGCAACGCGCCGTGGAGCGGCTTCGCCGGGGGGCAGAGCTGATGCCCACGATGACCTACCTGCAGGCGATCTCCGACGCGATGCGCTCGGAGATGCGCAACGACGAGCGCGTGCTCGTCATGGGCGAGGACATCGGCGTCTTCGGCGGGGCCTTCAAGGTCACCGACGGCTTCGTCGAGGAGTTCGGCCCCAACCGCGTGATGGACACGCCGCTGGCCGAGTCGGGCATCATCGGCACCGCGATCGGCGCCGCCGTCGTCGGCCTGCGCCCGATCGCCGAGATGCAGTTCTCCGACTTCATCTCGTGCGGCTTCGACCAGCTCGTCAACGTCGCAGGGAAGATGTACTACCGCCAGGGCCTGCCGGTGAACATCACCGTGCGCCTGCCCAGCGGCGGTGGCTTCTCGGGCGGCCCGTTCCACTCACAGAATCCCGAGGCGTGGTTCATGCACGCGCCCGGGCTGAAGGTCGTCGCGCCGTCGACCGCGCAGGACGCCAAGGGCCTGCTGATCTCCGCGATCCGCGATCACAACCCGGTCGTCTACCTCGAGCACAAGCACCTCTACCGCCGCGTCAAGGGCGAGGTCGAGCCGGGGCTCTACGAGACGCCGTTCACCGCCCGCGTCGCGCGCGAGGGGACCGACCTCTCGATCATCACCTACGGCGCGATGGTCCACACCGCGCTCGAGGCGACCGAGGATCTCGACGGCGCGTCGGTCGAGGTCCTCGACCTGCGCTCGCTCGTGCCGCTCGACGAGGAGGCGATCCTCGCCAGCGTGCGCAAGACGTCGAAGGTGCTGGTCGTCGACGAGGCCAACCAGATGTGCGCCGCCGGCGCCCAGGTCGCCGCCGTCATCGCCGACAAGGCCTTCGAGGACCTCGACGGCCCCGTGCGCCGCGTCGCCACGCCCGACGTGCCGATCCCGTTCTCGCCCCCGCTCGAGCAGGCGCTGCTGCCGAGCGTCGACCGCGTGAAGGAGGCCGCGCGT
>DATBKW010000280.1:0-5943 GCA_036555665.1 Solirubrobacteraceae bacterium | reverse complement strand
CCCGAGTCCTTGAGGTTCAGGGCGTGGGCGTGGCCCTGGGAGCCGAAGCCGATGATCGCGACGGTCTTGCCGTCGAGGAGGGAGAGATCCGCGTCGTCGTCGTAGTACATGGGCGGCGGATCCTATCCCGGCGGCGCAGCTCGTAGCCGACCGTGATGCCCGCGCCCACGAGCACGCACAGCGCGATCACGTAGAGCCCGAGCAGGATGACCGCCAGCAGCAGGAACAGCCGCACGGCGGCAAAGCCGGCGCCGGCCCCGAAGTACAGGCCCACGACCGTGGGCACCGCCTGGATCGCGATCCCGGCGGGGACCGCGCCCAGCAGGCACGCGCGCCAGTTCGGCCGCGACCGCGGCGCCCAGTGGTAGAGCAGCCCGAAGACGATGATCGAGCCGACGGTGTTGAGCACCACCAGCAGCCAGCCCGGCAGCGAGCTGCGCACGTCGAGCGCGTCCGCGGCGTCGCCGATCACCGGCGCCGCGGCGCTGGCGGCGATCACCATCAGCGCGATCCCCGCGCCGAGCGACATGTTGCGCAGCCGCCCGACGACCACGTGGTGGCGGTCGCAGTCCAGCAGCCGCGACTCGCAGCGCTCGATGACGCCGATCGCGCCCGACGTGGTCCACAGCATCGCGATCGTCGCCACCGCGAGGAGTACCGGCGAGTTGTCGCGGGTGCCGAGCACCAGGTGGCGGATGTCGCCGTGCACCGCATCGGGCAGGAAGCGGTTCAACCCGTCGGCGACGTGCAGCGCCGACTGCGTGTCGGACAGCAGCAGCGCCTCGAGCGCGGCGAGACCCAGTGCCACGGGTGCAAGCGAGAGCACGAGGTAGTAGGTCAGGGCCGGGACGTCGTCGGCGATCCCCTGCCCCCAGTAGAAGGCGAACGCTCGGTCGGCGATCCCGCGCATACGCGTCTCCTACGCCGTGGCCGCAGCCAGCAGCGCCCGGGCAGGGACCTGCAGCGAGCCGTCGTCGCGCACGTATGGGGCATACCCGGCATCGACGAGATCACGCAGCTTGTAGTGCTCGGCGGGAGCGAGATCGCGCACGACCTGCACCGTCGACCCGGACGTCTGCATCACGTGGCCCCACCACGCGTCGAGGCTCGGGAAGTCCACGCTCAGGTCCAGGCCCTCGACCTCGATGTCGTCGAAGCCCGTCGTGTCGAGCAGGTCGCGAACCGCGTCCGGTGATCCGAGCGAAAACGGGCCCGGGCCCTCCGGCTGGGCGGGCGCGAAGCCACTCTCGGCCAGCGCCTTGCGGATCACGCCCATCCACGGGTTGCGCCCGAGCTCGTCCCAGACGGCGAACGCCACGCGCCCGCCCGGCTTGAGGACCCGGCGCGTCTCGCGTAGCGCGGCCTCGGGATCGACGAGCAGCATGTACCCGAAGCGGCACAGCACCCCGTCGACCGACGCGGCCGGAAGATCGATCCACTCCGCCTGCATGGTCCGTAGTTCGACGTTCGTCGCCCCGACCTCCTCGACGTGCTCGCGCGCCGCGGCGACCATGCCCTCGGTGCCGTCGGTGATCAGGACGCTGCCGTCCGGGCCCACGCGCGAGGCCGCGAGCAGCCCGGTGTCGCCGAGGCCCGCCGCGAGCTCGAGCACGCGCTGGCCGGGCTGGGGGTTGATGGCGTCGACCATCCACATCGAGACCGGCTCGACGATGTGCTGGAACTCCGCGCGCGTGGCCTTCCACCCGGCGGCCATGCCCTCCCAGCGATCGAGGCTCTCCTGGCGCAGATCGGCCATCTACAGATCCCTCCGAACCAGCTTGCCCGATGCGGTGCGCGGCAATGCCGAGGTGAACGCGATCGCCTTGGGCACCTTGAACGAGGCGAGGCGCGCGGAGCACCACGCGCGCAGATCCTCGGCCTCCAGATCTGGCGCGGCCACGACGGTGGCGACAACCGCCTCTCCCCACTCGGGGTCGGCGCGGCCGTGGACCGCCGCCTCGATGACGTCGGGGTGCGCCTCGAGGACCGCCTCGACCTCGGCGGGCGCGATGTTCTCGCCGCCGGAGATGATCGTGTCCGCCTTGCGACCGAGGATCCGCAGCGCGCCGTCGGGGCCCCACTCTCCGAGGTCGCCGGTGGCGATCGACGGTCCCGCGCCCGGCGCGACGGTCGGGCCGCTGACGAGGATCTCGCCGTCAGCGGCGATGCGCACCTTCGTGCAGAACAGCGGCGCTCCGAGCGTGGTGACCTGCGAGCAGGCCTCGGTCAGCCCGTAGGTCGGCGCGACGCGGACCCCGGCGGCCGCGGCGCGGCCCTGCAACGCGTTGGTGGCCGGCGCCCCGCCCAGCAGCGCCCAGCGCAGCGCCGGCGGATCGCGCAGGCCGGCGTCGAGCAGGCGCTGCAGCGTCGTCGGCACGAGCGAGACCATGGTCGGCGCGTCGGTCATGAGCGCGTCGAGCGCGCGCTCGGTGTCGAAGCGCTCGTGCACGAGCGCGGTGGAGCCGTAAATCGCCGAGCGCATGACGATCGACAGGCCGCCGACGTGCGAAAGCGGCAACGCGCACAGCCAGCGCTCCTGCGGATCGAGCCCGAGCGCGACCGCCGAGCCGAGCGCGCTCCACAGCCAGTTGCCGAACGTCAGCTCGACCGCCTTGGGCTCGCCGCTCGTGCCCGAGGTGTGGACAACGATCGCCGGCGCGTCGAGATCATGGCGGTCGCGCAGGCGCGCCTCGGCGGCCGGCGTGCCGATGACCGGCCCGTCGATCACCGCGGCGGTCCCCTCGACCACGCGCGCGCGCTCGCGCGCGCCTAGGCGCAGGTCGACCGGGACGGCGACCGCGCCGAGGCGCAGGACCGCGTGCAGCGCGATGCAGAAGCCCTCGCCCGGCGCGAGGGCGATGCCGACGCGGTGCAGCGGCCGCACGCCGCGCCCGGCCAGCCGTCGCGCGGTCGCGTCGACCTCCGCGAGCAGCTCGGCGTAGGTCAGTTCGTTGATGGCGGGGCGCTCGGAATGGCGCGCCGCGGCTCGTGGCAGCCAGGCTTCGACGAGCACGGAACGGGACCGTACCGAGTCACCACCCCGCGAACGTCGGCGGCGTCGTATGAATAGCCTGCCCGGCCATGTCAGTGACGTGGACCGCTGCGGGGACGTACGACGACATCCGCTACGAGCTCAGCGGTGACGGGATCGCGAAGATCACCATCGACCGCCCCGAGGTGCGCAACGCCTTCCGCCCGCAGACGGTCGTCGAACTCGCCGCCGCCTTCGAGGCCGCGCGCGAGGACCCCGATGTCGGCGTGATCGTCCTCACCGGCGAGGGGCCGCTGGCCTTCTGCTCGGGCGGCGACCAGCGCGTGCGCGGCGACCAGGGCTACGAGACAGAACCGGGCAGCGGCGTCGGGCGCTTTCACGTCACCGACCTGCATGTCCAGATCCGCCGCCTGCCCAAGCCGGTCATCGCGATGGTGGCCGGCTACGCCGTCGGCGGCGGCCACGTGCTGCACCTCGTCTGCGACCTGACCATCGCCGCCGACAACGCGCGCTTCGGGCAGACCGGCCCGCGCGTGGGGTCGTGGGACGGCGGCTTCGGCGCTTCGCTGCTGCGCGACCTCGTCGGCACCAAGCGGGCGAAGGAGATCTGGCTGCTGTGCCGCCAGTACGACGCCCAGCAGGCCCTGCAGATGGGGCTCGTCAACACGGTCGTGCCGCTCGACCGCCTCGAGGAGGAGACCGTCGCCTGGTGTCGCGAGATGCTCGCCCTCTCCCCGTTCGCCCTGCGCCTGGTCAAGGCGAGCTTCCACGCCCACGAGGACGGTTACGCCGGCGTGCAGCAGCTCGCCCACGACACCAACCTGCTCTTCTACGCGTCCGACGAGGCGCGCGAGGGCCGCGAGGCCTACAGGGACAAGCGCGCGCCGGACTTCTCGAAGTTCCCCCGGCGCCCGTAAGCGTGTCGAGCATCCGCATCTGGATCATGGCCGCGCGCGTGCGGACGCTGCCCGCCGCCGTCGCGCCGGTGCTCGTCGGCACCGCGCTGTCGGCCACCGAGCGCGACCTACGCGTGGGCGGCTTCATCGCCGCGCTCATCGGCGCGATCTTCATCCAGGTCGGCACGAACCTCTCCAACGACTACTCCGACGCGCGCCGCGGCGCCGACGCCGAGGACCGCCTCGGCCCGGTGCGCGTGACGGCGGGCGGCCTCGTCCCGCCGCGCCAAGTGCTCGTCGCCACCTACGTGTCCTTCGGCGTGGCCGTGCTGTGCGGCGTTTACCTCGTGTACCTCGCCGGCCCGATCCTGCTGGCCATCGGCGCCGCCTCGATCCTCGCCGGCGTGCTCTACACCGGCGGCCCGCGCCCGTACGGCTACGAGGGGCTCGGCGAGGTCTTCGTCTTCCTCTTCTTCGGCATCGTCGCCGTGACCGGCTCCTACTACGTGCAGGCCGAGGAGGTCACCTGGGAGGCGTTCGTGCTGGCGGTCCCCGTCGGGCTGCTGGCCAGCTCGATCCTCGTCGTCAACAACATCCGCGACCTCGAGTCCGACCGGCGCGCGGGCAAGCGCACGCTGGCCGTACGACTTGGTCGCGAGCGCGCGCGTACTCTCTACGGACTCATGGTCTACGGCGCCTTCGTCACTGCGCCGGCACCCTGGGTGGCGGGGGCGCTGTCGGCTTGGCTGCTCCTGCCCCTCGTGCTGCTCCCGGTGGCCGTCAGCCTCGTGCGCCTGGTGCGGCGGCACTCCGACGGCCCGACGCTCAACCGTGCGCTGGCGCGCACCGGAATGCTCCAGCTCGCGTTCTGCGTGCTGCTGTCGGCGGGGCTGCTCGCGAGCTGATGGACGTCCGCGTCGCCACCGCCACGCTGACCTTCGCCGACCCGATCGCCACCGCTTTCGGCACGTTGCGCACCCGCGAGCTGCTGCTGCTGCGCCTGCAGGACAGCGACGGCGCCGTGGGCTGGGGCGAGGCGGCGCCGCTCGAGCCCTACGACGGGGTCTCGCAGAGCAAGGTGCGCGATGCCTTCGAGGCCTACGAGAGCCTGCTGCGCGCCGGTGACAGCAGCCCCGCGGCCGACCTGCTCGAGCGCTGCCGCATCGTGGCCGACGTGCCACAGGCGCTCGCCGCGGTCGACCTCGCCCTCTGGGACCTCGCCGGCAACCGCGAGGGCAAGCCGGTGTGCGCGCTGATCGCCGACGATCCGGCGACGGAGGTGCGCGTCAATGCGACGATCGCGGCCGAGGATCGCGCCCGTGCCGCCCAGCAGGCGGCGGCCGCCGCGAGCGCGGGATACAGCTGCGTGAAGGTCAAGGTCGGCGTCGGCGACGACGCAGGGCGCGTGGCCGCGGTGCGCGCGGCCGTCGGCCCGCAGATGGAGCTGCGCCTGGACGCCAACGGCGCCTGGCAGGTCGACGAGGCGGTGGCCGCAATCGAGGCGCTCGCGCCCGCCGGCCTCGAGCTCGTCGAGGAGCCCGTGCACGGCGTGCAGGCGATGCGCCAGGTCCGCGATCGCGTCGCGGTGCGCGTGGCCATGGACGAGACGGCCGCCCAGCCCGGCTCGCTGACGGCCAAGGTCGCCGACGCGGTCTGCCTCAAGGTCTCGCGCTGCGGCGGCATCTCGCGCCTGCTGGCCCAGGCCGCCCTCGTGCGGCAGTCCGGCGCCGAGGTCTATCTCGCCTCGACCTTCGACGGCCCGCTCGGCATCGCCGCGGCGGTGCACTGCGCGGCCGCGCTGAAGACGACGACGGCGTGCGGCCTGGGGACCCTCGGCCTGTTCGCCGACGAGCTCACGGTGCTGCCGGTCGAGCACGGCGCGATCGCCGTGCCCGACCAGCCAGGACTGGGCGTCTAGTGGGTCTTCCCGCAACGTTCGACCGGTAACGACAGCCGTCGATCCCCGACCGGCGGCGTCCTCGAACCTCGAAATACCTCCGGTATTCCTTCGGTTCTGCGTCCTTGCCGGATCGGCGCCGCCGGCCGCCGTTACCG
>DATBKW010000279.1:0-10316 GCA_036555665.1 Solirubrobacteraceae bacterium | reverse complement strand
CGGTAACGGCGGCCGGCGGCGCCGATCCGGCAAGGACGCAGAACCGAAGGAATACCGGAGGTATTTCGAGGTTCGAGGACGCCGCCGGTCGGGGATCGACGGCTGTCGTTACCGGTCGAACGTTGCGGGAAGACCCACTAGCGCGCCATCCGCGGATCGAGGTACACGTCGTCGATCCGCCACTTCGCGCCGAGACCGATCGGCGTGAAGCGGAAGGCGACCGACGCCTTGCCGCCGTCGAGCGCGCCGAGCAGGTCGGCCGCGACGATCGTCGGCAGCGACGGCGCCCAGGACCTTCCGCCGGCGTTGAGGCCCAGCGGCAGCGTGATCACGCCGCCACCCGGCGGGTGGTACAGGATCTGCACGTTCAGCAGCGACAGCAGCCCGCCATCGTTGGCCGCGAAGTAGCGCAGCGTCGGATCGAGAACGGCGGCGCACACCGTGGGCGTCGTCGCCGAGCTGCCGGACGGCAGCAGCAGCGCGGAGTCGCCTCGACCCCCGTGGACGTCGTACGGCTCGCTGCCCGCGACGATCTTCGCCCCGCCGGTCAGCTTCCAGCCGTTCAGCGCGCCCTCCATCGTCCCACCCGGGACGAGCACGTAGTTGCTGTAGTCAAGCCAACGCGCGAACGGTTGCTCGACCGTGCGCGACCCGCAGCCATCCAGGCCGATGCTGAGTCCGTCGGCCGAGGCAGCGGCCGGCATGGCGCCCAGCGCCACCGCGGCGAGCAGGCCCGGCAGCCCGCGCCGAAGCAGTCGCATCCCTGCCATGAGTGTGTTCCCCCTGGTCGTTGACAGCGGCCTCCGGACACAGGCCACCGGCGGCATCGGCCCTACGCCAAGCGGCCATGAGCGTGCGCCCAGCGGCCCCGAACATGCGTCCAGAAGCAGGTGCTTCGAACCCTCGCGCGCGCCGATGAAGGAGGTGTCGCCATGTCCCTCGACGACGACAACCCCGAGCTCGAGCAGCTGCTCGAGGAGGCGACCGCGCGCCCGGCCGCGCCGCTGTCCCGTCGTGAGCTGCTCACCGAGCTGGCGCTCAACGGCGTGTTGCTGGTCGCGATCGCCGCCCTCGCGGCCATCGCGCCCTCGCACCGGGGCCTGACCGCCCTCGGCGCGCTCGGGCTGATCGCCGCATACGCAGTCGCCCAGCAGGTGCAGTTCGACGTCGGGCCCACCTACACGGTCCCGACACAGCTGGTGCTCGTGCCGACGCTGCTGCTGGCGCCGCCGGCCCTCGTCCCGCTGCTCGTCGCCGCCGGCCTGCTGGTCGGCCGCCTGCCCAGCTATCTGCGCCGGGAGGTGCACATCAGCCGGCTGGCCTTCGTCCTGCCCGACGCGGGGCATGCCGTCGGCCCGGCCGTCGTCGTCGCTCTGCTCGCGCCGGCGGCGATCGGGCTCGGCGACTGGCCGGTGCTGGTGCTGGCGCTCGTCGCCCAGGCGCTCTGCGACGCGGCCATCGGAATGGCGCGCGACCGCTTTGCCCATGGGCTTTCACCGGACCTGATGCTGCGGCTCACCGCATGGGTCTTCGCCGTCGACGCCGCGCTGGCCGCCGTCGGGGTCCTCGCCGGCGTAACCGCCGAGCACCAGCCGCTGGCCGTCGCGCTCGTGCTGCCGCTCATGGGCCTGCTCGCTGTCTTCGCCCGCGAGCGGCGCGCACGCATCGACCACGCGCTCGCGCTCTCGCACGCCTACCGCGGCACCGCCCTGCTGATGAGCGACGTGCTCGAGGCCGACGACGCGTACACCGGCGGCGAGCACAGCCACGGCGTCGTCGCGCTCGCGCTCGCGGTCGGCGACGCGCTGGGGCTCGACGGCGGCGAGCGGCGCAATCTCGAGTTCGGGGCGCTGCTGCACGACATCGGCAAGATCCGCGTCGCTGACGAGATCATCAACAAGCCGGGCAAGCTCACCGATGCGGAGTTCGCCGTCATCAAGCGTCATCCGGTCGATGGCCAGGAGATGCTCGAGCGCGTCGGCGGCGTGCTTGCCGATGTCGGGCTGATCGTGCGCCACCACCACGAGCGCTGGGATGGCGGCGGGTACCCCGACGGCATCGCCGGCAAGGCGATCCCGCTGGCCGCGCGCATCATCTGCGCCTGCGACGCATACAGCGCGATGACGACCAACCGCTCCTACCGCGCCGCGATGCCCGTCGCCGACGCGCTCGCCGAGCTCGAGCGCTGCTCCGGCGCGCAGTTCGACCCCACCGTGATCGACGCGCTGTTGAAGATCGTCGCCAGGTGGCCCCAGCCGCGCCCCGCGCGCGAGCTGATCGCGCTCGCCGCCTGACACACCCCAACGATTCGCTCTGCGCCGAAACGCGCGCGACAATCCCCGCGGTGATCCGCTTTCGCTTCGGCCACGAGGACCTCGTCCGCACGCGCTTTGCGATCTCGCCGCTGTTCGACCTGACCTGGAGCACCGACGCCCTGCGCGATCCCGCGCACCACTCGCTCCACCTGCCCTGGGTGCGCGCCGCGCAGCAGCGTCTCGAGGGCCTCGACTACTCGCTGCTCGACCTGCTGGCCACGTCGGGGAACGGCTACGTCCCTGACTTCATCGCGCCGCCGCCGTCGACCCCTCTGCCCGACCTCGAGGACGAGCTCGCGCGCGTGCGGGCCACGCCGCCCGAGCGGGTGGCGATCGAGATCGGGTGGCGCTTCCGCGGCGGGCCCGTGCCCGAGGTCGTGCGCCCGCTGCTCGACGACCCCGAGCGCGGCCTCGACGAGCTCACGCGCGTGATGGCCGAATACGCCGAGCGCGCGATCGCGCCGTGGTGGACGCAGATCCGCGCGGCGCTCGAGGCCGACATCGTCCACCGCGCCCGGCGGCTGACCGCGGGCGGCGCGATCGAGGTCTTCGACGAGCTGCACCCGAACGTCCACTGGCGCGACGGCACGCTCGAGGTCGACCGCGGGCCCGCCCACGACGTCGACCTCGGCGGCCGCGGGCTGCTGCTCGTTCCCGCCGCGTTCGCCTGGCCGGAGGTGTTCGCCATGATCGACGAGCCGTGGCAACCGGCCCTGATCTACACGCCGGTCGGGATCGGGATGCTGTGGGCGCCCGACGAGGGCTGCGACCTCGAGGCGCTCGAGGCGCTCCTCGGCCGCCGGCGCGCCGGCATCCTCGCGACCCTCGGCAGTCCGGCCACGACGACCGATCTGGCGCGGCGCCTCGGCGCGTCCGCCGCTGGGGTCAACGAGCACCTCGGCATCCTGCGCCGCGCGGGGCTCGTGCGCGCGGCGCGCGACGGCCGGCACGTGCTCTACGAGCGCACGCCGATGGGCGACGCGCTCCTGCGTGAGACGTAAGTCGCGGTCAGCCGAGCGGCTGCGACGCGTCGCGCCCGTCGGCGCTCAGCCACGGGTAGCGGTCGGTGTCCTTGCCGGCGTAGTCGGGGTCGAGGTAGATGAAGCAGCGCTGGATGAGCGAGTCGCGGACCTCGAAGACATCGCACCAGCGCCCTGCGTGCGTGACGCCCGCGCGCCACTCGCCGTGCTCGTGCTCGCCGTAGCTCGTGCCCTCGCAGGCGAAGAGGTCGCCCCCGGTCATGATCCAGTTGAAGTTGGCGTAGTCGTGGCGGATCGACTTCAGCGTGGCCCCGACGTCGCCGAAGAGCTGGCCGATCTGCTCCTTGCCGTTGGCCAGCCCCCACTTGCCGAAGTAGACCTGGGCGTCGTCGGCAAAGAGGTCGAGGATCGACCCGCCGGTCGACGTGACGCCGCCGTTGTCGAAGGCCTTCAGGTACTCGAGCGCGACCGACTTGCGCTGCTCGTCGGTCATGGACTGGGTCGCTACGGCCACAGGAAACCTCCGTTTGTCTTGAGTACGACCACGCAATCTCCGAGCGTCAGCTCGTCGCCGGCGACCACCCGCGCCCGCCCCAGACGGTGGCCGAGCAGCCACGTGCCGTTGGTCGATTCGAGGTCGACGGCCAGCCAGCCGCTGTCGAGCGCGCGCAGCTCGAGGTGGCGCCGCGACACGGTCGGCTCGCCGAGGACGATGTCACAGCCACGGCTGCGTCCGATGACGAGTGTGCCCGCCGTCGGCAGCGCCACCGTGGCGGCCGGCGCGCGGCGGGCGCGCCACCGCAGCCACGGCCGCCGCACGCGTGCGATGTCGGCCACCAGCGCACGCAGCTGGCCGACCGTCCGCGCACCCAGCGCCAGGCCCAAGCGATGCTCGAAGGTCTCGACGCTGAGGTAGCCCTCGACGCACCGCGCGCGCAGCAGCGCGACGGCACGGTCGCGATCGCGGTCGGAGGCGCGGATCACGACCGCGATGCTCCGCCCGCGGGAGCGTCACGTCAAGGGCGCCACACATGGACCTCGCAGACGTACGGAATGTCGACTGCTCCGCCGCCCGCGAGGGCTCGTACCCGCTCGAGGAGCGGGGCGCGCTCGGCCTCGTCGAGCGCGGCGATGAAGCTCGTCGAGCCGACGCGGTCGGCCAGGCCGTCGGCGTCGAGGCGCTGGACGAACTCGTGGTGCCACTCGGTGAGGTCGTGCCCGGCGAACGCCTCGCGCCACTTGCCGCTGGCGTGCCCGGGCGTGGCGCCGCGGTACGGCGCCATGAGCTCGGTGATCTTCTGGTGCAGCTCCGAGCTCTCGACGGGACGGCGGTTCCACACGAGCGCCAGCGCGCCGCTCGGCCCGAGCACGCGCGCGATCTCGGCGAGCGCCTTCGGGCCGTCGAACCAGTGAAAGGCCTGCCCCACGGTGACGGCGTCGGCGCTGTGGTCGGGCAGCGGCATCTGCTCGGCCGTGCCGTCGAGGGCCCGGATGCCCGGGCCGATCGCGGCGCGCATCTCGGCCACCGGCTCGATCGCGATCACCTCGCATCCCAGCGCAGCGAGCGGGCGCGAGAGCTTGCCGGTGCCGGCGGCGAGGTCGACCACGGTCCTGCCCGGCCTGAGGTCGAGCTCGCGCGCGAGGTACTCGATCGCCGCGGGCGGGTACTCGGGCCGCGCGCGCTCGTAGGCTTCGACCGAGCGCGCGAAGCCGACCGCCGCCGAACGATGGACGGTCAAAACAGGCCCATTTGGCGATCGTCGATCGCGCCGACCATCTCCGGCTCGGCGACCTCGGGCACCGGCTCCTCCTCGCCGGGCTGCATGGGCGGCGCCATCGCCAGCAGCTCGGGCAGCCGCGCGAAGTCCTCGCGCAGCACCTCGACGTTGGCCGGCGTATAGAGCGCCGCGGCCGGATGGAAGATCGGGTACAGGCGCACGGCGCGGCTGCCGACCACGCGGATCTCCTCGCGCCCGTGCAGCCGCGTGATCCCGGTCGGATCGCCGCGCAGCAGCTTGGTGGCGAAGTTGCCCAGCGTGCAGATCACGCGCGGCTCGATGAGCTCGACCTGGCGCATGAGATAGCCCTCGCAGGCCTCGATCTCGGCCGGGTGCGGATCGCGATTGCCGGGAGGTCTGCATTTGAGGACGTTCGCCACAAAGACATCGCTGCGCGTGAGCCCGATGTCGCCCAGCAGCCGGTCGAGCAGCTTCCCCGCCTGCCCGACGAAGGGCAGGCCCTGCTCGTCCTCGTTCTTGCCCGGCGCCTCGCCGACGAACATCAGGTCGGCGTCGGCGTTGCCCGAGCCGAAGACGACCGTGGTGCGCGTGGCGGCGAGCTGCGGGCAGGCCGTGCACGAGCGGGCTTGGTGGTAGACGGCCTTGAGCGCCTCCCGACGCTCCTCCTTCGAAGGCGGCACCGCTTCAGGGTAGAACGCGGCGCGGTCGCGTCGCGTCGGCGATGCCGCAAGCTCCGGAGTTCCGTGCCGCGAATCGCTACGCTTTGCCCACAGCACGACGCGACCGGCACCCTTCGGGGGCTGGATCCGAGAGCAGATGCAAGAGACGATCGCCATCGTGGGTGGTGGCCGCATGGGCCACGCCTTGGCCGGGGCGCTTGGAGCGGCCGGCCCGTTCGGCCGCGGGCACGACGGCCAAGGCGCCGATGCCGTGCTGCTCTGCGTGCCCGACGGCGAGATCGCGACGGCGGCCGCCGCCATCGCGCCCGGGCGGCTCGTGGGCCACTGCTCCGGCGTCACGGGACTCGACGCGCTCGAGCCCCACGAGTGCTTCGGCCTGCACCCGTTGATGACCGTCACGCGGCGCGGTGCGGACTTCGCGGGCGCCGGGGCGGCCATCGCCGGCAGCTCGGCGCGCGCGCTGGCCTTCGCGCGCGGGCTCGCCGAGCGGCTGGGCATGCGCGCCTTCGAGATCGCGGCCGAGGATCGCGCCGCCTACCACGCGGGGGCGTCGATGGCATCGAACTTCCTCATCGCCCTGGAGACCGCGGCCGAACGCGTCTCCGGCGTCGATCGCGCGCTGCTCGTGCCGCTCGTACGCGCTTCCGTCGAGACCTGGGCCGTCGAAGGCCCCGCCGCCCTGACCGGACCGATCGCGCGCGGCGACGAGGCGACCGTCGCCTGCCACCGGGAGGCGATCGCCGAGCGCGCGCCCGACCTGCTGGCGCTCTACGACGCGCTGGCCGACGCGACGCGCGAGGTGGCGGCGGCATGAACACCGTGCGCACCATCGCCGAGCTGCGCGAGGCGCTGCGCCCGGCGCGCCGGGCCGAGCGCGTCATCGGCCTGGTGCCCACGATGGGCGCCCTGCACGACGGCCACCTCTCGCTCATCCGCCACGCGCGCGCGACCTGCGACGACGTCGTCGTCTCGCTCTTCGTCAACCCGTCGCAGTTCAACGACGCCGGCGACCTGGCCGCCTATCCGCGCGACGAGGAGCGCGACGCCGCGCTGGCCGCCGACGCGGGCGCCGACCTGCTCTTCGCTCCCGCGCAGGCCGAGGTCTACCCGAAGGGGTTCGCCACGACCGTCCACGTCGACGGGCTCACCGAGACCCTGGAGGGCGTCGAGCGCGGCGTCGGGCACTTCGACGCCGTCGCCACCGTCGTGACCAAGCTGCTGAACATGGTGGGGCCGGACGTGGCGGTCTTCGGCCAGAAGGACGCCCAGCAGGCGCTCGTCGTGCGCAGGCTCGTCCGCGACCTCGACCTGCCGGTGCGCATCGAGGTCCGGCCCACCGTCCGCGAGCCCGACGGCCTGGCGCTGTCGAGCCGCAACGTGCACCTGCGCGGCGACGACCGCGAGCGCGCGCTGGCTCTGCACGACGCGCTGCGCGCGGCCGAGGCGTCGCTGGCCGCCGGCGAGCGCGACGCCGACGCGCTGCGCGGCGCCTCGCTCGCGGCGATGCACGCGCGCGGGGTCGAGCCCGAGTACCTCGAGCTCGTGCGCACCGACGATCTTGCCCCCGTGGAGCGCGTCGATGGCGACGCGCTCCTCGCCGTCGCCGCCCGCGTGGGCGGCACGCGACTCATCGACAACACGATCCTCTCCTCCAACGGACAGCCGGGAGGCTGAACGACACCATGAGCGCACACCCCGACATGAAGGCCCCGGCCGACGCCTCGCGGCTGCCGATGACGCTTCCGCGGCTGTTCGAGAAGAAGCGCCTGGGCGAGCCGGTCGTCATGGTCACCGCCTACGACTACCCGAGCGCGCGCGCGGCGGAGGTCGCCGGCGTCGATCTCGTGCTCGTGGGCGACTCCGCCGGCACCACCATCCTCGGCCACACGAGCACGACTCCGGTCGAGCTCGACGAGCTGCTCGTGCTCGCGCGCGCGGCGCGCCGCGGTCTGAACGCGCCGCTGCTCATCGGCGACCTCCCGTTCGGCTCCTACGAGATCTCCGACGAGCAGGCCGTCGGCACCGCGCTGCGCTTCATCAAGGAGGCCGGCTGCGACTGCGTCAAGCTCGAGGGCGGCGGCGAGATCCCCCTCAGCCGCGCCCGCGCGATCATCGGCGCCGGCATCCCGGTCATGGGCCACGTCGGCCTGACGCCGCAGACCTCGGTCTCGCTGGGCGGGTGGAAGGCGCAGGGGCGCACCGCCGCGGCCGCCACGCGGATCGCGCGCGAGGCGCTGGCGCTGCAGGAGGCGGGCTGCTTCGCGATCGTCTTCGAGGCGATCCCGTCGGCGGTCGCCGCCGAGATCATGCCGCGCATGGAGGTGCCCGTCATCGGCATCGGCGCCGGCCCGTCGACCGACGGCCAGGTCCTCGTCTTCCATGACCTGCTGGGCATCCGCGATGGCCTCGGCCCGCGCTTCGTCAAGCGGTACGCGAACCTCCAGCGGGAGATGAACGACGGCGTTATGGCCTACGCCGAGGACGTGCGCACCCGCCGCTATCCCGGCCCCGAGCACGGCTATTCGATCGAGGAGCCCGAGCTCGCGGCGTTCCGGGAGGCGCTGACGGACCTGTAGCGCCCCGCCCGCCCGGCCGGGGCGGCCTTCACAGCGGTACCACCCGCTAGTGTGGCCCCCGGCATGGCCCGCCTGTCCCAGGTCTTCACCGGCAAGGACCACGTCTTCTTCGACCTCTTCGAGGAGGCGGCCGCCAACATCATGCGTGGCGCGGACCTCCTGGACCAGATGCTCGCCCACTACCCCGACAGGGCCGACCTGTCGCGGGACATCGTCATCTGCGAGCAGGACGGCGACCGGATCACGCACGACGTCCACCAGCGGCTGAACTCGACGTTCGTGACGCCGATCGACCGCGAGGACGTTCTCGCGCTCGTCAGCGCGCTGGACGACATCATCGACCTCATCGACGAGGTTGCCGACTACCTCGGCCTGTACAAGATCGAGGCGCCGATGGAGCAGGCCCAGCGCCTGGCCCACATCCTGCTGCAGGCCACGCGGCAGATCGCCGAGGCGATGCCGCGCCTGCGGACGTTCGATCCGATCTCGCATTACACCGTCGAGATCAACCGCCTGGAGAACGAAGGCGACCGCGTCAGCCGCGATGCCATCGCCTCGCTGTTCGAGAGCGGCATCGACCCGCTGGTCGTGATTCGGTGGAAGGACATCTTCGAGCGCCTCGAAGAGGCGATCGACGCCTGCGAGCACGTGGCCAACACGCTCGACGGCGTAGTCATCAAGAACTCGTGAGCTCAGACGTCGTCCTGGTCATCGTCGTCGCCACCGCGCTGGTGTTCGACTTCACCAACGGCTTCCACGACACGGCGAACGCCATCGCGACCTCCGTCTCGACGCGCGCCATGTCGCCGCGCTTCGCCGTCGCGCTGTCGGCAGTCCTGAACTTCGCCGGCGCCTTCATCTCGCTGAAGGTGGCTGCCACGGTGGGCAGCGGCATCGTCGAGTCTGACGCCGTGACCACCACCGTCGTCTTCGCCGGCCTCATCGGCGCGATCGCCTGGAACCTCGCCACCTGGTACTTCGGGCTGCCCTCGAGCTCCTCGCACGCGCTCATCGGCGGCCTCGTCGGCGCGGCCTTCGCGGCGAGCGGCGCGAGCGCGATCCAGGGCGACGGACTGATCGAGAAGGTCATCATGCCCGGCCTGGTGGCGCCGGTACTCGCCTTTGCGGTCGCCGGGGTCGCGATCCTCATCGCCTACCGGATCGTCGGCCGCGTGCGGCCCGGCCCCGTCAACCGCTCCTACCGCCTCGGGCAGCTCGTCTCGGGCTCGATGTTCTCGTTGGCCCACGGCACCAACGACGCCCAGAAGACCATGGGCATCATCACGCTCGCCCTGATCGCCCACGGCAACCTGCCCGCGAACGACTTCGACGTCCCCACCTGGGTCATCGTGTCCTCGGCGGCCGCCATCGCGGTCGGGACCTACACCGGCGGCTGGCGGATTATCCGCACCGTCGGCACCCGGATCATCAAGATGGATCCGGCGCAGGGCTTCTCCGCGCAGGGCTCGGGCGCCGCCGTGATCCTCGTCGCTTCGCACCTCGGCTACCCGCTGTCGACCACGCACGTGATGTCGGGCGGCGTCATGGGGGCCGGCGCCGCGACAAAGCTGTCCGCCGTGCGCTGGGGCGTGGCGGGCAACATCGCCGTGGCGTGGGTCCTCACGCTGCCCGCGGCGGCGCTGATCGGCGCGCTCGTCTACGGCGTGAGCTCGATCTTCGGCACCGGCGCGCTCGGGCCGATCGTCGTGGCGCTCTCGATCCTCGGCGTCGTGCTCGCCTTCTTCGGGCGGCGCGTGGCGCGCGGGCAGGTCCTCACGGCCGACGCATGAGCGTCGCCTCGATCGACTGGAACCAGCTCTTCGAGCTCGTGTGGGCGGCGGCACTCGCCGGCGTGGCGGTGGCCGTCAGCTTCGCCACCCTCATCCTGGGCGCCACCCGCGCCGCCGATCACCGCCGCGCCGACCGCCACCGCACGGCGTCGGCCTACTTCGTGGTCGCCGCCCTCGCGGCGTTCGTCTTCGCCGGCGGCGTCGTGTATGGGGTCGTGGTCATCGTGTCGAAGTAG
>DATBKW010000278.1:0-2127 GCA_036555665.1 Solirubrobacteraceae bacterium | reverse complement strand
ACGACCTCGGTCTACCGCATCACCTGCAAGGTCTCCGGCAACCGACTCCCCTACATGAAGTGAGGCATCAGTGAGCGACGAAGTCCTGCAGCTCGACCCCAAGCGCTGCGCGCTGATCATCCAGGACCTGCAGAACGACGTGATGATCGAGGGCGGGGCGTTCGCCGACTCGGGCGCGCCCGCTCACGCGACGGCCCAGAACGTCGTGGGCAACGTCGCCGGCCTCGCCGCCGCCTGCCGCTCCGCCGGCGTGCCGGTCATCCACATCTGGTACCTCGTCGAGGAGGGCGCAGCGGGGCTGAAGCAGAACGCGCCGCTGTTCCAGGGCGTCAAGGAGGCCAACGCGCTGGTGCGCGGTACGTGGGGCGCGGCCCCCGCCGAGGGCCTCGAGCCCCAGGACGGCGACCACGTCGTCGAGAAGATGCGGATGAACGGCTTCTACGAGACGCGGCTGGACATCCTCCTACGCGGCCTCGGCGCCGACACGCTGCTCATCACCGGCGCGTGGACGAACATGTCGATCGAGCACACCGCGCGTCACGGCGCCGATGCCGGCTACGAGGTGGTCGTCGCCTCCGACGGCACCTCGACCACCGGCGACGAGTGGCAGCACGCCGCCCTGAACTACGCGATGACCAACGTGGCCAAGGTCGCCACCTGCGCGGAGATCAAGGGCGCGCTCGGAGGGGCCTGACGTTGATCGTCGAGGAGCGCACCTACCACGTCTACGCGGGCAAGCTCAACGAGGTCGTGCGCATGTACGCCGAGGAGGGCACGCACCTGCAGCAGGAGCACCTGGGCAACCTCATCGGTGCGTTCACCGTCGAGGTCGGCGAGCCGAGCTCGATCGTGCACCTGTGGGGCTATGACACCTTCGAGGAGCGCAGCCGCCGCCGCGCGGCGCTGCAGGCCGACGCGCGCTGGCAGGACTTCCTCAAGCGCCTGCAGCCGCTGCTCCACACCCAGCGCAACCGCATCCTCGTGCCGACCTCGTTCTCGCCCATCCGATGAGCGCCCTCGCCGGCCAGGTGGCGATCGTCACCGGCGGCGCGCAGGGCATCGGCCGCGCGATCGCCCAGCGGCTCGCCGACGACGGGGCGCGGATCGTCATCGCCGACCTCAAGGGCGCCGACGAGGCGGCAGCGGACTTCGAGGACGGCGTCGGCCTGACCGTCGACGTGGGCTCGGAGGACGACGTCGCGCGGATGGTCGAGCAGACCGCCGAGCGCTGCGGGCGCATCGACATCCTCGTCAACAACGCCGGCCTCTACGCGTCGCTGGCCATGCGCCCGTTCGACCAGATCCCCGTCGAGGAATGGCGCCAGGTCATGGACGTCAACGTCCTGAGCATGTTCCTGACCTGCCGCGCGGTCGTGCCGCGGATGCGCGAGCAGGGCGGCGGGCGGATCGTGAACATCTCGTCGGGCACGCCGTTTCGCGGCGTGCCCTTCCTGTTGCACTACGTGACCAGCAAGGGCGCGATCGTCGCGCTCACGCGCGCACTGGCCAAGGAGCTCGGTCCCGACAACGTGCTCGTCAACTGCGTGGCGCCCGGTTTCACGATGAGCGACGGCGTCAACGAGCACCCCGAGGTCGTCGAGGCCCTGCGCGAGGTGTCGGTCAGCGCGCGCACGATCAAGCGCGACCAGGTGCCCGAGGACGTCGTCGGCGCCGTCGCCTTCCTCTGCGGCCCCGGCGCGACGTTCATCACCGGCCAGACGATGGTCATCGACGGAGGCCAGTACTTCCATTGAGGCTCTCCCTGACCGTGCACGGGGCCGGCGTGAGCGCGGACCCTCCCAACCGCATCGTCTACGACCCGGGCGCCGACGCCGCGCGCGTCGCGCCCGCGCAGGTCGGCGGCCGTGCGCTCGTGTGGGAGGTCGGCGAGGTCGAGCCCGGCGGTGCCCTGCTCTCGGCCGAGGTCGACCTCGACCCGTCGACCGACTGGCTGATGCGCTGCGACCGCGTCGACTTCGGCCCGGGCGGCATCGCGTACCGCCACACGCACCCCGGGCCGGGCATCCGCTACCTGCTGTTCGGCGCGATCACGATCGACTCGCTGGGCGCCGAGCACACCTTCGGGCCGGGCGAGGCGTGGTTCGAGCGCGGCCCCGATCCGGTGCT
>DATBKW010000277.1:0-6028 GCA_036555665.1 Solirubrobacteraceae bacterium | reverse complement strand
CTCACCCTCGGCGAACGGGGGCGCCGACTCGCGGCACAGCGCCTGCACGTTGGGACAGCGCGGCGCGAACGGGCAGCCCGGGGGCAGCGCCGCGAGGTCGGGCGGGCGGCCCGGCACCACCGGCAGCACGGCGTGCGGCGGGCGCTCGACGCGCGGGATCGCCTCGAGCAGCGCCTTCGTGTAGGGCATCCGCACGTTGGCGAACAGCTCACGCGTCGGCGCCTGCTCCACCGCGCGCCCCGCGTACATGACCACGACCTCGTCGGCGAAGCTCGCCGCCAGCCCGAGGTCATGGCTGATCATCACCAGCGCCATGCCGAACTCGCGCTGCAGGTCGTGCAGCAGCTCCATGATCTGCGCCTGCGTGGTGACGTCGAGCGCGGTCGTCGCCTCGTCGGCGATCAGCAGCCTGGGATTGGCGGCCAGCGCGATCGCGATCGCCACGCGCTGGCGCATACCGCCCGAGAGCTGGTGCGGGTACTCGACGAAGCGGTGCTCGGCGGCGGGCAGGCGCACGAGCGACAGCAGCTCGACCGCGCGGGCGCGCGCCGCGCCGCGGTCGAGCTTCTGGTGGGCGCGGATCGCCTCGGCCACCTGCGCGCCGATGCGCATCGTCGGGTTCAGCGAGCGCGCGGGGTCCTGGAAGACCATCGCGACGCTGGCGCCGCGGTGACGGCGGATCTGGCGCTCGGAGAGCCCCACCAGCTCCTGGCCTTCGAAGCGGATCGACCCGGTCACCTTCGCTGTGGGCGGCAGCAGCCCGACCACCGCGCGCGAGCTGACCGTCTTGCCCGAGCCCGACTCCCCGATGAGCGCCAGTGTCCTGCCTGCCGCGATCGAGTAGCTGAGGCCGTCGACAGCGATGACACGGCGCCCGCCCTGGTCGAAGGCCACGCGCACGTCACGCAGCTCGAGCAGCGCGTCCTCGCTCATACCGCGCTCCACCGCGAGCGCAGCGCGTCGCCGAGCAGGTTGAACGACAGCACGGTCACGAACAGGAAGGCGCTCGGGACGAGCACGAGCCGCGGCTCGGCGGACAGGATGCTCTGACCGTCGAAGATCATGTTGCCCCAGCTCGGGTTGGGCGGCGGGATGCCGAGCCCGAAGAAGCTCAGGGCGCCCTCGAGGATGATGATCACGCCCATCCCCAGCAGGCCGAAGGTCACGAGCTGGGGCAGGACGTTGGGCGCGACGTGGCGCAGCAGCACGCGGGCGTTGCCGGTGCCCGACAGCCGCGCCGCGAGGATGAACGTCCGCTCGCGCAGGCGCAGCGTGGCCGCGCGTGAGATCCGCGCGAAGGCCGGGACGCTGAAGAACGACAGCGCCATGATCGTGTGGGTCTTGCTCGGCCCGAGGTTCTCGGCGATGGCCAGCGCCAGCACGAGGGCGGGGAAGGCGATGAGCACGTCGAGAACGCGCATCAGCACCGAGTCCATGAGGCCGCCCCAGTAACCCGCGAAGGCGCCGACGCTGCCGCCGATGATCAGCCCGATGAGCTGCACGGCGAGCGCGATCTCGATCGAGTTGCGCCCCCCGTAGAGGATCCGCGACCAGATGTCGTTGCCGACCGGATCGGTCCCGAACAGGTGCCCGGAGGAGAACGGATCGATGTTCGCGTCGAGGATGTTGCCGCCGGTGGGCTTGCCGACCGTCCCGAACAGCGGCCAGACGAAGAAGAGGAAGAGCAGGAAGCCGAGCATCGCCGCGGGGATGACGACGTCCAGCGAGCGCAGCCAGCCCCGCCGCGGCGCGGTGAACTCGGCCCCGGCCGGCGCCAGGGCGAGCGACGGTACCTGCGCGTCGGCCTCAGGCAGCTGTGCGGCCATAGCGGATCCGCGGGTCGAGGACCGCGTAGAGCAGGTCGGTGATCAGGTTGGCGATCACGACGACGACCGCGAGCACGAGGACGATCCCCTGCACGACGAGGAGGTCGCGGTTGTTGATCGCCTCGACGAGCGCCTGGCCGATGCCGGGCAGCGCGAAGATCGACTCGATGATCACGGTGACGCCGATCAGCGTGCCGATGTTCAGGCCCACGACGGTGAGCAGGCCGAAGAGCGAGTTGGGCAGCGCGTGGCGAACGAGGACCCGCCACGGCCCGACGCCCTTGGCCGCCGCGGTGACGACGTAGTCCTCGCCCTGCATCTGCTCGAGGATGTCCGCGCGCAGCAGGCGCGTGTAGAAGCAGAACAGCGGGAAGCCGATCGAGATCGCCGGCAGGGTCAGCGACTTCAGGAACGGCCCCAGCCCGTCGCTGGGGTTGACGTACCCGATGGCCGGCAGCACGTCGAGCTTGACCGCGAAGACGTAGACGAGGATCAGCGCGAGGACGTAGTTGGCCACCGACAGGCCGGCCATGCTGATCGCCATGGTCACGCGGTCGACGATCCCGTTGGGGCGGCGCGCGGCGATGAGCGCGACCGGGACGGTGAAGATGAGCGAGACGATCAGCGCGTAGGCCAGCAACTCGAAGGTCACCGGCAGGCGCTCGCTGAGGATCGAGGTGACCGACTGGTCGCTGGCGAACGAGCTGCCGAGGTCGCCGGTGAGCGTGTGGCCGAGCCAGGAGAAGTAGCGGCTCAGGAACGGCTCGTCGAGGTTGAGCTTGGCGCGCAGCTCGTTGATCTGCTGCTGCGTGGCGTTGATGCCCAGCAGCTGCTGCGCCGCGTCGCCCGGCAGGCGGTTGACGACCAGGAAGGTCAGGAACGTGACGCCCCAGAGCACGGGGATCGCCGTGGCCAGCCGTTTGCCGATCAGGCGTAGCGCAGGCGAGCTCGCAACCCGGCCCGGCCGACCGCGCAGACCAGTGGTCACGTCGGCGGCGACCGCAGGTGTGCTCACGAGGACTGGTCTCCTCTCTCCCGCTGTTCGCATCGCGCACACATGTGCGCAATGGGACGGCCCTGGACCGTACTCCCGGCAGGGTGACCCGTCAATGGTCTCAGGAAACCGGAGATGGCGCGTCTTGTGCGGTGCCGTTCCGCGCCCGCTCCAGCGCCGCCGAGATGCGCTCGGCGGCCCTCAGCAGCTCGGGCAGGATCGCGCCGCGCAGCTCGTCGAGCGCGACCCGCGGGGCGCCCACCGCGACGTTGAGCGCCGCGATCGTGTGCCCGTCCGCGCGAAGCGGCGCGGCCACCGAGCGCAGGCCCAGCTCGAGCTCCTGGTCCATCAGCGCCCAGCCGTTCTCGCGCACGCCTTCGATGACCTCGCGCAGGCGGGCGGGATCGGTGATCGTGTGCTCGGTGAACGGCTCGAGCTCGGCCTCGGCCAGGAACGCGCCGAGCTCATCGTCGGGCAGGTCGGCCAGCAGCACGCGGCCCATCCCGGTATGGCACGCCGGCAGGCGCGTGCCCACGCCGAGGGAGATGGTCATGATTCGCCGCGTCGGCACGCGCGCGACATAGACGATGTCGGGCAGGTCGAGCGTGGCCGCCGAGCACGACTCGTTCGTGCGCCGTGCGAGCTCCTCCATCATCGGCTGCGCGGTCTCCCACAGGTTCAGCGACGACAGATAGGCCCAGCCGAGGGTGAGCACGCGCGGGGTCAGCGAGAACAGGCGCCCATCCGAGCGCACGTGGCCGACCTCTTCGAGCGTCAGCAGGATCCGCCGGGCCGTCGCGCGGGTGATGCCGGTCAGCCGCGCGACCTCGCTCAGCGTCAGCGCCGGCCGATCGCGCGAGAAGACCTGGATGACCGCGATGCCCCGCTCGAGCGACTGCAGCGACTGCGGGCGCTCCTCGCCCACTAGTCGGCCCTCTCGCAACGCTCCACCGGAAATCCCGGGCGCCGATCACCGCCGGCCGGCGTCCTCGACCCTCGAAATACCTCCGGTATTCCTTCGGGACCAACGGCTTCGCCGTCGGTGCCCCGTCCTTGCCCGGCGGCGCCGGCATCCCGGGCTTCCCGGCGTAACGTCACGAGAAGACCCACTACACGGCCAGCTCTTCGCCGACGAACGCGCCGAGGGCGTCGAGCGCCTCGGCGCTCTCCTCGAAGATCAGGTGCCCGACGCCGGGGAACAGCCTGACCTCCGCGCCCGGGATGAGGCCCGCCCAGACCGGCGCCTGCTCGTGCGGGATGAGCCGGTCGGCATCGCCCCACAGGATCAGGGTCGGCATCGTCAGGCGGTGCAGCCAGCGGTGAAGCTTGAGGTCGTAAGGGCGCGCCCACAGCAGCCGCGCGGCCGACGTCGTCTCGCGGTAGCGATCGGCGAGGAACTCCGGGGTCGGCGGCATCGGAACGTGTCCGTCGAAGACCGACATGTCCGCGGTCAGGTAGCCGAGGACCTGGTCGCCGGGGATGGCGAAGATGTCGGTGGTCGGGTGGTCGTCGACCTTCAGGCCGAGCGGCGCGGCGAGCACGAGGCGCTTGACGCGCTCGGTGTGGTCGACGGCGAAGTTCGCCGCCAGCCACCCGCCCATCGACGAGCCGGCCAGCGCGAACTCGCCGACGCCCAGCTCGTCGAGGAGGTCGAGGTAGTGGCGGCGGTAGTCGTGGATGTCGTCGACGGTCGTGTCGTCGGCCGACAGTCCGAAGCCGGGGTGGAAGGGCACGATCAGGCGGAAGCGCTCGGCCAGGGGCAGCAGCGCGTCGAACCCGGTCACCGTCCCCGCGCCGTGGAAGTAGACGAGCGGGTCGCCGTCGCCCGCGATCTGCACGACGGTCTCGATGTCGCGGATCGTGAAGCGCTGCTCGCGGTAGGCGGCCATCGCTACTTGACCCCCGCCATGACCTTCTCGGCCTGCCCGCCGGTGGCGCGCGCCCGCACGCGCGGGATGACCTCCTTGGCGAACATGTGCATGTTCTTGACGGCCTTCCACTCCGGCATGTCGCCGTGCTGGAGGACCATCAGCATCCGGCTGCACCTCGCCTCCTGGGCCCAGTGCGCGAGCGTGTCGGCGACGGTGGCGGGCGAGCCGCAGATGATCCGCCCGATCGAGACCATGTCGTCCCACGTGGCGCGCGTGCCGTGGGCCAGCGCTGCGGATTGTGCCCGCCGCAGGTACTCGGCGCGCGACACGTACCCCGGCGGCGAGAGCAGGTGCGGCGGGACGCGGTGCATCCACGAGAAGAACTTCTCGATGTGCGGGCGCGCCTCGCGCACCGCCTCCTCGTCGGTGTCGGCGACGTAGCAGATGACGGTGAAGATCGTGTCGTCGGGCTGCACGGTCCAGCCCTTCGCCTCGGCTTGCTCGCGGAAGTTCGCCATGGCTCTGAGCTGCTGCTCGATCGGCGTGAACACGATCGAATAGCCGGCGCGGAAGTCGGTGGCGACGTCGATCGTCTCCTGGCTGCCCGACCCGACGATGTAGAGCTTCGGATAGGGCTTCTGCAGTGGCCGCGGCCACACGTTGAGATGGCGGTAGCTGTAGAACTCGCCGTCGTGGCGGACGGGGCCGTCCTCGGTCCACGTCCGCAGGATCACGCCGAGGTTCTCGCGGAACCGTGCCCGCGCCGTCGTGGGGTTGATCTGCCCGGCGTTGGACCAGTACTCCATGCCCGTGCCCAGCGGGAAGCCGTACTCCATCCGCCCGCCCGACATGACGTCGAGCATCGCGTACTCCTCCGCCACCCGCGAGGGCCACGACAGGTTGATCGGCACGCCCGCGACGAGGATCTTCACGCGCTTGGTCAGCGCGGCCAGGTAGCCCGCGCGCACCGACGTCGCCGGCTGCATGCTGAAGATCGTCTGGTGGTGCTCGTTGACCGCGATCGCGTCGAAGCCGAGCTCCTCGGCGAGCAGCATCTCGCGCGTCCAGCGCTGGTAGAGCTCGTGGGCGATCTCGGGGTCGAAGTTCGCGTTGGGGTAGGTGACCCACGTGGACTCGTAGCGATCCGAGTCGGAGGGCTCGTCGATGTAGTGATGGTGGTTGAAGAGGTAGAACTGGATGTCGTCGAAGACGTTCACGAGTGACGGCCCCTTGTGTTCGCCATGCGCACAGCTGTGCGGATGCTAATACGCCTCGTGGTACAGCGCGACGATCTCCTCCTTGGTCGACGGCTGGGGGTTGAAGCCCGGGCTGCCGCT
>DATBKW010000276.1:0-16177 GCA_036555665.1 Solirubrobacteraceae bacterium | reverse complement strand
AGATCATGCGCGACGCCGGAGTGCCGATCGTGCCCGGCACGACCGAGCCGGTCGAGTCGGTCGCCGACGCGCGCGCGGTGATCGCGGAGTCGGTCGGCTACCCGGTCGCGATCAAGGCGGCCGGCGGCGGGGGCGGCAAGGGCTTCCGGGTCGCGCTGTCCGAGGACCAGCTGCAGGACGCGTTCGAGGGCGCCGCCCGCGAGGGCGAGAAGTTCTTCTCCGACGCGACGGTCTACCTCGAGCGTTACCTGCCCGACCCGCGCCACGTCGAGGTCCAGATCCTCGCCGACCGGCACGGCAACGTCATCCACCTCGGCGAGCGCGACTGCTCGGTGCAGCGCCGCCACCAGAAGCTCATCGAGGAGTCGCCCGCGCCCGCCGTCGACGCTGCCCTGCGCGAGCGCATCGGCCAGATCGGCGTCGAGGCCGCGCGCGCGGTCGACTACGTCGGCGCCGGCACGATCGAGGGGCTCCTGCAGGACGGCGAGTATTTCTTCCTGGAGATGAACACGCGCGTGCAGGTCGAGCACTGCGTGACCGAGATGGCCACGGGCGTCGACATCGTGCGCGAGGGGATCCTCGCCGCCGCGGGCGAGAAGCTGTCGATCGGCCAGGACGACGTCGTGCTGCGCGGCCACGCGATCGAGTGCCGCATCAACGCCGAGGACGCCGCGAAGAAGTTCGCCCCCGCCCCCGGCAGGATCACGAGCTACCGCGAGCCGGCCGGGCCCGGCGTGCGCGTCGACAGCGGGGTGACGGCGGGCAGCGAGATCACGCCGATGTACGACCCCATGGTGGCCAAGCTCATCGTCTGGGACGTCGACCGCGAGCAGGCGACCCGGCGGATGCTGCGCGCGCTGGACGAGTACGAGATCGGCGGGTTGAAGACGCTGATCCCCTTCCACCGCGCGTTGCTGGCCACCGAGCAGTGGCGCAACGGCGAGACGTGCCGCGACCTCGTCGGGGATAGGGACTGGCTCAAGCAGCTGGCCTTCCCCAAGGCCTCGACGCCCGCGGACGGCGAGGACGAGGAGACCGTCGAGCAGAGCTACACGGTCGAGGTCTCGGGGCGCAAGTTCGACGTCAAGGTGATCGGGCCGCCCTTCGGCGGCGGCGGGGTCGCCGCCAACGGGGCCGCGCCGCCGGGCCGCTCGGCGCCGCGCCGCGCGGCGCGCGCCGCCGGCGGCGCCGCCGGAGGAGCGGACGAGCTCACCTCGCCGCTGCAGGGCAACATGTGGAAGGTCCTCGTCGAGCAGGGACAGACGGTCGAGGAAGGCCAGCTCGTCTGCATCATCGAGGCGATGAAGATGGAGAACGAGATCACCGCCCACAAGGCGGGCGTGATCGAGCAGCTCGCGGTCAAGGAGGGCGACCCGATCACCTCGGGCGCCACGATCGCGGTCATCAAGAGCGCCGCCTGACCTCCACCGGCGACGAACGTCCGCGATGTAACAACAGGGTTGTTACGTCAGGGACGTTCGGCGCCCACGGCTAGCGGGTGAGCGTCACCTCGCGCCTGATCTCGCGGTGATGGCCCGCGGCGTCGGTGGCGATGGCGAGCACGGTGACGTGCAGCCGCGACACCCGCCGCAGCGCCCGGGCGGCGCGTGCCGAGAGGTGCACGGTCACCGAGCGCTTGCCGGCCGCGTGCAGGCGCACACCGGCGCGCCCGAGCACACGCGAGCGCAGGTGCAGGCGTTTCTGCCTGCGCGGGCCGACCTTCAGCACGACCGACACGCGGCACGCCTCCGAGACCGTGAGCGCGACGCGCAGCCCGTGCCCGCGGACGACGCGCAGCCGGGCGCCGCGGATGTGCAGCGCGAGGCTGAGCGCGGAGCGGCCGGTGGCCGCCCCCGGCGGCTGGGCCGCGGCCGGCGCCGGCGCGGGCGCGGCCGGCGGCGCCGGGGCGGGCACGGCAGCCAGCGCCGCGGCGGCGTCGAGCCTGCCGCCCGAGGTCAAGACGCCCGCGAGCGCCGGCACCTTCGCGACGGTGCCGAGCAGCGCCCCGCGCACGCCGGCCACGCCGATCGCGGGGTTGCGCGCCAGCACCAGCGCCGCCGCGCCGCTCACGAACGGCGTGGCCGCCGAGGTGCCGTCCTCCTGCGTATACGCATTGCCCGGCGAGGTGCTGAGGACGTCCACGCCCGGCGCCGCGAGGTCGACGGTCGTGGCGCCGTAGTTGGAGAACGAGGCGAGCGAGTCGTCGTGGTCGGAGGCCGCGACGCAGATCAGGTTGGCGAGGTTGTAGTCGCACGGATATTCCGCCCGCGTGTCGTTGTTGCGCCCGTCGTTGCCGGCGGCGACGACGAACAGCGTGTTCGGTGCCGCCGCGATCGTGTCGTACTCGGCGCGGGAGAAGCTGCCGCCGCCGAGCGACGCGTTCACCACGCGCGCCCCGTCGCGGGCGGCGAGGGCATATGCGCTCAGGGTGTTGGACACGGAGCCGCGGCCGGCGTTGTCGAGCACGCGCAGGGGCATGAGACCCGCCGACCAGCTGACGCCCGCGATGCCGACGCCGTCGTTGCCGCGCGCGGCGATCGTGCCCGCCACGTGGGTGCCGTGCCCGTTGCCGTCCTGCGGCAGGGCGTCGCCGCTGACGAAGTCCCAGCCGTGGACGTCGTCGACGCGCCCGTCGCCGTCGTCGTCGATACCGTTGGTCTCGCGCCCGCCTCCCGACTCGCCGGGGTTCGTCCAGAGGTTGGGCGCGAGATCCGCGTCGGTCGCGTCGATGCCGGTGTCGACGACCGCGACGGTGACCTGCGGCGAGCCCGTCGTGATGTCCCACGCCGCGGGCGCGTTGATCGCGGCCATCCCCCACTGCTGGGGATAGTTCGGATCGTTCGGCACCGCGCTCGCGGTGCGGACGGCGTCCGGCTCGGCGTAGAGCACGCCGTTCATGCGCTCGAGGCCGGCCACGGCGTCACCGACGCTGACACCAACCTTGGGCGTCACGAGCTCGAGCCCCCTGAGGGCGAGCATCGCCTCGCGCGCGACGCCGCCCCGGCTGCGCACGGCGGCGCGTTGTGCGGGCGACGTGTCGGCCGCGAAGCGCACGAGCACGCGCGTGTCGGGATCGGCGCGCGCAGGCGCAGGCGCGCCTGCGAGGGCCAAACAACAGAAGGCGAGCGCTATGCGCCAAAAACGCCCAAAAATGGCGTGACGGATCAGTTCGACGTTGACACGGCGATCGTACGCCGGTAAGGCTCCCGGTATGACATTGGGGGCGCCGAGCGGTCGGCATGGTCGCCGACCGGACCGGATCGCGACGCTGACGGTTGCGATCCTTCTACTGATGGGGGTCGCCGCGCCGAGCGCGAACGCGACGCTGCGGGTCATCAACCACAACGATCCGGCCGGGGATCCGACGTCGATCATGTACCGATTGTCGACGCCCGACCGCAACCCGCTCATCCCCGACTTTCCGCTGCCCGACGAGCAGTGCGTCCTGCCGCAGGATGCCGAGCATTGCGGCGCGAGCTTCGGCGTGGACCCAACCCGGTACGGCACGACATACACCATCCAGATGGTGACCCAGGGCTGGCGGACCGAGGACATCCAGTGCATCGGCGTCGGCGCCCCCGGCGAGTTCACGAAGGACCTGGCCAACAACAAGGTCACCGTCCAGCACAACAACAGCACCTACGAGCAGACCTGCGCCTTTACGAACGTGAAGATCTCAGGCTCAGGCTCAGGTTCAGGCTCCAGCCAGGGATCCACGGGCTTGTCACCGTCGATCCCCGCGTCGGAGGTGTCGAAGGTCAGCCTTCCGCGCGGTGCCGCACTCGTCGGCGTCAGGGTCGGCCGGGGCTGGGCCGCGGCGTCGGTTCGCATCACCCGCCACTCGGTCATCAAGGCCCAACTCCTTGATGGCAAGACCGTGGTCGGGACCGCCCGTGTCGTGCGCAACGCGGGCACACGCACTGTCCGGGTGACGCTCAAACAGAAGGCGTGGCGGTCACTGCGCGCCCGCGGCCTGAAGCGAAGGACGTTCACGCTCAGGGTCACGGTCGTCGCCGGCAAGACGACGAAGGTCTTCAGGCACCGCGTCCTGGTGAGGCTGTAGCCGCCGCGCGTCCGGCGAGCGCCGCGCGCACGGCGTCGACGACCTCGTCCTGCTGGGCGAGCGTCATGGTGGCGAACAACGGCAACGTTACGGCGCGCGCGGCGTAGGCCTCGGTGACGGGCAGGTCGGCGCCCGCAGCGGCGTAGATCGAGAAGCGGTGCACGGGCGGGTAGTGCACGCTCGTCTGCACGCCGCGCGCCGCCATGGCCTCGCGGAAGCGCTCGCGATCGACGCCGTCGTCGAGCACGATCGTGAAGAGGTGGTGGGCGAGCACGGCGTCGGGCACGGGCGGCAGCGCCGCGGTCAGCCCATCGACGCCGGCCAGCAGCTCGCGGTAGCGCGCGTCGAGCTCGGCACGGCGGGCGTTGTCGGCATCCAGGCGTGCCAGGCGCCGGCGCGCGAGGGCCGCGCGCGGCTCGTCGATGCGGTAGTTGAACCCGAGATCGACGACGTCGTAGCCCGAGGCGTGCCCGCGGTGGCGATCCCAGGTCAGCGTCGTCATGCCGTGCGAGCGCAGCAGGCGCATCCGAGCGGCGACCTCGTCGTCGTCGGTGACGACCATGCCCCCCTCGCCCACTGCGAGGTTCTTGTTCGAGAAGAAGCTGAAGGCGCCGGCCAGGCCGAGCGTGCCCAGATGGCGGTCGCCCAGGCGCGAGCCGACCGCGTGCGCCGCGTCCTCGAGCAACACCGCCCCGCGGTCGCGCGCAAGCGCGGCGACGTCGGCGGTGGCGCCCGGATGCCCGCCGTAGGTCATCGTCATGATCGCGCTGGTGCGCTCGGTCAGCGCGCCCTCGACCGCGCCGGGATCGAGCCACGGCTCGGTCACGCTCACCACGTCGGCGAACACCGGCGTAGCCCCGGTGTATGCGATGGCGTTGACCGTGGCCACGAAGGTCATCGACGGCACGATCGCCTCATTGCCCGGCCCGAGCCCCGCAGCCGCGCAGATGAGGTGCAGCGCCGCGGTGCCGTTGGCCACCGCAAGCGCGTGACGCACACCGGCATAGGCCGCGAACTCGCGTTCGAGCGCCTCGGTCTGCGGGCCCATGCTGAGCCATCCGCCGCGGTAGACGTCGGCGACGGCCGCGATGTCGTCCTCGGTCACGACCACGTCGGCCAGCGGCACCCTCCACTCGCCCATGCTCCAACGGTACCGGGCCGCGATCAGGGGATGTTGGTGTGCGCCGGCCCGAACGGATCGGCGAAGCGGCCCGCGTCGAGCGCGGCGATGATCTCGGCGATCCCGTCGGGGACCGTCATCTCGGTGGTGAAGCCGAGGACGCGGGCGATCCGGTCGAACGACACCTTGTAGTCGCGCGGATCCTCGCTGCGGTGGACGAAGGAGACCGTCCCGCGGTCCGTCTGGGAGCGGATCAGCTCGACCAGGTCGAGCTTGCGGTAGTTCTCGCCGGAGCGGCCGACGTTGAACACCTTGCCCGCGACGTCCTCACCGGGCGCGTCGAGCACGATGCGAATGGCGCGGGCCGCGTCGCGCACGTGGACGTAGGGGCGCCAGAACTGCTCGCCGAACACCTCCAGGCCGCGGTCGGACCACAGGTCGCGCGTGAACTCGTTGACGGTCAGGTCGAAGCGCATCCGCGGGGCGACGCCGTAGAGCGTGGCGAAGCGCAGACAGGTGACGTCCATCGGGCCATCCGCGTCGGCGAGCAGCGCGCGCTCCATGGCCACCTTCTGCCGCGCATACAGCGAGACGGGTGCCAACGCGCCGTCTTCGTCGATTGGGACCGTCGGGTCATCGAGCCGTCCGTAGTTCGAGCACGTCGAGGCGAACACGAAGCGGCGCACGCCGGCGGCGCGGGCTTCGGCGACCAGCTTGTTGGTCCCCTCGACGTTGACGGCCTCCGCGAGCTCGGGGTCGCGGGCGCACGCGGGGTCGCCGACGATCGCCGCCAGATGCACGACCTGCTCGACTTTGTCGAGGGCGTCGCGGCGCACGGTGGGATCGCGCACGTCGCCGCGCATGACCTCGACTCCGCGCTCCTCCAGCTGCGCCACCAACCCGGGCTGACCGTCGTGCAGGAGCGCGTCGAGCACGCGCACCGCCCACCCCGCGGAGGAGAGCTCGTCGACAACCGGCACCCCCAGGTAGCCGGCCCCTCCCGTGACCAGCGTCGGTCGGACCACTGCGTGCGCACTCTAGTGAAGCCTGTTGCACGATCACGGGGTCGTGCCGTAGCCTCGGATGGATGGAGAGTGCGATCAGGGATGAGGAGAGGTCGCGCTCCCTGGGTGCGGTCGTCGTGGAGCCGATGCCGGAGCGCCGTCGCGGGGCCGACGCGGTTCGCGCCGCGACGAAGCGCGCGATGGACGCGATCGTCGCCGCAATCGCGCTCGTGGTGCTGTCGCCGCTGTTCCTGGCCCTCGCCCTCGTCGTCGTGCTCGACTCCCGGGGGCCGGTCTTCTACCGCGCCGAGCGCGTGGGCTTTCGCGGCCGCCGGCTGCAGATGCTCAAGTTCCGCAAGATGCACGCGACCGCGAGCGGCGGTGCGCTGACCATCGCCGGCGACGAGCGCTTCACCCGTGTGGGCGAGTGGCTTGCCCGCACCAAGCTCGACGAGCTTCCTCAGCTCTGGCACGTGCTGCGCGGCGATATGAGCCTCGTGGGTCCGCGCCCAGAGTCGCCGGACTTCGTCGCGCGCTTCGCCGACGACTACGCGGTGATCCTCACGGTCCGGCCCGGGCTGACCGGCTACACCCAGCTCGCCTTCGCGCGCGAGGTCAACATCCTGAACCCCGAGGACGTGCACGGCCATTACGTCAACGAGCTGCTGCCCCAGAAAGTCGGCCTCGACCGCCTGTACGCGAGCCGGCTCGATGTCGGCCGTGACGTGCGCGTCCTCCTCGCAACGTTCCGGACACTCGCCCTCAGACAGCCCGTCGCCGTCAATCGGACAACCGGTGCATTGACCCGGCGGCGCCGCTGACCTGACGAGCGGCGCCGTCATCCGGTCCAACGGCAGGTCCGTTGGACGACGAACGGCTAGCCAGCGGGCGCTCGGACGGCTACGCTGCGCAGCAGACACGTCGCATCCGTTCCCCGATAACTGAAAAGGGACGCGCACTTGCCTGGACTGGGGGGCATCAGCCTTGGGTGGAGTCCACAGCACGCGTAGGCGCATGCTTGTCGCGCTGCTGCTCGCAGCCATTGCCGCGGGTTCCGCCGCCACGGCGGCCACGGCGGCCGAGTCCGCGCTGCCCGCCGATCAGCCGGCGCTGCCCGCCACCACGCCGGTGACGCCCGGCGGGACCGGAACGGGCGACTCGTCGACCACCACTCCGACCGCGCCCACGACCGGCGACTCGACCGCACCCACGCCCCCCACCTCGCCCGCGCCGCCGGCTGCGACGCCGCCGGATGCCGGCAGCACGCAGCCGGGCACGGGTACGGGCACCGCGCCGGCTGCTCCGGGCTCCACGGACACGGCGAAGAGCCCCGCGCCCGCCGCCGGCGGCACGAGCGACACGAAGTCCGCGCCGGATCCCGCTCCCGCGACACGGGCGAGCGCCACCGCCGACGGCGGCGCCGCGCAGGCGACGGTCCAGGCGGCCGGCCAGAGCGCCGCACCTGCGCACGCCACGGCGACGCCCACGCCGCCCACGCCGCCCGCGCCGCCGGGCGGGGCGCAGCCGCGCGCGAGCACGAGCCGTACGCCCGCGCCGGCGAAGCTCAAGGCCAGAGCGGCCACCCGCCGCCCCCGCCTGCAGGCCGCGTCGGCGCGCGAGCGTGCGGGCAAGCCGGCGCGCGGGGCCACCGGCGCAGGCGTTGCGCTCGCGTCGTTGTCGCTGCGCCCCGCCACCCACGCGGCGATCGCCGCCACGGTCGGCGCCACCCCGCACGGACGGGGCACGTCGCCGCCGAGCCGCCCATCGAAGCCGACGGTCGCGCCCGGACACGATCCACCACCCGCGCCCGAGAGCACCGGCGGCGGCGAGCACGGCCCCGGCGTTCCGCTCGGCCCGCCCGACCAGGCCATGTTCGGCGCCGCGGCCTCGGCGCCGGCCGGGGGCGCCGCGTCGGGCCTCCTCTACGCCGTCCTCGTGGCGGTCGTGGCCTATGCGGCGTGCGAGCTGCGTCGCCACCGCGCGCGGTTCGTCTTCTCCGCGCCGACCTGCTTCGTCTCCCCCCAGCCGCGCCCCGACTGATCTCCGGGCAACCGGGGGTCAGTCAGTGCTGCGCGCGTTCAGACGCCGGCACGGTCCAGAGGCATCACGGAAGGGGGGAAAGGAAATGACAAGCAATCGATTCCGCACCCGGAAGGGGACACGAACCAAGGCAGCAGTTGCGATGATCGTGGCGGCGACGGCCGCGATCATCGTTCCGGCCAGCGCATTCGCCGCGGTGGGCGCCCACCATGCGAGTGGATCGCTGCTGATCATTTGGCTCCTGGTCGCCGGCGTCAGCGCGCTCGTCGGCTTCATGCACGGCCGCGAGCGCCGGCGCCACGCGCCGGGGATCGCCGTCAACGGCAACGGAGAGGCGCTCGCCGCGCACGTCACGGCGCCGCGTGCGATGCCCGTGCCCGACTCGCTGCCGAGGCCGGCGTCCCAGTTCGGCCACGGCGCGCTGGTGATCGGGTACATCACGGCCCAGGCCACGACCAGCCGCGCGCCCGAGCGCGACATCGTGCGTGCGTGCGAGCGCTCGGGCTGGGAGCTCACCGAGATCGTGTGCGACCACAGCAACGGCAGCATCCTCGAGCGGCCCGGCATCGCCCGCGCGCTCGAGCGGATCGCGGCGGGCGAGGCCGAGGGCCTCGTCGTCAGGGACGCGCGGCTGCTCAGCCGGTCGAAGGACTTCGCTGCGTTCGTGCGCTGGTTCCGCGACGCCGGCGCAACCCTCATCGCGCTCGACCTCGGGATGAACACCTCGACGCCGGAGGGCCGTCGGGTGGCGAGCGCGCTGATCACGCTGAACGGGTGGGCCGGGGACTGGCTGGCAACGAAGTCCGCGCGCCGCCCGGTCCAGGTGCAGCGGGGGTCGACGCCCTGACGTGGTCAGAGCCGTTGCGCCGGCGTCGCAGTTCGGCCTACGGGGCGGGTGAGCTCGACCGAGCGCTCGACGTCTGCCGACGCCTCGCGGGCTATGGCCTGCCGTCGATCGCGGGCTACATGGCCGGCCCGGGCGAGCGTCCGCGCGACGTCGCCGACGTGCACCTGCGCGCGTTCGAGGGCCTCTCGGCGGACGGCACCGACTGCTACGTGTCGGTGAAGCTCTCGGCGCTCGAGTTCGATGCCGGCCTCTTCGCCGAGCTCGACGCGGCATCGGCGCGGACCGAGCGGCCGCTGCACATCGACGCTCTGGCGCCCGAGACGGTCGACGCCACCTGGCGGCTGCTGCAGGCCGCGCCGCGCGCCGGCCAGATCGGCATCACTCTGCCGGGGCGTTGGCAGCGCAGCACCGCCGATGCCTCGCTGGCGGAGCGGCTCGGGCTGCGGGTCCGCATCATCAAGGGCCAATGGGCCGACCCCGCCGCGAACGGGCTCGACCCGGCCCGAGGCTTCCTCGGGGTGGTCGACCGGCTGTGCGGCCACAGCGGCGGCGTCGGCGTGGCGACCCACGACGTCGCCCTCCTGACCGAATCACTGCGGCGTCTGAACGCAGCGGGGACCCCGTCCACGGTCGAGCTCTTCTTCGGCATGCCGTTCGGTGCACCGGCCCGCACAGCTCGACGACTGGGGGTGCCGATCCGGGTGTACGTCCCGTATGGTCACGCTGGAGCGCCGTACGGGATTACCGACGTCACGCACAGGCCCGTCGCGGCGTGGTGGCTTCTGCAGGACCTCGCGCTCGGAAAGGACAAGATGTGGCTGAGCATCAGACGCTCACGCCCCCAGCGATGACCACGACGGAGCGGCCCGCGGATTCGGCGCCGTGGGTCAACTCGATCTTCGAGCAGCCATGGTGGCTGGACTGCGTCGCGCCCGGCGCCTGGCACGAGGCCATCGTGCGGCGCGGCAACGAGGTCGTGGCGCGCCTGCCCTACGCGGCGCGCCGCAGGATGGGCCTGTCGATGATCCTCCAGCCGATGTTCACCCAGACGCTCGGCCCGTGGTTCGCCCCGCTCGAAGGCAAGTACGCCCGTCGCCTGGAGACCGAGAAGCGGCTGCTGCAGGAGCTCATCGAGATGCTGCCGCCCTTCGACGTGTTCCGCATGTGCTTCGCGACGAGCATGAAGAGCTGGCTGCCGTTCTACTGGGCCGGCTTCCAGGCGACCGTCTGGTACACGTACCGCATCGAGGACCTCTCGGATCTCGACCGCGTGCAGCACGAGTTTCAGGACCACGTTCGGCGCGGGATCCGCAAGGCTCAGCGCAGCGTCGAGGTCGACCACGACTTCCCGATCGACGAGTTGCTGCGACTCAACTCGCAGACCTACGCCCGCCAGGGCCTCAGGCTCCCGCACTCCTTCGAGGTCCTGCGGCGTCTCGATGCGGCGTGCGCGGCGCGCGGATCGCGTCGGATCCTGGGCGCCGTCGATGCGGACGGCCGGACGCACGCCGCCCTGTACGTCGTCTGGGACGAGCGCACGCTCTATGCGATCGTGAGCGGGCGCGACCCCGAGCTGCAGGCGGTCGGCGCCAACACGCTGCTGTACTGGGAGGCCATCCGCCTCGCCTCGGAGGTCTCGCGCGTCTTCGACTTCGAGGGATCGATGGTCGAGCCGATCGAGCACTACTTCCGGGGCTTCGGTGGCAGGCAGACCCCGTACTTCTGCATCACGAAGGCCGGGCGCAAGGGAAGGTGGGCGCTCGCGGCCCACCGCGCCCGGCCGGCGCTCGAGCGGCTGGGCCGTCGCGGTGGCTAGGTCGGCGTCACCGGCAGCCGACCGGAGCCGGACCGTCGCCCTGGTGACGGCCGTCAGCTGCGCGGTCGGCATCGTCGTGGTCGGCGTGCTCGCGCTCAAGGTCCAGGCCACCCACAATGACGACGCGACGATCATGCAGGGCTTCAGCGGGCTCGCGCCCGATCGCCTTTACGAACAGATCAGGGTCATCGCGCTGATCGTGGATCCGGTTCCCTACGCGTGCATGGGGCTGGCGTGCATCGCGGTCGCGCTCGCCCGGGGCCTCAAGTGGCGGGCGCTGGCCACCGGTGTCGTCCTGCTGGGCTCGGGCGCGACGACGCAGGTCCTCAAGCACCTGCTGGCTCAGCCGCGCTACGCCGCATGGCTCTACTGGGAACAGGTCGATGGCGCCGCCTGGCCGAGCGGCCACGGCACGGCGGCGATGACGATCGCGCTGTGCGCCGTGCTGGTCGCCCCGCCCACCTATCGGGCCGCCGCGGGGTTCGTCGGCTTCTGCATGACGGTCGCGCTCGCCTATGCGACGCTCGCATTGACGTGGCACTACCCGTCCGACGTAGCAGCGGGCTTCCTCGTCGCCGGACTCTGGGTCTCGCTCGCGATCGTGTGGCTCAAGGGCGTCGAGGAGGTCGGCGATCCCGAGGCCGAGCCGCTCCCGCCATTCGGCTGGCTCGTCGCAGCGGGCACGGGCTGCGTGCTCTTCGCCGGTGCGGCTGTCTGGATTGCGTCGTACCGCGTGTCGATGGACACCAGCGATCGCGCGATCGCCGCGGCGGGCGCGCTCGTGATCGCGGCGCTGGCCCTCGTGCTCGTGGTGGCGACGCTCGTCGCGGCCTCGAAGAGCAGCGCCGCCGAGCGGCGGCAGCGCGTCAGTCAGCCCGAGCGCTGGGTCAGCCCGGCCTCGGGCGCCAGATCCTCCTGAGGCATGTAGTAGACCGGGAAGTCGGCGTTGGGCCGGTTGACGACGATGCCGATGATCCTGGCGCGTGCATTGGCCAGCTGGCGCTTGGCGGTCATCAGCTCGCGGCGCCGCACGCGCTCGAGGTCGACGACGAGGATGACGCCGTCGGTCGCGGCGGCCACGGCCGAGGCGTCGGCGACGGTCGACACCGGCACGGTGTCCACGAGCACGAAGTCGGCGTCGTCGCGAAGGTCGTCGAACAGCGCGCGTAGACGCTCGCGCGCCATGAGGCCTGACGCCAGCTCGTGCCGGCTGCCCGTGAGCACCCGCAGGTGCGGGGCGACGACGGTGCCGCGCCGGTGCGTTGAGCGGATCTGCTCGTAGAGCTCGGCGTGCTGGGCCTTCCAGCGGCGCAGCGTGGACTCGGGGATGTCGCGGCCCTCGAGCCGCAGCGAGCGTGCGGCGCGGCGGGGGTTGCCCGAGAGCCGTGCGAGCTCGACGAGACCGGCGTTGACGTCCTCCTCGGTGTAGACCCTGCGTCCGGAAGCCTGGGTCTCGCCGTTGGCCGCAGCGGATCTCGGTTCCGCGTGGTCGTCGCCATCGCCGAGCAACCGCTGCTCGCCCGAGCCGCGGTCATCGGAAGCGGAGGCCAGAAGCGCATCGAGGACGCCGCTGCCGGGCTCGCGCGGCGTGTTCAGGTAGGCGTGCAGCTCGGGCTTGCGCAAGTCGAGGTCCACGGCCATGACCTCTGCGCCGCTGAGGGCGAGCGAGCGGGCCAGCCAGCCCACCACGGTGCTCTTGCCGTCGGCGGCCGCCGGGCTCGTCACGGCGACGACCTGCATGTCGTCGTCCTGTGCCGCGAGCTGCAAGTTGAGCCGCAGGAACTCGAAGGACTCGAGGAAGGCCGGATCCTGCTGTGGCGTCCAGATGTGAGCCGGCCGCCGGTTGCGCCCGATCTCGGGGATCCGGGCGAGCACGGGCGCGCCGATCAGCTCGACGAGTTCCTCCTCGTCGGCGATGCGATCGTCGAAGCGGGCGAGTAGGACGACGACGAAGACCGCGAGGATCAGCGCCACCAGCCCTGCGATGACCGCGTTGCGCAGCGGCTTGGGCGAGCTACGGTGGTCGGGCGGCGTCGCCTGCTCCACCACCGTGACGTTGCCGTCGGCCGATTGCTTGAGCGCCTCGAGGTCGGCCAGCTTGGCGTTGAGCTCGTCGGCCAGCGTCGTCTCGGCCGGAGTCTTGGGCGTCGCGGGGATGCGCGCCGTCACGGCGTCGATCGCGCGCTGAATGCTGGCCTGCTCGTTGTTGCGACGCAGCGCCACGATCTGCGTCGCGAACGCGTTGGCGATGGCGGCGGCCCCCGTCGGCGAATCCCACTCCGCCGTCACGGTCACGACGTCGGAGTCGCCCTGTGCGGCAACCGTCACGGCGTCCTTGAGCTGCTCGGCCGTCGCCGATCCGCGGAACCCGCGCTTGACGTTCGCCGCCACGGTGTCCAGCGACGCCAGCGCGAGGTTCGTCGCCGCCGTCCGGTCCGGGACGTCCGCCGTGCCGCCGGTGCCGCCGGTGATGACCGAGTCGGCGTTCGTCTGGTCGCCGAACAGGAGGTCGGCATCCGCCGTGTACTTCGAGGGCTGCGACAGCGACCACGCGAGCGCGAGGCCCGCCGCGCACACCACGATCCCCACGATCAACCAGCGCCGAGCACGCAGAACGGCGATGAATCGAGGGAGATCCATGCCGAGGTACCCGGTCATCCGAGGCAAAGCATAGGTGCCAGAGCCGGTCCTCGCCGAGCTTTAGCGGGGAAAGTGCAGAAAGGCCTTGCCATACACGGAGAAATGCATGTCGCCCTCGATCGATGCGCGTTCGAGGCGCAGGCGGTCGGTCCCGCGCGGGGAGAACCCCCTGATCCCGAGGGCGCAGGCAAAGATCCCCGACTCCGCGAGGGATAGCTCGTGCGCGGGCGCGCAGCGCCGCCCGAACGGATAGGACAGGCAGAGCGAAGCGATCCCGAGGTCGGATTGCAGCCGTCTCGCGGGCTCCCGGATCTCGCTGTGCAGCCCCGCCGCGTCGAGGCGCGAGCAGTCGGGGTGCGTCGCGGTGTGCAGGCCGACCGCGTGGCCGTCGGCCAGCCAGCGCGCGAGGCCGTCGGCGCTGAAGTACGGGCGGTGTTCGTCGAGGAACTCGGCCAGCGGCGGCATGTCGCAGGCCGCCCACAGCTCGTCGGCCAGCTCGTCCTTGCGCGCCATGTCCCAGCCCCAGGCGGCGCCCAGCAGCTGGGAGGCGTCGTCGATCCCGGCCAGGCCGACGCGCTGCGCGAGCGCGTTGTAGGCGCCGACGCACCGCGCGGGCCTCAGCGTCCTGATCGCGCTGAGCTTGTTGCGCCACATGAGTCCGCGGTTGTCGAGCATCGCCGTGAGGACGAACGTCGTCGCCTTGACGCCGTGAGCGCGCAGGACGTCGGCCGCGCCACCCGCGATGAGGTCGAACCCGTCGTCGAAGGTGACCGCCACGCACCGCGCGGCGTCGGCGTGGTCGTCGTTGGCGGCCAGCACCTGCTCCAGCGGAGCGAACTCGAGATGGCGCCCGAGCGTCGTGAGGTGCGCGTCGAGCTGCTCGGCGGTGAGCCCCGGCCCGAACGCGGCGAGATGGGGACCAGTCGCCCCGACGTGATGGGCGTAGACGATCTTCGTCCTCGCGGCGAGCGCGCGCTGCGTCCACCGCGCGAACGGGCGTGAGCGCGCGAGAATGGCGACGTGGCGCCGCAGAGAATCGTTCACCTGTCCTCGGTTCATAGCATCAGTGACCCCCGCATCTTCCACAAGCAATGCAAAAGCCTCGCGGGTCTCGGATACGACGTCGGCCTCGTCGCCTGCCACCACCGCGCGGAGGTCATCGACGGCGTGAGGATCGTGCCGATCGCCCGTGGGAAGGGACGGTTGGACCGCATGGTCCGCGTCGCCTACAGGGTCTACCGCGCGGGCGTACGCGAGCGCGCCGACCTCTACCACCTGCACGATCCGGAGCTGCTCTGGGTCGCAGCGCTCCTGAAGCTGCGCGGGTGCCGCGTGGTCTACGACGTCCACGAGGACGTGCCCAAGCAGGTGATGAGCAAGCCTTGGATCCCCCGCCGCGCGCGATCGCTCGTCGCGAAGGCGGTGATGCTCGTGGAGCGCGTCGCGGCTCGCTTTGTCGACGGCATCGTGGTGGCGACGCCGTCGATAGGGCGCAAGTTCCCCGCCGCCAAGACGGTCGTCGTCCAGAACTTCCCCGAGCTGGCGTTCCAGCAGCTCGACGGAACCGTCCCGCTGGCCGCGCGCGGCGACGCGTTCGTGTACACCGGCGGGCTCATGAAGATCCAGGGCGTTCTCGAGATGGCACAGGCCTTCGCACTGCTGCCCGAGGGGATGACGGGCACCGTGGCGGGGACGTTCCTACCGCCGGCGATCGAGGCGGAGGTCGTGGCGCTGCCCGGCTGGCGGCGCGTGCGCTTCCTGGGCCAGATCCCACGGACGGCGATCGTCGAGGCGATCGACGGCGCGCGCGCCGGCCTCGTGCTCAATCACCCGACGGTCAACTACGTCGAGGCGTACTCGACGAAGATGTTCGAGTACATGGCGCGCGGGCTGCCGGTGGTGTGCTCGGACTTCCCGCTGTGGGCCGAGATCGTCGGTGGCGCGGACTGCGGGATCGCGGTCGACCCGCGCCGCCCCGGCGCGATCGCCGCGGCGATCCGCGCGCTCAATGAGAACCCTGCGCTCGCAGAGCGGCTCGGCGAGAACGGCCGGCGTGCGATCGCCGAGCGCTACAACTGGGAGGCCGAGCTGCGCAAGCTCCAGGCGCTCTACCGGCAGGTGGCGTGACGCTGCTCGTCGAGGCACCGGCGGTCTACGAGGCCGAGCGGCGCTACATCCTCGAGGTCGTCCTCGGCGACTGGCTGGGGCTCGAGTGGGAGCTGCGGACGGCGCAGCGCGAGGACGTCCGCATTGCGATGGCGCAAGAGCCCGACGGGCCGTCGGTGCTCGTGCCCGATGTGCTCTTCGCCACGCCGCCGCAGGACTGGTTGACCGCGGCGTCGATGCCCGCGGTGCGGACGTCGGGCGGCCTGCCGATTCTGTATGGGGCGAAGCAGCCGGGACTCGAAGTCGACGTCTTCGGCAGCGCGTTCTTCATGCTCACGCGCTACGAGGAGGCGGTCGTCGGCGAGCGCGACCGCTACGGGCGCTTCCCGGCGTCGGCGTCGGTCGCGCACCGAGCGGGTTTCCTCGGGCGGCCGATCGTCGACGCGTACGTCGAGCGGCTGTGGGACGCCATGCGGCGGACCTGGCCGGGCCTGCGGCGCCGGTCGCGGGCGTTCGAGGTGCTGATGACGCACGACGTCGA
>DATBKW010000275.1:0-19602 GCA_036555665.1 Solirubrobacteraceae bacterium | reverse complement strand
CGACGGCGTCGATCTGGTCACTTGACAACGCGCAGGCGCAGGTGCGTGGCGGCCGGGGTGTCGGTCAGGCCAACTCGCTCCAGCTTGATGTGCTCGTCGCCGAGGTGCTCGAACATGCGCGTTCCGCCGCCGAGCAGGATCGGCACGAGGTGAATCGAGAGCTCGTCGACAAGGCCGGCGCGGACAAACTGCTGGCCGGTGTCGGCTCCGCCCATCACGGTCACGTGCTTGTCAGCGGCCGCCGCCCTGGCCTGCTCGAGCGCCGCCTCGATGCCGTCGGGGACAAACGTGTACACGCCGTTCTCGGGCGCGTCGACCGGCGGGTCGTGCGTGACGACGAACACCGGGACGCGCGCATCCCCGGTCGGCCCGTCGGCGCCCCACCACGGCAGCGAGGTGTCGTAGGTTCGGCGTCCGGCGATCACGGCGCCGGTCGCGGCGACGCCCTCGGTCAAGACCCGGCGGTCGCGCTCGTCCTCGCCGAACGCCCACGCGACGAGCTGGTCGCCCCCCGGGCCCATCGGCTCGTCCTGGGTCTGGCCCGATGCGGTCATGTACCCGTCGAGCGACATGCTGATGTCGAAGAACACCTTGGTCATATCGGTCTCCTCATGGATCGGGGTTCGAAGTGCTGAGCGAGAGCGCGCGTCAGTGAGGTGGCTACTCGGTGAGGAACTGGATCCCGTAGCGGGGCGCCGCCGTGGCGTAGCGCGTGGCGACCGCGTCGACGTTGTCGGGAAGAGGGGCCGTCGGGTCCAGCAGCGGCTCCAGCGTCTCCTCGAAGAACTTCTCGATCCCGGCCGGCGTGAAGGTCAGGATCATGCGCATCGCCTCGGTGCCCTGGTTGTGGAAGCGGTGCACAGTGCCGCGCGGCACATTGACGAAGTCGCCGACGCTCGCGGTGATCCACTCGTCAGCGAGGAGGATGCTGCATTCGCCCTCGACGACGTAGAACGTCTCGTCCTCGCGGCGATGGATGTGGGGCGGCGGGCCGCCCCCGGGCGGGACGATCGCCTCCATCGCGAAGTACGCGCCGCCCGTCTCGTCCCCGGTGACGAGAAACCGGTAGAGGTCGCCCGGTCCCACGTAGGTTGCGCCGGTTCCGGAGGGGCGGTGCAGCGGCGGACGGTCGGTGGCGGTCACAGGCGCCTCGCGGGCGGTCAGGTGGTTGCTGGTCATGAGTCGAGCATGCCGCCGGTCGGCGGCCACGACCATGCCCGTTCGCTATAGCCGAACGGATCGCGCGATGCGCTCGCCGGCGCCGGCGAGCGCGAGCGCGAACGCGTCACGCCGGGTCTCGAACCGGCCGCGCGGCGCGCAGAGCGCAAGCGCGGCGGTCGCCGGGCCGTCGCTGGTGCGCACCGGGGCGGCGGCGCAGTCCACGCCATCGAGGGCGCGCTGGGACCCGACCGCGTAGCCGCGACGACGCACGCGCTCGGCCTCGTCGGGGTCCAGCCCGCCCCCGCCGCGCTCGGCGAGCAGCACCGTGCCCGGCGGTGTGAGCTGCGCGGCAACCGGTGAGATCGGCGCGGCCACGCCGCCGGGCGGCCGTTCGCTGGCGACATACAGGACGCGGCCGCGCTCCCATGCGGTGACGTGGACCGTCTCGCCGAAGTGGCCCGCCAGCCGGCGAGCGGTGGGCATGACCGCGTCGCGGTACCGGCTCGTGGCGAGCATCGTCCGCGCCAGCCCCAGCGTTCGCCAGCCGAGCTGGTAGCGCCCGCACGGCAAGCGCTCCGTCAAGCCGGCGCTCGTCAACTCGGCCAGCAGCGCATGCGCCGTCGACTTGGCGATCCCCAACTCGCCCGCCACCTCGCTCGGCCCCCAATGCGGGTGCTCGACCGAGAAGAGATCGAGGACGAGGGCGGCCTTGCGGACACTCGCAGGCATATATGAGAAGCGTAGCCGCGCGCCGCGGGGACGCCCGTAGGGTTACCCCGACCCTCGCGGATGGCGCTGACGCGCCAACTCTGGCGGACGCGTCGATCGATCGGCTCCGGCTCCGATCCGCCTCCAAACAGGCAGATCAACGCTCGAAAGGAGCCCACCATGACGAAGGTCACCACACAGATGTCCGTATCGCTCGACGGCTGCTACGCCGGCGCGCGCCACGACGACCCGGCGACGTGGCTGGACAGCGACGAAGCCGCCGGCTTCTTCCGGATCACCCGCTGGGCGGTGGACGCGATGGCCTGGCGCGAGCGCCTGCAGCTGGCGGGCGGCGAGTCTTCGCTGAACTCGGACGTCATCAAGGAGAGCTTCGAGGCGGCAGGCGCCTACGTCATGGGCCGGCGCATGGCCGATGCCGGCGAAGGGCCGTGGGGGGACGAGCCGCCCTTCCGCGCGCCCGTCTTCGTCGTGACCCACCGGGAACGTGACACGCTGCACCGCCGGGGCGGCACGAGCTTCACGTATGTGACCGACGGCGTCGAGCGGGCGGTCGAGCAAGCGAAGGACGCCGCGGGCGGCAAGGACGTCGCGATCGCCGGCGGTGGGACGCTGGTGCGCCAGGCACTCGAACTCGGTGTCGTGAACGAGATCGAACTGCACATCGTGCCCGTCGTGCTCGGTCACGGCATGCGGCTGCTCGATCTCGACCTGCCGGAGAAGGTCGGCGTCGAGCTCGAGCGGCTGCGCGTGCTCGAGGCGCCCGACGTGCTGCACATCCGCTACCGCGTCGCCGGCCGAGCGGCGCTCGTGCTCGACGATCGCGGCGGCGCGCTGGCGGCCGTCGAATCCTGACGGAGCTCGGCGGCGCGCCTGGCGAGGTACCGGCGCTCGGGCAACGCCGGCGCCCGCCGCGCCGCCCGCGCATAGGCCTGCGCCGCTGCGGCGTAGTCGCCGACCAGCGCGAGTAGGTGACCACGGACCGCGTCGAGCCGGTGATCGCTGCCGACCCGCGGGTCGCGGGCGAGTCCGTCGAGGGCAGTGAGTCCGCGGCGGCCTCCCTCAACCTGCCCTACGGCTACGGCTCGGTTGAGCTCGACGACCGGGTTGTCGTCAAGCCGGCGCAGGAGGTCGAACAGCGCGAGGATCTGTGGCCAGTCGGTCGCCTCGCCGTCCGCCGCCTCGGCATGGATCGCGGCGATCGCCGCCTGCAGCGGATAACGCCCAAGTGGCTTCCGCCCGAGCGCGCGCTCGACGAGCGAGACGCCCTCGGCGATCATCGCGAGGTCCCAGAGCGAGCGGTCCTGCTCTGCGAGCGGAACCAGCTCGCCGTCGCTCACACGCGAGGCGCGCCGCGCGTGCGTGAGCAGCATGAGGGCGAGCAGGCCCTCGACGTTCGCGTCGTCGGGCAGCGCGACGCGGAGTGCGCGCGTCAACCGGATGGCCTCGGCGGCCAGGTCGTCACGCTGCAGCTCGGGGCCGACGCTGGCGACGTGGCCCTCGGTGAACATCAGGTAGAGCACCTGGAGGACAGCATCGAGCCGGGGGCCTCGCTCGAGCGCCGGAGGCATGCCGAATGGCACGCCGCGCAGCCGTGCTTTCGCACGGACGATCCGCTGGCCAACCGTCTGCTCGGACGAGAGCAGTAGACGGCCGACCTGCGCCGTTGTCAGGCCTCCGACGGCGCGCAACGTCAAGGCGATCTGCGACGGGGGTGCCAGGTCGGGATGGCAGCAGAGCAGCAGCAAGGTCAGCGTGTCGTCGTCGCCGGGATCGCCTTCGTCCGGTTCGGCGACCGCGGTGACAGGCGCCTCGCGAGCCGCGCGCTCCTCGCGCCGGGTACGCGCTGCGTCGCGTCGATGCTCGTCGACGAGCCGACGCTCGGCCACCGTGAGCAACCAGCCGAACGGTCGCTCGGGAACGTGCCGCCAGCTCCGGTAGGCCGCCAGGAGCGCCTCCTGCACCGCGTCCTCGCACCGGTCCAACTGCCCGTGCCGACGCATGAGTGTGCCGAGGACGCGCGGCGCCTGGGCGCGCAACTCGGCCTCGATTGCGTCGGGCGCGTCCATGCCGTATCAGCGGTCGAGCAACGGCCACAGCTCGATGCCGCCTTGCGGGCCGAGCGCGGGATACGACTTCACGATCTCCAACGCGCGCTCCTCGGAGCCGACGTCGAGGACGAAGTACGAGCCGACGTGTTCCTTCGCCTCCAGGTACGGACCGTCTGACACGACGGGAACGCCCTCCGGCGCGCGGACCACGCGCGGACGCGGAACCAGCCCGTCCACGGCGACCATCTCGCCCGACGCCCCCAAGCGCCGGTTGAACGCGTCGACCTCACCGACGATCTCCTGCCACCGGGCAGGCGGCACGCTGCTCCAGATCTCGTCGTTGCCGTAGATGAGCGCGATGTACTTCACCTGGCGAAACGTAGGCTACCTATCGCCCGTCCGGTCGACTGCCACGATGCCGCGCTCGCGAACCGCCGGGAGCGCCGCACCGCCTGCCGACGATGAGGACGCGACGACCGACCCGTGTCCCCACCCCCCGCCCGCCCGTTCGCAATTCCCCGCGGCGGGAAGCTGCACCGTGACGCAGAGCCCCCCTTCGGCCCGGGGGGTGAGGGTGAAGGTCCCGTCGTGTGCTTGGGTGATGCTCTTGACGATTGCCAGGCCGAGGCCGACACCTGCGTGGTCGGTGCGGATGCGTTTGGTGCCGCGCTGGAACGGCTCGGCAAGCGTGGAAACCAACTGTGGGGCGAGCTTCTCGCCGGTGTTCTCGACAGTGAGCACCACACTCTTGGGGTGAACGCTGGTCATGACCCACACGGTGCCCCGTTCAGGCAGATTGTGGATGATCGCGTTGTGCACGAGATTCGTGGCCATCTGCAGCAGGAGGGCGGGTGAGCCGATGGTGGGGGTCGGGTCGCCCGAGGTCTCGATGGAGGCGCCGCGCTTTTCTGCGAGGGGGAGAAGCGTTTCGCTGGCTTCTTCGGCTATGAGGGACAGGTCGACGGGTTCTCCGATGAAGGACCGCCGGTCGGCGCGGCTGAGCAGGAGCAGTGCTTCGGTGAGATCGATCGCTCGGGTGTTGACGGCGTAGAGACGGTCGACAAGCTCGCCGTTGTCGCGGTTCGGATCCCTGCGGGCGACGTCGAGCAGCGTCTGCGTGACGGCCAGCGGGGTGCGCAGCTCGTGGGAGGCGTTGGCTGCGAATCGCTGCTGTTCGGCGACGTGAGCTTCGAGCCGCGCGAGCATGGTGTCGAAGGCGTCGGCGAGCTCACGGAACTCGTCTCTGCGGCCCGGAAGCCGGATCCGGTGGGCGAGCGATCCGGTCGCAGCCACGCGCGTGGCGTCGGTGATGTGAGTCAGGGGAGCGAGCATGCGGCCGGCGAGAAGCCACCCTCCCAGCAGACCGAACACCAGCAGGAAGGCCATCACGAGGGCCGCGATCGGAGCGAAAGCGCGCAGGAGGTCGGCGTGGCTGCGCACCATGAAGATCACACCAGGGTGCACACCACGCGAAAGGGAGAAGTACCCGACGGCGAGCAGCACGGCGCCTGCGAGCATGAGGAAGCCGGCGTAGCTGAGGGTGAGCTTGAGACGAACGCTCAACCCGGGTGCTCTATCCACCGTCTTCTCCCTCGCGCCCGGTGTCTGGTCGAGTGCTGATGCGGTACCCCGTGCCGGCCACGGTGGCGATGATCCCGGGTTCGCCGAGACGTTTGCGCAGTCCGGAGACCGTGATGCGCACGGCGTTGGTGAACGGGTCGGCGTTCTCATCCCACGCCCGTTCCAGGAGCTCTTCGGCACTGACGACACCGCCTTCGGCAGCGACGAGGACTTCGAGCACCGCGAACTGCTTGCGGGTCAGCGCCACGTAGCGGCCGTCGCGGTAGACCTCGCGGCGAAACGGGTCCAGCCGCAGGCCCGCGATCTCTCGCACGGGTGGCCTGTTGTGGGCGCGCCTGCGGTCGAGGGCTCTGAGACGGAGCACGAGCTCTCGGAGTTCGAAGGGTTTCGTGAGGTAGTCGTCGGCGCCGAGCTCGAACCCGGAGGCCTTGTCGTCGAGCCGGTCGGCAGCGGTGAGCATGAGGATCGGCATGCCGCTGCCGGAGGCGACGATGCATTTGGCGATCTCGTCGCCGGTAGGCCCGGGGATGTCTCGGTCGAGGACGGCGATGTCGTAGGCGTGGACGCTCAGCAGCTCCAGAGCGGCGTCGCCGTCGCCGGCGATGTCTGCCGCGATCGCCTCCAGGCGTAGGCCGTCGCGGATGGCTTCGGCCATATAGGGCTCGTCCTCGACGAGCAACACACGCATGCTCCGAGGCTAACGAGCCGGCGCATATCGTCGGCATATCGAAAACCACATACGTGCTGGCAACGCCACGCTGCCTTGAGTGGAGGCGTGACCTATCGCGAACCAGCACGCACAACGGCACGTCGGGCTCGCAGGATCCTTGTCGCGGGCATGCTGGTCGTCATCGCGGCGATCGGCGCGACCCTCGGCGACGAGCTGCTCGCGTCCTCGTCCTCGACGGCCGCATCACCCATCGACGTCCCTCGCGGTGAGCACCGCGCCCCCGGCAGTGAGCACCATGGCCATCGCAGCGAGCATCGTGGTGCGCTTGGCGAGGCTGACGGTGCCGTCCCCGACGGCACGACCGTCTTTGATGACGAGATCCCGGGTGTAGCCAAACTTGATCCAGCTCTCCTCGGTCACCTCCGCCAGGCTGCAACGGATGCCGCGGACGACGGCGTCGAGCTCTTCGTCGACAGTGGCTGGCGTTCCCCGGAGTATCAGAGTCAGCTTTTCCGCGAGGCGGTCTCGAAGTACGGCTCAGAAGAGGAAGCTGCCCGATGGGTGGCCACCCCCAACACGTCTGCCCACGTGTCGGGGGACGCGGTCGACATCGGGCCCGCCGCTGCCACGGCGTGGCTGTCCGAACACGGCGCCGAGTACGGGCTGTGCCAGATCTACGCCAACGAGCCCTGGCACTACGAACTGCGCCCCGAAGCCGTCGATCACCGTTGCCCTGCCATGTACGCCGACGCTTCGCATGATCCGAGGATGCGGCAGTGACCAGCGGGCCGGTTCGCGCAGGTACCGCGAAGCGATCAGGCCGCGGGGATGCGCGCCAGCCACTCGAAGCTCATCCGCGCGGCCAGCGGCAGCTCCTCGACCTCGACGCCGGCCGCGCGCAGCCTGCCGGCGTACACCGGCCCATCGACCACGGTCGCCGGCGCGACACCGGCAAGCGAGGCGTCCGCGGGCGGCCAGCCCGAGCGCTCCGGACCGAAGAGCAGCTGGCGCGCGAGCGGTGGCCAGCCCTTGTCGCGCGCATGCAGCGCCGCCGTGGCCGCGAGGCCGCCACCCGCGACGAAGAGCCGGCCGGGGTCCGCGCCGAGGCTCGCCGCGTGATCACCCGCCCATTCGAGCGCGATCGTCGCCAGGTCGAGGGCGGTGGTGTGCAGTGCCAGGACGACCATGCCGCCGTCGATGCTGAGCGCTTCGGCCATCTCGAAGACCGACGGACGCTCCCAGAGGAAGAGCGCGATCGGCCCGCCGTCCTCGGGATCAAGCGGCCAGATGACCCGTGGGCGGACGAAGTCGCCCGCCGCGCGCAGTGACAGATCGGCCTCCCGCTGTGCGAGCGTCGTCATGGCCCGGAATGGTCGACCGCGGCCGCGCGAAAGGGAACGGCCGATCGCGCATCGCCGTCATGCATGAACGGCATCGCCCGCGCGCGGGGCCGCTGTCACCATGGGTGGGTGCCCGACGACGAGAACGTGGTCGCCTTCCCGCAGGCGCCGGAGGCGATCGAGCTGCGCCACCTGCGCGCCTTCGTCGCCGTCGCCGAGGAGCTCAACTTCGGGCGGGCGGCCGAGCGCCTCTACATCACCCAGCCGGCGCTCAGCCGGCAGATCCGTACGCTCGAGCAGCTGCTCGGCTGCACACTGCTGCGGCGCTCGACGCACCGCGTCGAGCTGACGATCGCCGGCGACGCGCTCCTCGATCGGGTGCGCCCGATCCTGCGCGAGGTCGATGCCACCGTGTCGACCGTGCAGTCGGTCGGCGGCGAGCACGTCGAGCGGATGGCGAGACTCTGGGAGCCCCTGGCCCGAGCCATGGCGACCGACGCCGACCTCCAGGAGCAGCGCACGGCGTACGAGAAGATGCTCGCCACCTTCGAGACGCCGCCGGAGGTGACGGTGACGCCGATGAACGCCAACGGCGTGCCGTCTCTCCTGGTCGCGCAGCGGCCTGACGACGCGCCGCGACTGATGCACCTGCACGGCGGCGGCTACTGCCGCGGATCGGCGTTCGGCTACCGGCCGCTGGCGGGCGCGCTCGCCCTTGCGACCGACGCCGGCGTGCTCGTTCCCGACTACCGGCTCGCCCCCGAGCACCCGTTCCCCGCCGCGATCGACGACGCGGTGGCCGCGTACCGGTGGATGCTCGATCGTGGCGTCGCCGCCCAAGAGGTCGTGTTCTGCGGCGATTCCTCGGGCGGCGGGCTCGTCGTCTCCGTCCTGCTCACCCTCGCGCAGCGCGGCCTGCCGCAGCCGGGCGGCGCCGTCCTCATGTGCCCGTGGGTCGACCTCCCGCTGAGGCTGCAGGACGAGGTGACCGAGATCGTGCGCCAGTCCGCCGACGCCTACCTCGGCGCGCATCCGGTCGACGACCCGGTGGTCAGCCCGCTCACCGCCGACCTCACCGGGCTGCCGCCGCTGCTCATCCAGGCGGCGACCGGCGACCAGCTGCTCGGCAACGCCAACGCCCTGACCGATCGCGCACGCGAACACGGCGTCGACGCCCGCCTGGACCTCTACTCGGTCGACGCCCACGTCTTCCAGATCTTCTGGTCGTTTCTGCCCGAGGCAGCCGAAGCGCTGCAGACGGCGGGGCGTTTCGCCGACGAGGTCACCCGGCCCGCGCCGGCATCGCGGCGTCGAGCTCGTGGCGGATGACGTCGCCGGTGCGTGTCACAACTGCTCCCCGCCGCTTGTCAGGGGAGCAGTGACCGCGACAACCGGAGGAACAGCAATGTACGAGAAGGTCTTCTATACGAGCGTGCTCGTCAGCGACCAGGACAGGGCGCTCGACTTCTACACGAACGTCCTCGGCCTCGAGAAGCGCGTCGAGAACCCGACACCCGACGGACCGCGGTTTCTGACCGTCGGCGTCGAGGGGGACGACTTCCAGCTGGTTCTCTGGCCCGGGACACCGGGCCGGGCCGAGCTGGCGATGGGGTATCCCCCGCCGTCGGTCACGATCGCGACCGACGATTGCCGCAAGACCGTCGAGGAGCTGAAGTCGCGCGGCGTCGAGTTCGTCACGGACGTGCTCGAGTTCCCCTGGGGCTACGTCGCGCAGTTCCAGGACCCCGACGGCAACCGGCTCCAGCTCCGAGAGGGCCGCTAGCCGCGAAGCCGAAACGGCTTGGCTCGGTCGCGCCGGCGCCCAGGACATCAGTAGACCATCGCCGGGTCGTGCGTGTCGTAGTAGCTGACCACGCGGGCCAGGTCGGGCTGTGCGCGAAGCTGCGCTGCGACCTTGCCGACGCGCGCCTTCGCCGCGGAGCTGCGCGCCTCGCCGGGCTGCACGACCGCCACGACGCCCGCGTCGATCTGGCGGCCGGCGGCGTGCTCGAAGCGGTGGGTGGCCTGGACGCTCTGGGTCGCGGGGTCGTCGGCCCCGTACGGGCTCATGTGCCCGCCGACCCCTAACCCGAACGCCCCGGCGATCGCCGCCGCGACGATCGCGGCGAACACCACGCGACGCCCGTTGGCGTATTGGAACGTGGCGAGCTCTGCCGAGCATGGCCTACCCCGCTTCTTCCGCCGTGAGGACGGCCTGGATCAGTCGGGCCCGGTTCTCGGCGAGGTTGCGTACGAGGTTCGCCGCCTTGGCCGGGAAGTCCGGGACGAACGCGTGGAGTCCGAGCGGGGGCTGCCCGCCGGCCAGGAACTCCCGCATCGCCTTCTCAGCCGGTTCGGTGAGGTCGTTCCAGTGCGTGGTCGCAAAGCCGGCCTCGCGGAGCAGGTCGGCCAGCTGGTCGGGGGTGACGAGATGGTTCTGGGCGGGCGATGTCGCCCACGGAACCGGCAGGTGCAACGCTCCTTCGGGACCGGCGGTCACGTCCCACAGCGCGAGGCGCCCGCCCGGCACGAGGATGCGACGCGCCTCGGCGTAGAGCCGGCGCTTGTCGGCGATGTTCATCTGGACGTGCTGGCTGACCACGACGTCGAACGACGCATCGTCGAACGGCAGCTCGGTGACATCGGCGGTGCGGACCTCGATCAGGTCGCCGAGCCCGACGGCGGCGTTGAGCCATTCGGCGACGCCGCAGTACTCGGGTGCGATGTCGACGGCGGTGACGCGGGCGCCCCGCTGGGCAGCGATCAATCGGGCGGTCCCGCCGATTCCTGTGCCGGCATCCAGGACACGGTCGCTTGCCGTGATCCGCGCGAGGTCGACGAGGGCCGCGGTGGCGAGGCGGCCGAGGCTGTGGAAGTCCTCGAGCATCGCGAGCTCGGACGCCTCGAGCGTGTGGATGTCCTTGCCGGCCGCGGTCAGCGCGCGCTCGATGTCTGCTCGGGCCCGGCCGGTGGCGTAGGGCGACTTGATCGTTGTCCGCATGGCTTGGTCTCCTGAGGCAATTGTGTGGACACTGTCCACTTTAGCGCAGCTGTGGACGCTGTCCACTAAATTTCCTCCCACCATGCCAGCAGAGGAGGAGAGGCGCCGTGGACCGCGCCCCCGAGGAGCCGTCCGATCGGCGCTCGTGCAGGCCGGTCTCGAGCTCGCGCGGTCGGGAGGCCCGGACGCGGTCGTGCTGCGCGAGGCGACGCGCATGGTCGGCGTTGTCCCCAACGCCGCCTACCGGCATTTCGAGGACCGCGACGCGCTCCTGGCGGCCGTCCGCGACGAGGCGGTCGGGGCGCTCGCGGGGCGCATGGCCGATGGCATGAGCAAGGTGCGTGCAGGGCCGCACACGCCGACGGGCGCCCGCCTCCGGCTCCGGGCGGTCGGTCGGGCCTATCTCGAGTTCGCGCGCACCGAGCCAGGCCTGTTCGACACCGCCTTCGCGCTTCCCGACCACCCGGGCGGTCCGGACACCGGCCAGGCGGCGCCGCTCGAGCTTCTGCAGGCCGCCCTCGACGATCTCGTCAGTGCCGGAATCCTCGGGTCCGCCCGCCGCCCGAACCTCGAGTACCCGATCTGGGCCGGCGTCCATGGACTCGCGGTCCTCCTCCGCGGGCCCCTGCGATCATTGCCCGATCGCGAGAAGACGCGCCTCGAAGACCAGATGCTCGCGTTCATCGGCGCAGCGGTGAGTTGAGCCCGTCAGGAGATTCGGATGGCGAGCATCCAGCCTGAGCACCAAGAGCCGATGACGCGCTACTTCGCCGAGCGGAGCGCTGCTTGGGCGCGAGCGAGACCGCTCACGACCGCGCGAGCAGGCCCAGGTCGCCCGCGCGGGTGACGGCCTCCACGCGCGAGCGGCAGTCGAGCTTGCGCAGGATGTTGCGCACGTGCATGTCCACCGTGCGGCGGCTGAGCACGAGCTCCTCGGCGATCTCGCGGTTGGTGGCGCCGCTCGACAGCAGACGCACGACCTCGAGCTCGCGGCGCGACAGACCGGCGCCGTCGGCGTCGGCCGCGCCGCGGACGCCGAGGCGCCGGCTGACCGACTCGCCGAGCGCGGCGACCTCGCGCGCGGTCTCGGCGGCGAGCGGGCGGGCGCCCAGCCTGCGCGCGATCCGGTAGGCGTCGACCAGGTGATCGAGCGAGCGAGCGCGATCACCGGCCGCGGCCGCGGCCATCCCGGCGCGCAGGCCGACCTGCGCGCGCTCGAACGGCAGATCGAGGTCACGGTGAAGCTCGGCGCCGCGTGCCATCTGCTCGGCGGCGGTCGCGGCGTCCCCGTCGGCCAGCGCCGCCTCGCCGATCGCGCACGCCAGCGCTGCGAGTGCGTCGGGCTGGGCGGTGCCCGACGCGATCCGGCTCAGCGCGTCGGCGCACTCGTGCGCGCAGTCCGAGCGGCCCTGGCCGGCAAAGAAGGACGCTGCCCAGCGAAGGCCGGTGATCGCGTAGTGGCGGTCGTCGGATTGCGCCCACAGCGACAGCAGCGCGCGGCAGAGGCGCTCGGCCTCCGCGGCGTCGCCCTCCGCGTGGGCGACACGCGCGAGCGCGGCCGTCGAGTCGATCGTCATGTTGTAGTGCTGCTGGCGGGCGGCGACGGTCTGACAGGAGGCGAGCATGCGGCGAGCGGCGCCGTAGCGCCCCTCGTTGGCGCGGATCGCGCCGAGCAGGCCCTCGGCGACCCAGACCGCGGTGCCGGCCGCGATCAGGTCGCCGCTCATCTCGGCGGCGCGCCTCCACTCGCCGCGCTCGCGCAGCACGTAGACCAGGCAGGTCAGGCATGCCGACTCCACCGCGGCGTCGGGGTTGGCGTCGCAGAGGCCGATCGCCGTGCCCAGCGCCGCTTCGGCGCTCGCGAGGTCCGCCGCCTCGTAGAGGACGACGCTCAGGCGTTGGTACAGCTCGGCGGCGACCACGGTCAGGCCGTGCTCGAGCGCGACGGCGAGCGCGCCGCGCACGGTCTCCAGGCCGGCTGCGTATTCGCCGTGCTTGGCCCGCGCCATCCCTTCGACGCCGAGCGCACGCAGCTTCAGGTCCAGATGATCGGCCGCCTCGGCCTGCGCCCGCGCCTCGCCGGCCAGCCGGATCGCCTCGTCGTGCTGGGCGGAGATCCGCTGCTGGTTGGCCATCGCGACGAGCTCGCGGGCGGCGTCGGCGGGCGCTCCGTAGGCGGCGAACTGCTCGGCGGCGAGGCGGCGCGCAGCCAGCGCCGGCCCGCGCTCGCCGCGCAGGTCGAGCACCGCCGCGAGCTTGCGCTGCGCAGTGGCGCGCTCGATGCCGTCGCGGACGTCGGCGAGCTCGCGCCAGGCGCGGCCGGCCTCGGCGAGATCGCCCGCCAGTTCCGCGCAGCGCGCGTAGCGGTCGAGGGTCTCCAGGCGACGATCCTCGTCGTGGCCGTCAGGCCACGTGTCAAGCGCCAGACGCCCTGCCTCGGCGCCGTCGCGAAAGGCGTGGACGGCCTCGGCCTCGACGATCGCGCGCAGCAGCGCGTTGCGCGCGCGGTCGCCGTCGCGCGCGCCGATCCAGTGGGCGGCGACCTCGCGGCTCGGTGCTCCCGCGGCCTCGACCGCCTCGGCGATCGCGCGGTGCAGCGCGCGCCTGCGCATCCACGGGACGTCGGCGTAAAGCGCCTCGCGCGTGAGCGCGTGGCGGAAGGCAGCGGTGCCGGCGTCGCGCTCGAGGGCGAAGCCGTGCTCGAGCAGCTCGGCCACGCCCTCCGGACTCGAGAGCGATCCGACGAGGTCGAGGTCGAACGTCTCGCCCGCGACGGCGGCCGCCTGCGCCGCCGCGCGACCCGCTTCGGAGAGCTCCGAGGCGCGCACGAGGACCGCGTCGCGGACGGTGTCGGGAATCGGGATCTCGCGCTGGGGGTCGAGCTCGACGCCGTTGGCGCCCGTCCGCAGCGCGCCGCTGACCACGAGCGCCGAGGCAAGCTCCTCGACGAAGAACGCGATGCCCTGGGTCGCGTCGCACACCGAGCGCACGATCGACGGCGCGGGGGCAGCGTCGAACCCGCGCGCCAGCAGATCGGCCACCTCGTCGCACTCGAGCGGCCCGAGGGCGATGTCGTCGAGCCGCCCGGCGCGGCGCCGCCCATGGCGCAGGCGGCGGATCCCGTGGTCGCGCGGCAGCCCGTCGGAGCGATACGCGGCGACCACGAGCACCGAGAGCTGGGCGATGGGCTCATCGAGCGCGGCGAGCAGCTCCAGCGTCGCCTCGTCGGACCAGTGCAGGTCGTCGAGCACGACGAGCACCGCGCGCTCGGCCGCGAAGCGCTCCAGGGCACAGCGAATCGCCTCGACCAGCGTCGATCGATCGGACGCGGCGGCCGGCGCCCCGAGCTCGGGCAGGATCGTCGCCAGGTGGGCGGTGAGCGGCGCGGCGTCGAGCAAGCCGGGTCGTGCCCGCAGTCCCGACCGCAGCGCTGCGACTACCGGGCCATACGGGGCCCCGCCCGTCGGGCCGGCCGCCCCGCCGAGCACGAGCGCATCGGATTCGCGATCGGCGAGCTCGGCGATGAGGCGCGTCTTGCCCACGCCGGCGTCGCCGCTGAGCAGGACGATGCCCCCGGCGCCGCGACGCGCGCGCTGCATCGCCGTCCGCAGCTGCGCCAGCTCTTGGTCGCGTCCCAGGAGGCTGCCGGAGGCGGGCACCGTCGGAGTGTAGGAGCCTTCTGCTGCGCGACGGGAGAAGTACGGCATGCCGTGCCGGAAATACGGCACATCCACGGATGGCGCGCCGCTCGTGCCGACGTAGCTTGCCCGCCGTCACCCGAACCCGGGGCCTGGGCCCCGAAGGAGCGAACGCATGAACCTCTACGTCATCGCCCGGCGCAACGCCTGGGCGACCGCCGACGATCTCAAGCAGGCCGCCGAGCGCTCGGCCGCCGAGGGCGACAAGGACGGCTCCGGCGTGCGCTGGATCCGGTCGTATGTCATCTCGGAGGAGAGCGGCGAGCTGGGCACGATCTGCATCTACGAGGCCGACAGCCCCGAGGCGCTGCGCACGCACGCCGGCTCGGTGCCGATGCCCGCCGACGAGATCATGCCCGTCGTCGACACCGTCGTCGTCCGCCCCGACCCCGTCGCGGCGGTGGCCTCGTAGCGAGGCTCTCTCCGGCCCGGGCCGTCCAGTGCGGCCCGGGCGCGAGCGCCCGAGGAAGGAGCGAACCGATGACCCATGCTGAGATCTCGCACGCCGAAACCCTGCCCCAGCTCGACGCGAGCACGCTCGTGGACGGCGAGCGCCTGGAGGCCGAGGTCAAGGACATGTACCGCCAGGTCGCCCGCGGCGACGAGGCGGGACTGCACTTCGAAGTGGGCCGCGGCCTCGCCGAGCACCTCGGCTATCCCGGCGACCTCCTGGACGCGATCCCCGCCGAGGCCGTCGCGTCCTTCGCCGGAGTCGGCCATCATCTCGACCTCGCCGCGCTCGGCCGCGGCGAGGCGGTGCTCGACCTCGGCTCGGGTTCCGGCACCGACGCCTTCTGTGCCGCCGTTCTCGTCGGCCCGTCGGGCCGCGTCGTCGGCGTCGACTTCACCGACGAGCAGCTCAGCAAGGCGACGCGGCTGCGCGACCGTGACGGGTTCGCGCAGGTCGAGTTCGTCGAGGCGCGTATCGAGCAGCTCCCGTTCGCGGACGAGAGCTTCGACGCCGTGCTCTCCAACGGGGTCATCAACCTGTCGCCGCTCAAGGGACGTGTCTTCGCCGAAGCGGCGCGCGTCCTGCGGCCCGGAGGCCGGCTGGCCATCACGGACATCGTCAGCGGTCGCGCGCTCAAGGAGCGGACCAGGCGCAACGTCGAGCTGTGGGCCGCCTGCATCGCCGGGGCGATCCCACGGCGCGCCTATCTGGAGGCGATCGAGGCGCAGGGCTTCCGGGTCGTGCAGGTGCGCGGCAACGACTACCGCTTCGCCTCCGACAGGGCGCTTCAGGCCTGCAGCACCTACGCGGTGGAGAGCATCTCGCTGCTGGCGACGAAGCTGGGCTGAGCCGGCTCAGGCTGCGACGGCACCGGCTCACGCGCGGCCGCGTGCAGTGCCCGTCGAGCGCCGAGCCGCTGACTTGGCGCCGCCGCGCAACAGCTCCCTCCAGCGGCCGGCATCGACCCGGGCCGGCTCGCTCGTGTCCATGAAGTCGATCAGCAGCCGGACGAAGCGCAGCGGATCGTCGAGGTGCGGGAAGTGACCGGCGTCGGGCAGGATCTCCAGGCGGCTGCCCGGTACCAGCCGATGGGCCTCACGCGCGTGCTCGACCGGGATGATCGGGTCGCGCTCGCCCCAGACGAGCAGGAAAGGGATCGCTCGGGCGAGGTAGAGGCGATCGCTCGCATCAACCCGCTGACCCCAGGGATCGACGATCGTTCGGAGCGTGTGGAGGAACGCCGCGCGCGCCTCGCCGTCCGAGAGCGAGGCGTGACCGCGCAGGACTTCCCCGACGTCTGTGTGCACGCGCAGGCCGACGCGGCCGAGCACGCGTCCCACCGCTCGACCGGCCCCGAGAACCCGCTCGTTGACCAGCAGCGGAAGCACGAGCTCTGAGCCCGGAAGGCTGGCCGCCCGCAGCAGCACAGTGATGTCGCGACCCAGTCCGCCGCTGCTGACGAGGACCAGGCGCTCGCAATGCTCGGGGAACTGGTACGCCAGCTGCATCGCGATGCCGCCGCCCAGCGAGTGCCCGACGAACGTCGCTCGCTCATGTCCCAGCGCGATCAGCAGATCGCGGATCCCGCTCGCGTAGGCACCCAGCGAATAGTCGCCTCGGGGCTTGGCCGATTCGCCGTGGCCGAGCAGATCGGGCGCGATGATGGTGAAGCGCTCGGCCAGATACGGCAGCACACCGGCCCAGGTGGCCGATGTCGACGTGATCCCGTGGACCAAGACCACCACGGGGCCGCTGCCCGCCGAGCGATAGAAGACGCGGTGCCCATGCAGGACGATCTCGTGTAGCCCGTCGAGCTCCGGCTCGGCCGCCCGGGAATTCGGCTCCAGAGGCGGCTCTGCCAGCGTCGCGGAGGGGCCCTTCCTCTGGCTGCTGCCGTTCGGTCGTGACATGGTGAGCTCGCGGCTATGCGAAGACCGGGAAGCGCCGTTGCTTGGCGAGTCGGTCCATCGCGTCCTGGATCGCGGATTCCACTTCGCGATAGATCGAGGTGACGTACTCGCGATCGTCGACTCGCTCTGGGTCGTGGTCGACGTGGATCGGGTCCAGCAGCTCGGTGCGGATCTTCGCCGGCAGCGGAAGGTGCGTCGGAATCGTCTCGATCGTCAGGCCGAACGGGAAGCCGAGCACGATCGGCAGCCTCGAGCCGCGAAGCTTTCTCTTCAGCCCGCTAATGCGGTCGAGCCCGTTCGCGATCCAGCGGCCCTCGGATAGGACAAACGCGGTGTCATGCCCGCCGACGCTGGCCACGGGAACGATGGGGACGCCTGAGCGGATCGCCGTGCGTACGAAGCCCATGCGCCCGCCAAGGACAGCCTCATCGCGCCTGCGCCAGTTGCGCATCGCGTCGACGTCACCCCCGGGCCAGATGATCACGTCGCGCCCGGCGCTGAGCGCTGCGGTGACGCCTTGCCGGGAGGCCGGGATCACTCCGGCCTGGCGGAAGTAATCGCCGAGTCCGGGCGTCGCCATCAGGACGTCGTGAGCGGTGGCATGAAGCACGCGCTCGGTGCCGAATCGCCGCCACCAGGCGAACACCATCGTCCAGGCGTCCATCGTCAGCGACCCGCCTGAATGATTTCCGATCAGCAGTGAGGTCTCCGCGGGCAGTCGCTCCCAACCGGACGTCTCGAGCCGGAAGTAGTACTTGCACAGGGCTTCCCAGACGGGCTTCTGAGCCCGCATCAGCGTCTGGTTGGGGCCCTCGAGGGCGTGCTCGGTGGCGGCGGCGACACGCCTGCCGATGAGACCTTCGATGCCACCCTTTGCTTGGCGCTGATCGCTGTCGGACTCGGCCACCACGCGCCGGGGCGGCGCTGAGGGGATGGTTGCCATGAAGAGGTCCGAGGATCCCCCGTTCAGGGCGCCGTGACATCGGGGTGAACCCCCTGTCTCCTGCGGAAGACCCGCAGCAGGCCGGTAGTTCCTCTGCCGCGCCGCTGCGTGTGCCACGATCTCGCAGTGAGCAGCAGACCCGCCGCAGACCAGCGCCTGCGCGATCTCGCCCTGCTGCGCCGCGTGCGCGACCGGATCGACCGGGAGTACGCGCAGCCGCTGGACGTCGAGGCGCTCGCCCGCGACGCGCACATGTCGGCCGGGCACCTCAGCCGTCAGTTCCGGCTTGCCTACGGCGAATCGCCTTACAGCTACCTCATGACGCGGCGCATCGAGCGCGCGATGGCGCTGCTGCGGCGCGGCGACCTCAGCGTGACCGAGGTCTGCTTCGAGGTCGGCTGCTCGTCGCTGGGCACCTTCAGCACGCGCTTCACCGAGCTGGTCGGCATGCCGCCCAGCAGCTACCGGCGCCTGGCGGCGGAGGCGACGGTGGGTATGACGCCGTGCGTGGCCAAACAGGTGACCAGACCGATCAGGAATCGAGAAGCGCCGGTGGCGGGCCGCACCTAGCCTGACCGCCATGGACATCACCATTCACGCAAGCTTCCTGCCGCACGACGACCCGGCCGCATCCCTGGCCTTCTATCGCGACACCCTGGGCTTCGAGGTCCGCAACGACGTCGAATACCAAGGGATGCACTGGATCACCGTCGGCCCGGCCGACCAGCCCAGTACGTCCATCGTTCTGTACCCGCCGGAGGCCACCCCAGGCGTCACCGACGACGAGCGCCGCACCATCGCCGAGATGATGGCCAAGGGAACCTACGCCGGCATCAACCTGGCCACGACCGACCTCGACGGCACCTTCGAGCGGCTGCAGGCCGGCGACGCCGACGTCGTCCAGGAGCCGACCGACCAACCGTACGGAGTGCGCGACTGCTCCTTCCGCGATCCGGCGGGCAACCTGATCCGCATCCAGGAGCAGCGCTGAGCCGTCCGGCGCGCGACAAAGCATGGCCACGATGACCGACAGGCGGCCGCCCGCCCGGCACGCCGCCGACAGCCACGATCGGATCCGCGTGCACGGCGCGCGCGTGAACAACCTCAAGGACGTCAGCGTCGAGATCCCCAAGCGCCGGCTCACCGTGTTCACCGGCATCTCCGGCTCTGGCAAGAGCTCCCTGGTGTTCGGCACGATCGCCGCGGAGTCACAGCGGCTGATCAACGAGACCTACAGCGCCTTCGTGCAGGGGTTCATGCCGACGCTGGCGCGGCCCGAGGTCGATGTCCTCGACGGGCTGACGACAGCGATTCTCGTCGACCAGGAACGGATGGGTGCCGACGCCCGCTCCACCGTGGGCACCGCGACCGACGTCAACGCGCTGCTGCGCATCTTCTTCAGCCGCCTCGGGCAGCCGCACATCGGCTCGCCCAAGGCGTTCGCCTTCAACGTCCCCTCGGTCAAGGCGACCGGGGTGATCAAGGTCGAGCGCGGTGCCAAGAAGGCGGTCAAGCGGAGCTTCAGCGTCCTCGGCGGCATGTGTCCGCGCTGCGAGGGCCGCGGCTCGGTCACCGACTTCGACCTCACTGCGCTCTACGACGACAGCAAGTCGCTCAACGAAGGTGCGCTCACGATCCCCGGCTACAGCATGGACGGCTGGTACGGCCGCATCTTCCGCGGCTGCGGCTTCTTCGACCCGGACAAGCCGATTCGCAAGTTCAACAAGCGAGAGCTCGGCGACCTGCTCTACAAGGAGCCGACCAGGATCAAGGTCGATGGCATCAACCTCACGTACGAGGGCCTGGTTCCGAGGATCCAGAAGTCGATGCTGTCGAAGGACGTCGACGCGCTGCAGCCGCACCTCCGGGCCTTCGTCGAGCGGGCGGTGACGTTCACCGTCTGCCCGGAATGCGACGGCACCCGGCTGAGCGAGGCGGCTCGCTCGTCGAAGATCGAGGGGATCAACATCGCCGACGCCTGCGCGATGCAGATCAGCGACCTGGCCGACTGGGTCCGGGACCTCGACGAGCCGTCGGTGGCCCCGCTGCTCACCGGGCTGCAGCACCTCT
>DATBKW010000274.1:0-12008 GCA_036555665.1 Solirubrobacteraceae bacterium | reverse complement strand
AGTTGGCCGAGGTTGGCCTTCAGCGCGGCCGGGTTCATCGCCACCAGCACGTTGGGCGTGTCGCCCGGGGTGGCGATGTCGCGCGAGGCGAAGTGGATCTGGAAGCTCGACACGCCGGCGAGGCTGCCGGCGGGGGCGCGGATCTCGGCGGGGAAGCTCGGCAGCGTCGCCAGGTCGTTGCCGAAGACCGCGGTGGCATCGGTGAAGCGGCCGCCCGCGAGCTGCATGCCATCGCCCGAATCGCCCGCGAAGCGGACGATGACGCGCTCTCGGCGCTGGACCACCTTCACCTGGCCATTCCTGGCCGGTGCGGCCTCCTCGACCGCAGGGAACTCCGTCGTTGCCATCGGGTCTTTCTAAGCTAGCACCATCGCCCGACCTTCTTCGGAAGCCGGATATCGCGGCGGCGCTCAGCCGGCCGCGCCCGCGGCGATGAGCGCGAGCTTGTCCGCCCGGTCCAGCGCCTTGATCCGCGCCTCCTCGCGCCGGGCCTCGCCACGGTCGGCCATCGGCAGCGCAAGGGCGAGCTCGACGGGCAGGCGGCTGCGCGTGTACGCGCTCGCCTTGCCGGCGGCGTGGCGGCGCAGGCGGGCGTCGAGGTCGATGGTCCACCCCGTGTACAGCGAGCCGTCGGCGCAGCGTAGGAGGTAGACCCAGGCTGCGGCGGCGGGCACTAGGCCTTCGCGGGCGCGTCGGCGCTGCGCGACGAAGCCGGCAGCGGATCGAGCTCCACCGGGCTTGCGTGCAGGGCGCGCAGACGCACGTCGCGCCAGCTCATGCCCTCCTTGACCAGCGCGGGGGCGCCCATGACGACCGCGGTGGCGATCTCCACGGCCTGCAGGATGATCCCGTAGGCCAAGGCGTCGTTCCAGCCGACGTGATAGGCGCCGTGCAGGACGGTGGCGCAGGCGAACTGGAAGACGCCGAGGTTCGACGGCGTGACCGGCAGCACCGCGGTGACGTTGACCGCGAACAGCACGGCGGCCGCGGCGCCGAGGCCGGCGCGATCGTCGAGCCCGAGGGCGATGAGCAGCACGTAGCAGGACAGCCACTGGATGACCCAGGCGAGCAGCTGCAGCGCGGTGGCCTCCGCCCCCAGGCGCGGGGCGCGGAAGACGCGCAGGCCGGCGCGCACCTGAGCCAGCGCGGAGCGGACCTTCGCCACCCCGGCCTGCACGCGGCGCGAGCGCGATGGCACGCCGCCGCGCAGCAGCGCGGGCAGGCAGAGCACCGCGAGGAGGATCGCCACCGGCGCCATCGCGAAGGCGACCAGCGCGCGCTGGCGCTCGCTGAACAGGTCGACCGTCGAGAACATGACGATCCCCAGGCCGACCAGCGCCAGGACGTTGAGCAGCGTCTGCGACACGATCGTGCCGATCACGGTGGGCAGGTGCTCGCGCGGCCGGCCGGTGCGGCGGGCCACGATCAGCGCACGCGACGGCTCGCCGAGGCGGGCCGGCAGCGTCGCGGACATGAGCACGCCGATGAAGGTGCCCTGCAGGGCGTCAGAGATGCGCGTGCGGGCATCGGGCAGCGCGGCGCGCAGGATCGCGTGCCAGGCGACGCCGCGCACGACCATCGAGGCGCACATCAAGCCGAGCCCGACGAGGACCCAGATCGGCGTGGCGCGCAGCAGGCTGGCCCCGATGCGATCAAGGCCGATGCGGCGCAGCGCTTCGAGCGCCAGCAGCGACGCGGCGAGGCTGCCCAGCGCGAAGCCGGCCTTGCGCGCCGCGGCGCGGCGACGGTCGCGGCCCTCGCGCTTGGCGGTGTCGAGGGTCGGAAGGCGGCGCTCGGCGGGGCGGCGCGGCCCGAGGTCGGCGGGCATCGCGCCCACGAAGACGGCGGCGCGCCGGCCCGCGGTGGCCGCGCGCGGCATGGCGGCGGCGTCCTGGTAGGCGTCGAGGACCTCGCCGGCGACGGTGGGCCACGCGTAGCGCGGCGCGTGCTCACGGGCCGCCGCGGCCATCGCCGTGCGGCGGGCTGGATCGACCGCGAGATCGCGCAGGGTCTCGGCCAGGGCGGTGGCGTCGCCGCGCGGGACGAGCACGCCGTCGGTGCCGTCGCGCACGACGTCGCGATAGCCGGGGATGTCCGAGGCGACGACCGGGGTGCCGGCCGCGAACGCCTCGGTCAGCACCATGCCGAAGCTCTCGCCGCCCAGCGAAGGCGCCACGAGCAGGTCCGACGACGCCAGCGCGGCGGCCTTCTCGGCATCGGAGACCTTGCCGAGAACGGTCACGCCGCGGTCGCCGTCGAGCAGCAGCGGCGCGACCTCGTCGGGCTCGGCGCCGACGAGCACCAGCTCGACCGCGACGTGGTCGCGCAGCGCCTCGAAGGCGCGCAGCAGGACGGGCAGGCCCTTGCGCTCGACGGTCTGGCCGACGAAGGCCAGGCGCAGCGGCGCGCCGGGCTCGCGCTCGGCGGCCGGCAGCTCGGCGGGGACGTCGACGCCGTTGGGGACGATCCGATAGGTGCCGCCGTAGAACCGCCGGCCGGTCCAGGCGGCCGCCTCGGAGACGGCGATGCGCACGTGCAGGTGGTTGAGCTTGCGCTTGGCGCCCGCGATGACGTTCCCCAGCCCGTTGGAGATCGCGTTCTCGGAGTAGCAGTGAAAGGTGCCGACCAGCGGCGCGCTGGTGGCGTCGAGCGCGTCGTAGCCGACGACCGGGGTGTGCGGCTCGTGGATGTGGATGACGTCGAAGTCGCCCACGCGCAGCTCGCGGCGCAGGGTTGTGATGGCGCTGGGGAAGGCCGACAGGTTCGAGACCGCCCCGTTGGCCTTGATCCCGATCGTGCGCCCCAGCGGCACGACCCACTCCGGCAGCTCGCGCGCCTCGGGACGGGCACCCCGATGCAGCCGCGCGGACACGCGATCCGGCGGGTCATAGGGAGCAAACACGCGCACATCGTGTCCGCGAGCGAAGAACTGGCCTGCGAGCGCCTCGATGTGACGGGTGACGCCCCCCGGGTAGGTCCACGAATACGGGGACACGAGGGCGATCCTCATCGGGATCATGGTATCGGCCATGCCCGGCCGGAACAGTGCGGCAAACCCGCTAAGGGGGCCGTCACTATCCTCTTTGGCAGTGTCTGAGCGCCACTTCGTCAAGTACACGTTCCTCAAGGTCGATCCCGCATGGCGCCGCCTCCCCGGCGACGAGCGCGGGCGCGACAAGCAGGAATTCCTGGCCGCCTGCGAGGACTTCGCCACCGATCACCTGCTGCAGGCCTTCAGCCTCGTCGGCACGCGCGGCGACGCCGAGCTGATGCTGGTTATGGAAACCGAGAACCTCGATCGGATTCACGAGTTTCACGTCGTTCTGGCCCAGGCGGGCCTCACGAAGTGGTGCTCGCAGCCCTACTCGTTCCTGGGCCTGCGCAAGGGCTCGGAGTACTCCGACGACCTGCGCACCGCCCCGCGCGCGTTCCGTGGCAAGTATCTGTTCGTCTACCCGTTCGTCAAGACGCGCGCGTGGTACGCGCTGCCCTCCGACGAGCGCTGGCGAGTCATGCAGGATCACATCAAGATCGGGCGCGAGTACCCGCAGGTCGACAACCACACCACCTACTCCTTCGGACTCGACGACCAGGAGTTCGTGGTGGCCTTCGACACCGACGACGCCGGGGCCTTCCTCGACCTCGTCCAGCGGCTGCGGACGACCGAGGCGTCGTCGTTCACGCTGCGCGACACGCCGAGCTTCACCTGCATCGCCACGTCGCTGGAGCGCGCGCTCAACGCGCTCGACGGCGAGCCGGTCCCCGCCCTCGAACAGCTTTAGCCCGTGAGCCATCCCGACTTCGACGAGGTCCGCGACATCACGATCATCGGTGCCGGGCCGGTGGGGCTGTCCGCGGCCTTCTGGGCGGGCATGCGCGAGGCCAGCTCGCGGATCATCGACTCGCTCCCCGAGCTCGGCGGCCAGCTCACCACGCTGTATCCGGAGAAGTGGATCTTCGACGTGCCGGGCCACCCCAAGATCCTGGCCAAGGACCTCGTCGAGCTGCACCGTCAGCAGACGCTCGAGCAGTTCGACGTGCCGGTCCACCTGGAGACGACGGCCGAGACGATCTCGCGGGAGGGCGACGTCGTCGTCCTGCACACCGACCGCGGCGAGCTGCGCTCGCGTACGGTCATCGTGGCCGGCGGCCACGGCGCCTTCGAGCCCAAGAAGCTGCCCGACTACGACATGAGCGCCTGGGAGGGCCGCGGCGCGCACTACCTCGTGGGCTCCAAGAGCGAGTTCGCGGGCAAGCGCGTGGTCATCATCGGCGGCGGCGACAGCGCCTGCGACTGGGTGGTGAACCTGCTCGACACCGCCGAGCGTGTGGCGCTCGTGCACCGCCGCGAGGGATTCCGCGCCCACGAGTCGACGGTCAAGGAGATCATGGACGCCCACGCCGACGGGCGCATCGACCTGCACGTCCCCTACCAGGTCAAGGACGTCATGGGCAACGGCGACGTCGAGAGCGTGCAGGTCTTCCACTCCCAGGACGAGACGCAGGTCGTCGACATCCCGTGCGACGCGATCCTGCTGCAGCTCGGGTTCAAGACCGCGCTGGGGCCGCTGAAGGAGTGGGGGTTCGACATCGAGAAGGGCGCGATCAAGGTCGACGGGCTGTTCCGGACGTCGCTGGACCGCGTGTGGGCGTGCGGCGACATCACGACCTTCGACGGCAAGCTCAAGCTGATCGCGACCGGCTATGCCGAGGCCGCGATCGCCGTCTCGCAGGCGGTGCACCACATCCGGCCGGAGATGAAGATCCAGCCCAAGTACTCGACGAACACCGGCGTGCCGGGCGCCGTCGAGGGCCAGCCGTAGACAAGGCGTTCGCCCATCTGCGCGCCGCCGACCCGGTGATGGCGCGGCTGCTCGACGCGAACGGCGTGCCCGAGCCGCGGGCGCCGCGCACCGACGTCTACGCCGCGCTCGTGCGCGCGATCGTCGGCCAGCAGCTCTCGACCCACGCCGCGCGGGCGATCTACGACCGCCTGCTCGGGCGCTTCGACGGCACGCCGCCCACGCCGGGGCAGATCCTCGACGACGACCCCGAGGCCCTGCGCGTCGCCGCGGGGCTCTCGCACGCCAAGGTCGCCTACCTGCGCTCACTGGCCGAGCACGTGCAGAGCGGAGCGCTCGAGATCGACCGCCTCACCGAGCTGTCCGACGACGAGGTCATCGCCGAGCTCGTGGCGGTCAAGGGCATCGGCGCGTGGACGGCCCACATCTTTCTCATGTTCACGCTCGGCCGGCCGGACGTGCTGGCCGTCGGCGACCTCGGCATCCGCCGGGCGGCGCAGCGCGCCTACGACCTGCCCGCTTTGCCAACCGACGCGGAGCTGACGACGCTCGCCGAGCCGTGGCGCCCGCACCGCACGGCGGCGTGCCTGGTGCTGTGGCACTCGCTGGCGAACGCGCCGATGTAGCTCACGTGGTGCGGCTGTACAGCACGAGGCCCGCGCCGAGCCGCGACCACACGACAAGCGTCGTGCGCCCCGAACTCGCGACCGCCGCCTGCCACCAGAAGTTGTGGGCGTCGCTGGAATCGGCCTGCGTCGCCAGGATCCGCTCGGGACCGAGCGGCGAGCCCAGCGGGCCGCTGCGGACCGCGAGAGCGCGCATGTCGGTGCTCGTGCGGCGCATGTAGGCGACGGTGGCAACTCCGCGCGCGTCGATCGCCATCCCGGGGACGGTGGTCCAGTCCCCCGGTGCGGCGAGCGGCTGGGACGTCAGCCACGAGCCCGTGCCGCTGCCCTGGGTCAGCCAGGTGTAGACCGGCGCGGTAGCGGGTGGCTCGCCGGGCCAGCCACCGTCGAACTTGTCCCAGCTGACCAGCGTGCCGCGCGGCCCACCGGCCAGGACGGGCTGGCGGCCGGTGATCCCCGGCGGACTGACAACAGCCGGCGCGGCGAAGGCATGGCCGGCCGTCGAGACCGCCGCCCAGATCGCGCCTCCGCCGATGCCGTTGCCCTCGCTGTCGGGCAGCCCGCCGCGCCACGCGAGCGTCATCGACCCCGCGCGCGCGGCCGCCAGCGCGGGATCCTGGACCGGCCCGGCCGCCACCCGACGTGGCGCGGTAAAGCGATAGGGCGAGCGCGCCGACGTCGCAAAGACGCCCCCGCCGCTGAACGCGGCGTACAGGCGATCGTCAGTTGCGAAGGCGATGACGACCTGCGCGCCCCACCCGCGCAGGGTGCGCACGGCGCCGAAGGACCTGCCGGCCGGCGCGACCGCGAGCTGCGGCCAATCGTTGCGCGACCATGCCACGACGACGTTGCCATGGCGATCGATCGCCACGTCGGGAGTCGAGCGGAAGACCGATTGGGCGCGGCCGACCAGCACGGCGCGGCCGAACCGGCCGTGCGGGCGGCGCACGGCCGCCATCACCCGGTAGTGCGGCGAGCGCTTACTGTTCTGCGCCCATACGACGGCGGCGGTCCCGTCGCGGCCGACGGCGAGTTGCTCGGCGCGCACCGCGTATCCGTCGGCGCCTGCTGCGAGCCGCTGCGGAGCGGAGAATCGCCCCGTCCTGCTGCGCACCAACGCGTAGATGCGGCCACCGCCGTCGCTCCACATGAGGACCGCCTCGCCCGAGGCGGCCATGCCCACGTGGGGCACCGTGAGACCGGTCCGGCCAGGCACCCGGACGGGACCGCTCCAGTCGGCGGCCGTGGCGCAGGCGGGAGCAACCGCGAGCGCCGCCGCGATGGTGAGGGCGAGCGCGCGATTTGACATGGTGTCAAGAACGTACGCCCGCGGGCCTTGGCGGTCATCCGCTGGCAGCCGCAGCGCGTTGCGGCCTTCCCGAGGCTCAGTCGTCCACCCAGTCGCGCGTGAGCGTGAGCCAGAAGGCCAGGCCCGCCCAGGGGCCGTAGCGGCGGAAGCGGCGGCTGATCGTGGCGTCCTTGGCCTTGCGGCCGGTGACGCGCGCGTACTTCGGGCGCGTCCACGAGTCGAGCACCAGCCGCGAGTGGCGGCCGAGCAGCATCATCACGTGCGCCGCCGCGTACGGGCCGATGCCGGCGATCGCCAGCAGCTGCTCCTCGAGCTCGTCGTCGGACAGCTCGGCCGTGGTCAGGGTCGCGAGCGCCTCGAGGTCCAGCGCGCCGTCGGCGACGGCCGTGGCCAGGGTGCGCAGGTAGGGGCCGCGGTAACCGGCGCGCAGCACGTCGGTGTAGAAGCGCTCGTCGGCGGCGGCCATCGCGGCGGGCGTCGGGAAGGCGCGGTGCTCGGTGCCGGCCGGCTCGCCGCGGGCCGGCTCGCCCAGCTCGCGCACCAGGGCGCCGACCATGCGCACGGTTGCCGACCACGCGCAGTTGGTCGTGCAAATCGTCTTGACCACGTCCTCGAAGACGGTCTGCCCGCGCAGCATGCGCCCGGCGCCCGCCACCGCCCACGAGAGCTGCTCGTCGTCGGCCAGCAGCGCGTAGAGCCCGGAGAGATCCTGCTCGAGGCGCAGCAGGTGGCGCACGCCGTCGCGGATCGCCTCCTCCTGCGCGGCGCTCGTGGGCCGCCGCCACGCGCTGATGCGCGCGCGGGCACGTCCGGCCGGGCGCACACGGACGCGCAGCGGCCGTCCGCGCGGCATCGCGAGCACGACGTCGAAGCCGGACTCGTCGTCGTGGACGCGCATCGGCGGCAGCTCGGTCAGCCCGTGCGACATCACGGTGCGCCGCAGGTCGACCGGCTCGCCGCCCGCCCCGCGGAGGGTGAGCGTCGACGACCAGGCGTCAGCCGAGCTGCCAGGCACCGTCGCGCAGGAGCGGCACCGCGGCTCCTGCGGCCTCGATACCGTCGATCTCCACGTCGGGCGCTCCGACCATGAAGTCGGTGTGGGTGGCCGACTCGTTGAGCCCGGCCTCGGCGTGGTCCTCGGCGGGAACGTCGTCGAGCGCCCACGGGATCCCCGCTCCCCAGGCGATGTGCGCGGCGGCGTTCTCGTCGTAGAGCGTGTTGTTGAAGGTCACGCCGGTCGCGCCGACGCGCGAGGAGGAGTCGACGAGCGCGACCTCCCCCAGCCTGCGCGCGCCGTCGTCGATGGCCAGATCGGCACGCAGGGCGTCCTCGCCGCGGTCGGCGCGCGCCTCGACGACCTCGCCGCCGGCAAGGCGCAGCTCGAGCCCTTCGATGACCGTTCCGCGCAGGGCCAGCGGCATCGTGCTGCGCACCGTGCCCTCGGCGCGCAGCCGGTGCGGGCTGGTGAAGACCTCCTCGGTGGGCAGGTTGGGGGCGTGGACGCGCCCCTCGACCGTGCGTTCGCGCCCCGCCATCCAGCGGGCGCCCTCGATGAGGCCGACCTCGAGGTCGGTCCCCGGCCCGCGATAGCGCAGCGCCGTGAAGCGGCGCTCGGTGAGCGCCTGCGCGCGGTCCTCGAGCTCGGTCAGGCGCTGCTGCCAGGCCGCGGCGGGATCGGGCTCGTCGAGGCGCAGCGCGTGCGCGATCGCGTCCCACAGCCGGTCGAGGTCGGGCTCGCCCAGCGCCTCCCGCGCCCAGGTCTCGGTCGGGTAGGCGACCAGTGACCACGCCAGCCTGCGTCCCATGACGCCCGCGAGCCACACCTTGTCGAAGTCGCGAAAGCGCGCGCGGGCGAGGCGATCGCCGTCGATGCCTTCGAAGATGTGCGCCCCGGAGTCGCCGGAGATGCCGATGACGGCCGCGCCGACGTCGATCGCGCGCTCCAGGCGCTGGACCATCCACGGCGGCGTCCAGCCGAGCATGTCGTCGGGCGCGGTGGCGACGAAGGCGCGGTGCACGCGACGGTCGCTGTATCCGACGTCGACGTAGCGCGCACCCGCGGCGTAGGCCTCCTCGGCGATGGCGCGCACGAGCGGCGCGTGCTCGTGCTGGGCCTGGACGAGCAGCTCCTGCCCCTCGGCGAGGTTGACGCCCGCGCGCACGAGCAACCGCGCGTAGGCGCTCAGGCGTGCCGCGTGGCCGTCGTCGGTCACGAGCCTTCCGGTGAGTGGTCGCGCAGCACGCGGCGCAGCACCTTACCGCTCGCCGTCTTGGGCAGCTCGTCGATGAACTCCACCAGCCGCGGGTACTTGTAGGCGGCCATGCGCTCGCGGCAGAAGGCGATGAGCTCGGAGGCGTCGGCGCGCTCGCCCGGCCGCAGGCTGACGAACGCCTTGACCGTCTCGCCGCGGTAGTCGTCGGGTACGCCGACGACCGCGGCCTCGCGGACGGCAGGATGCTCGTAGAGAACGTCCTCGACCTCGCGCGGCCACACCTTGAAGCCGGCGGCGTTGATCTGGTCCTTCTTGCGGTCGACGACATAGAACCAGCCGTCGGCGTCCATGAAGCCGACGTCGCCGGTGTGCAGCCGGCCGCCCGGGATCGCGCGCTCGCTCTCCTCCGGCTTGCCCCAATAGCCGGGAACCACCTGGGGCCCTGAGGTCACCAGCTCGCCGACCTCGCCCGCCGGCAGCTCGTCGCTCTGCTCGTCGACCACGCGCACGACGGTGCCGTAGACCGGGACGCCGACCGAGAGCGCGCCCGAGGCCGGGTCGACCGGCGCGCGCGCGCCGATCGGGACGCAGTGCGAGGGCGAGGTCGTCTCGGTCAGCCCGTAGATGTTGTGGATGTAGACGCCGAACCGCTGCTCGAACGCATCGACCGTCGCGGGCGGGATCGGCGCGCCGCCGCTGACGATCGTGCGCAGCGTCGAGGTGTCGCGCTCGCCCTCGGCGTTCAGCATCGCGATGAAGGCCGTGATGGCCCCGGTCGTGAAGGTCACTCCGTGGCGCTCGATCAGCTCGAGCGCGACCTCGGCATCGAAGCGGTAGGAGAGCACGAGCGCGGCGCCGGTCAGCAGCATCGTGCCCATGTGGGCGATCAGCCCGGTGATGTGAAACAGCGGCGCCACGCCGAGGATCACGTCGTCGGTGGTGACGCCGACCCAGTCGCGATACGTCTGCGAGCTGAAGACGACGTTGCCGTGGGTGTTCATGGCGCCCTTGGGCGGCCCCGTGGTGCCCGAGGTGTAGGTCAGGAAGGCGATGTCCTGGGGGCCGAGCTGCGGGTCGGGCGGGGCCTGGACGGCGTGAGCGCGCGCGAGCTGCGCCCACTCGGGGAGGTCGGCCTCGGCGATGACGACCGCCGGCTCGCAGTCCTCGACGAGCGTGCGCACCTCGCGCTCCTTGAGCATCGGGTTGACCGGTACCGCGATGGCGCCCAGCTTCCAGGCCGCCAGCACCACGACGACGAACTCGGGCACGCTCTGCAGGTAGACCGCGACGCGGTCGCCGCGCGCGACGCCGCGCGCGGTGAGGACGGCGGCGAAGGCGCCGGACCGCGCGTCGAGCTCGGCGTGCGTGATGGCCTCGTCGCGGTAGTGGATCGCGACGGCGTCGGGCGATCGGCGCGCGGTGGCCGTGAACATCGCCAGCGCGCTGGGATGATCGGGCTCGATCTCGGCCGGCTGCCCGGGCCCGTAGCGGGCCAGCCAGGGGCGCTCGTCGTAGACGCCACTCATGCGTGGCACGCCTCGGGCAACGCCGGCGCCGGCCCGTCGGGCTTGCGCTCGCCGCTCCACGCCTCCAAAAGGTCGTAGGCGGGCCAGGTGTGAGTGAGCGTGGCGTCGACGAGCCCGACGGGGAACACGGGGTCGTCGCGGAAGGTGTATTGGAAGGCCGCGTCGACGCGCGGATCGTCGTTCCAGCGGCGCAGCGCCACGTTGAGCGCCTGGCAGTCGGCGCGGGTGGCCTTGGCGCTGGGCGAGCGCTCGTCGCCGACGTGCGGGCCGCCGACGCCCGTCTCGGTCACCCAGATCGGCTTGTCGCGCGCGCACGGCCGCTTGTCGAGCACCTTTTCGAGCGCGCCGACGGCGCCTGGGTCGTCGGCCTTGTCGCCGCGCTGGGCGTAGGCGTGCTGGGCGAAGACCCCGGCGTTGCAGACGACCTCGTCGGGCAGCCCCGCGTAGAACTCCTTGATCGAGCTGCCGTACTTGCGCGCGTTGGTCAGCCCCGCAAGCTCGCCGACGACCATCTGCTGGCCCTGCTGCAACTCCTCGCGCATCGCGTTGGCGAGCTTCGTATAGACGGCCGGCGCCAGCGCCTTCGAGTTGCCGCGGCAGCGCTCGCGCTGCGGGCTGATGAAGAACGGCCCGTTGGGCTCGTTCCAGGGGCTCCACCAGCCGATGTCGACGCCTTCGCGCTTGGCGAGGCTCTCCAGCGAGCGGACCATCGCCTGGTAGGCCTTCAGCCCCTGGGCGGTGATCGGGCGCGAGCGCGCCGTGATGTCGTCGCGCTCGCACCCGCTCGCCGGCACGGAGGCCCAGTCGGGCACGCCGTAGAAGACGACCATCGTCGCGAAGCCGTTGCCCGCCTGCTGCTCGGAGCGGATCGCGCGCAGGATGTCGCGGATGCCGTCGGAGGGAGCGCACGGCTTCAGGCCGCGCATGCAGCCGTCCGAGCGCCGCGTCCAGTCGACCGGGGCGCCGGGCGACGGCTGCAGCGAGGCCCAGTCGACGGCAAGGCGGTACAGCGGCGGCTTGAGCGCCTCGAGGCGATCGCGCCACGGACCGAAATCGCCGACGTCCTTGCCGTGCCAGAAGAGGTTGGGGTTGATCTCGCTGAGCCCGATGGCCAGCCCGCCGCCCGGCGCAATGTCGGCCGGAGGTGGCTTGGCCGGCAGCGGCTCGGCCGGGGTCTCCGGCGCGCTCTTCGTGGTCGACGACTTGTGGTCGTTGCCGCCGCAGGCCCCCAGAGCGACGACGGCGGCCAGCAGGACCGCCGTGATCGCGAAACGCATCTATACCGCGGAGACCTCTTCGTCCTCGGCCACCCGGAACGACGAGCCGCAGCCACAGGCCGCGACGACGTTCGGGTTGTTGACCTGGAAGCCCGCGCCCTGCAGCGAATCGACGTAGTCGATGGTGGAGCCGTCGACGTAGGGAAGACTCTGGTTGTCGACGAGCAGGCGCAGGCCGCTGTGCTCGAAGATCGCGTCGCCGTCGCGCTGCTCGTCGAAGGCGAGCTGGTACTGGAAGCCCGAGCAGCCGCCGCC
>DATBKW010000273.1:0-4440 GCA_036555665.1 Solirubrobacteraceae bacterium | reverse complement strand
TAGGGCGTGCGCTCGGGCGTCTGGATGTCACAGAACATCCGGCCGACGCCCTGCGCATCCGGGCGCCACGGCAGCACAGCAAAGGTCGAGGCGTCGGGCATCGCGATCATGTCCGACTCCTCGATGGCGTTGAACCCGGTGATCGACGAGCCGTCGAACCCCATCCCGCCCTCGAACGCGTCGTCGAGCTCGGCCGCGTTGATCGAGAACGACTTGAGCTGTCCGAGGATGTCGGTGAACCAGAAACGGATGAAGCGGATGTCGTGCTCGTCGACGATCGCCTTGACGTCGGCGGCCGTCGTGGGCTGGTCGGTCAGGCTCATGCGGGGGAACCTAGCGGAGGGCGGCTGGACCGCAGGTCGCAAGCCGGTAGACAATGCGGCCATGACGGCTCCGTCCTACAGCCATGGCACCTTCGACACGCCGCTGCTCGGCGACACGATCGGCGGCCACTTCGAGCGCGTCGCGGCCCGGTTCGCCGACCGCCCCGCGCTGATCAGCCGCCACCAGGACGTGCGGATGACCTACGCAGAGCTCGACGCGGCGATCGACGCCGTCGCGAGCGGGCTGCTGCGTGCGGGGATCGAGACCGGCGACCGCGTCGGGATCTGGGCGCCGAACTGCGCCGAGTGGGTCCTCGTGCAGTACGCGACGGCGAAGGTCGGCGCGATTCTGGTCAACGTCAACCCCGCCTACCGCACGCACGAGCTCGAGTACGTCCTGCGCCAGTCGGGCGTGCGGCTGCTGTTCAGCGCCAGCGCGTTCAAGACCAGCAATTACGCCGCGATGATCGAGGAGGTGTCGGGCGCGCTCGACGGGCTGGAGCGGGTGGTGTTTGTGGACCGCGATGAGTGGGCGGAGTTCGCGGGCGCCGCCGGCGACCGCGAGGCGATCGCGGCGCGGATGCAGACGCTGGCCTTCGACGACCCCATCAACATCCAGTACACGAGCGGGACGACGGGCTTTCCCAAGGGCGCGACCCTGTCGCACCACAACATCCTCAACAACGGCTTCTTCGTCACCGAGCTGCTCAACCTGACCGAGCGCGACGTGATGTGCCTGCCGGTGCCCTTCTACCACTGCTTCGGGATGGTCATGGGCAACCTCGGCACGTACGCGCACGGGGGCTGTGTGGTCATCCCCGCGCCGGCCTTCGACCCGGGCGCGACGCTCGAGGCGGTCGCCGCCGAGCGCGTGACCTCGCTCTACGGGGTGCCGACGATGTTCATCGCGATGCTCGGCCACCCGGAGTTCGACAGCTTCGACCTCAGCTCGCTGCGCACCGGGATCATGGCCGGCTCGCCGTGCCCGATCGAGGTCATGAAGAAGGTCGTCGACCGCATGAACATGTCCGAGGTCGGCATCGCCTATGGCATGACGGAGACCTCACCGGTTTCGACGCAGACGCGGGTCGACGATCCGCTCGAGCGTCGGGTGGGGTCCGTCGGACGGGTCGGCCCGCATGTCGAGGTCAAGGTCGTGGACCCGGAGACCGGGCTGGTCGTCGATCGCGGCGTCCCCGGCGAGCTGTGCACGCGCGGCTACAGCGTGATGCTCGGCTACTGGGAGGACCCCGACCGCACGGCCGAAGCGGTCGACCGCGCAGGCTGGATGCACACCGGCGACCTCGCGACCATGGACGACGAGGGCTACCTGAACATCGTCGGGCGCTCGAAGGACATGGTCATCCGCGGTGGCGAGAACGTCTACCCGCGCGAGGTCGAGGAGTTCCTCTACACGCACGAGGCGATCGCCGACGTCTCGGTGATCGGGGTGCCCGACGAGCGCTACGGCGAGGAGCTGTGCGCGTGGGTCATCGCCCGGCCGGGCGCGGAGCTCGACGAGGACGCGGTGCGCGACTACTGCCGCGAGCGCCTGGCGCACTTCAAGGTGCCGCGCTACGTGCTGTTCGTCGACGAGTTCCCGATGACCGTCACGGGCAAGGTGCAGAAGTTCAAGATGCGCGAGGCGTCGATCGACCGCCTCGGGCTGGAGGCCGCGGCGGCGGTGCGTAGCGCGTAGCGGCCCGGCCGGGGCCCCTACAGCGTGCGCACCGGGCGGCGCCGGCGGCGCGCGTCCTCCTGCGCGAGCCACTGGCGCGCCCAGGACTTCAGCTCGGCCAGCGCGGGCTGCAGCTCGGCGCCCATCGGGGTCAGCTCGTAGCTGACGCGGACGGGCGGCCCGGGCTCGACGTGGCGCGCGACGACGCCGCGCGCCTCGAGCTCCTTCATGCGCTCGGACAGCAGGCGATCACTGAGCTCGGGCACCGCTTGGGCGATCTCGGAGAAGCGCATCGGGCCGTTGTCGAGCAGCACCGCGACGATCGCGCCGGTCCAGCGCCGTCCGATGAGCTCCACGGCCTCGTGGTAGAGGGGACAGCAGGCGGGCGGTGCCTCACCCGCCTGCTTCCGAGAGCCGGTCGCTTCGCGCTCCGGGCTCATGCGCGCACCCTACCGCTGGTGGGCGACGGCCATCACGCGGCCCGGAGCGTTCGGGCGTCTTCCGTCGAGCCGTCGACCGGGACGTCGCCGGCGACATTCACCAGCGCCGTGAACGTCTCGAGGGCGACGACGGCGACAGCCTCGAGGATCTGCTCGTCGGTCCAGCCGGCCTCGCGACACTCCTCGTGGAGGTGCATCGGCGGTCGACCCTGGCCCTCGACGAGGGACTTGAGGTAGCGCAGAAGCGTGGCCTCGCGTTCGTCGCGGGAGTCGAACTCGCGCGCGAGGGCGAGCTCGTCGAGGCCGAGGCCGGCCTGGCGCGCGGTGCGGGCGTGCAGCGCGATCCCCGGCTCGGAGCCGTAGTGCTCGGCGACGGCGACGGCGATGCGCTCGAGCGTCTGCAGCGACAGCGTGCCGTGGCGCAGCTCGGAGCGGAAGCGGGCGTAGCCGCGCAGCGCCGCGGGCGAGCCGGCGAGCACGCCGAGGAAGTTGGGCAGCTGGCCGCCCGTGGCCAGCGCCCCACGCAGGACCGGGACCGAGCCCTCGGGGGCGGTGAGCTCGTCGTGGATCTGAAAGCGACTCATGGGATTCTTCTTCATGGCGATGCCTTCGCGGAGGGGGGCGGGGGTTCGACGTCCGTGCCGATGACCTACGAAAAGCAACCTGCTTACGCTCCGTAAGTGTAGGTCCGGGCGCCGATGCTTACAACGACTTGGCACGTAATACGCATGCGAGGTGCCGGGCGGATGCCCGGTCGGCCGCACCGCTTCCAAGCGCGACGCACGGCGACGCGGCCGGAGCGACCCTTCCTGGGCCGCCCCGACCGATGATCAGCGCGCCGGGGGGGTAGCGCGCAGCGCCGCCGTGTGAGCCTTGAAGACCTGGTGCGCCGCGGCGTGCTTGGCGGCCGCGTGCGCGGACTGGGCGCGCGTGGCGGCGTGCGACGTGCTCGTCACCGCGACGAAGATCAGGAAGACGCCGAGGACCACGGCCCACAACGCGAGCCGGTCGGGGCGCGGACCGATGCGCTCCACCGGGCGGCGTGCCGGACGCCGGCGATCGATCTCGACCAGCCGCGGCAGCGTGGGGGCGCCCACTGTGCGGCCGGTGATCTCGACGGTGCGCCGGCGGCGAGGGACCGGCAGCGGCGCCGCCGCATGGCGGGCGACGGTGTCATGGCCGTCGGCCACCGACGACGGCTCGCGATGTGGTTCGCCGTGGGCCTCCCGCTGGCGGGCGTCGCGCTCAGGGCGCGCGAACCGCCCGCGCCGGTCAGGCGCCGAGCGTTCGAAGCGCCTGCCGCGGCGTGCAGCGGGGTCAGTGCCCGTGTCCTCGGTCTCCATCAGGGCGGCGGCCGCCTCACCGGCAGCGCGCTCGGCGACGGCGCGCGCGGCCGAGCGGGCGTCGAGACGAAGGCCGCTACGGGCCTCGTCCTCACGCTTGCGCTCGATCGAGTCGCGCAGGTACTGCACGTCGTCCCACCACGCGCCGGGCTCGGGCTTGGGCATGCCTGTGTCGCCGTCCTCTTTCGTGTGCTTACGGGGTTAGCTGACGGGCTCGCGCTGAAAGAGCTTGCGCTACGCGTCGGACGACGCGATTCGCCCCAACTTTGGGTCCCCCGCTTCCCTATCCCCTCCACGCCCTCACGTGGTCTCAAGACGGGGAACTCAGCGGTCTTGACGGCGGCATCCTAGCAGGGGTCGAGGGCGCCGGCAGAGGTATTTGCCCCGAGATTGCGGGGCTTCTCTGAAGCGGGTTCGTGCTAGCCGTGCCCGGCGACCGCGGACACGTAGTCCGCGACGTTCTGGGCGTCCGCGCCGTTGACCAGGCCGACGGGCATCTGGCCGGCGCCCCGCGCGCGGCCCTTGGCGATCGCGTCGAGGATCAGCGCCTTGTTCGGGTGCAGGTTGTCGAGGTTCGGCCCGACCCGGCCCACCGCGTTGGACGCCTTGAGCGTATGGCAGGTCGCGCAGTACTTCGCGAAGACGGCGCGGCCCGC
>DATBKW010000272.1:0-2514 GCA_036555665.1 Solirubrobacteraceae bacterium | reverse complement strand
CTCACGGAAGAGGAGATCGATATCTCCTACAAGCGACGGATCCTGCACGGGAAGATCGACATCCTGCGCGCGGAGCTCGTCAACCGGCTGCGCAAGAAGCACGAGACGGGCGAGGACGTCATCACCGGCGACGACGTCCAGAAGCTCACCGACATCCTCGCCGGCCGCGCGGTCGGCGGCGACGGCCCCGAGGCCGAATAGCGGTCCGCGTTCGCGATGGCGCTCCACTGCCCGGAGTGCGGCTTCGTCAACGCCGACGGAGCCAACTACTGCCAGAAGTGCGGGGCTTTCCTCGGCGCGCGCGAGGAGCGCGGCGGCGAGACCTCGACGGCGACCTATCGCGTCGACGAGACCGGCGAGCTCGTGCCGGTCGATGTCGAGCAGGTCGTGGCGCACGAGGGCGCGGCGGTGGTCATCAGGGCAGGCGGCGGGCGGGTCGGCGAGTCCTTCGCGCTCGACCACGACCGCATGACGATCGGCCGCCGGCCGGATTCCGACGTCTTCCTCGACGACGTCACGGTGTCGCGCGATCACGCGCTGCTGGTCAAGCGCGGCGGCGACTTCTACCTCGACGACCTGGGCTCGCTCAACGGAACCTACGTCAACCGCCACCGGATCGAGTCGCATCGTCTCGAGGACGGCGACGAGCTCCAGGTCGGCAAGTTCAAGCTCACCTTCCTCTCTCATTGATCTTCCACCACACGCTCCACTTCCACTGATCTTCATGGCCGTCCAGGACGAACAGGCAACGGTCCCAGAGCAGCCCGACCTCGAGCCGGACGCCGGCGCGCCGCGCAAGGCGATGACGATCGGCGCGGTGTGCAAGGCGCTCGAGCAGGAGTTCCCCGACATCTCGATCTCGAAGATCCGCTATCTGGAGGATCAGAAGCTCGTGGCGCCGCGGCGCACGCCCGGCGGCTATCGCCTGTACTCGGCGGGCGACGTGCAGCGGTTACGCACGATCCTGCGCCTGCAGCGCGACGAGTTCCTGCCCCTGCGGGTCATCCGCCAGGAGCTCGCGTCGGGGCGCGCGGGCAACGACGTGGCCCCCTCTTCGGCGGGCGGCGACGGCGCCGGCGCGCGGCGCAAGCGCAGGCCGTCGGTCACGGCGCCGTCCAGCGGGGCGCTCTACTCGCTCGACGACGTCATCGAGGAGACCCGGGCCGATCCGCGGCTGGTCTCCGAGCTCGAGGAATACGGCGTCATCAAGGGCGAGATGCGCGCCGGGACCAAGTACTTCGACGAGACCGAGCGCGAGATCGTGCGCGCGGTGACCGAGCTGGCTCGCTACGGCGTCGGGGGGCGCAATCTGCGCGCGTTTCGCACGAGTGCCGACCGCGAGGCGGCGCTGCTGCAGCAGATCCTGGCTCCGGCGCTGCGCTCGCGCAACGCCAAGCGCCGCAAGGAGGCCATCGAGGCGCTCGAGAACCTGGCCGCGGTGACCACGCACCTCAAGCACCTGCTGCTGATTCGCGACCTGCGCAAGATCGTTTCGTAGAGAACAGCCATGGCGGCCGACCTCGCCGCGCTCGTGCGCGACATTCCGGACTTTCCGAAGCCTGGAATCGTTTTCAAGGACATCACGCCGATCCTGGCCTCGACGGAGGGTCTGGACGCTGCGGTGAGCGGCCTTGCCACGCTGACGCGCGATCTGCGCGTGGAGGTGGTCATCGGCGCCGAGGCGCGTGGGTTCCTGCTCGGCCCCGCGCTGGCGCGCGAGCTCGGCGCCGGCTTCGTCCTGGCGCGCAAGCCGGGCAAGCTCCCGCACGAGACCGTGCGCGCCGAGTACGTGCTCGAGTACGGGGTCGACGCGCTGGAGCTGCACTCGGATGCCGTCTCGGCGGGCGCTCGGGTCCTCGTCCACGACGATCTGCTGGCCACGGGTGGCACAGCCAAGGCGCTGTGCGAGCTCGTCGAGCAGCTCGACGGCGACGTCGTGTCGTGCGCCTTTCTCATCGAACTCGCCTTCCTGCAGGGCCGCGAGCGCCTCGCGGGCTACGACGTCCACGCGCTGCTGCAGTACGACAGCGAGTAGCCGGTGATGCCGACCGCGCGCCGCAGTCGCACGATCGGCGCTGCGCCCGCGCGTGTGTGGCAGACGGTCGGCGATCCGCACCACCTTCCGCGCTGGTGGCCGCGCGTCGAGCGCGTGGAGGGCGTCCGCGGCGATCGCTTCACCGAGGTCCTCGGCACCGAGAGGGGGCACTCGGTGCGCGCGGACTTCCGGGTGGTCGAGTCGCGCGCGCCCGAGCGGCGGGTGTGGGAGCAGGAACTCGAGGGATCGCCGTTCGAGCGCGTGTTCGCGGCGGCGCGAACGGAGATCGCGCTCTCGCCCTACGAGGGCGGCACGCGCGTGACGCTCGTGGTGCGCCTGCGCCTGCGCGGTGCCGCGCGCCTGGGCGGGTGGGTCGTCCGCCGGGCCACCGCGCGCGTGCTCGACGAGGCGCTCGGAGCGCTGGAGGCGCTGCATGGGGCGTGAGCTGCGCGCACCGGAGGCACCGCATGGGGCGTGAG
>DATBKW010000271.1:0-3599 GCA_036555665.1 Solirubrobacteraceae bacterium | reverse complement strand
GAGGGCCACGGCGAGCGCGACCGCGATGCCCGGGATCTCGGCCCACCCGAGGTTCAGGCCCTTGGTGTTGCCGTTGGTGGTCAGGTTGCCCAGCGCAAAGCCGGCCACGCCGTAGATCGCCGTCTGCGCCAGCGAGACCATCCCGCCGTAGGCCGACAGGAAGATCAGGCTCGCAGCCACCACGCCGAGGAAGAGCATCTGGGTCAGCAGCGCGGAGACCCAGTACTCGGTGAAGATCAGCGGCGCGAACAGCGCGAGCGCGACCAGCACTGCCCCTGCGATCCGGTCCGCGGAGAGCCCCGGGCTGCGCGCTGCGCTCATGCGGGTCGTCCGAAGAGCCCGAGGGGACGGACCGCGAGCACGATGGCCAGCAGGACGAAGGTGAAGATGATCGAGTAGTACGTGTAGTCCGCCGGCAGGTAGGCGGCTGCGAAGTTCGTCGTCAGCCCGAGCAGCAGCGCTCCGATCGCGGCGCCGCCCAGCGAGCCCATGCCGCCGATGATCACCACGACGAGCGAGTTGAGCAGCCAGTTGGCGTCGACCCCCGGCGCGAGGCTCGCGAACGAGCCGCCGATGACGCCGCCCAGGCCGGCCAGCGCCGACCCGACCGTGAAGGCGATCGCGAAGGTCAGCTGGATGTTGATCCCCATCGCCGAGACCATGTCGCGGTCGTCGACGCCCGCGCGGATGACCATCCCGGTGCGCGTTCGCTTCAGCCAGAACCACAGGCCAAAGCCAATGAGCAGCCCGATGGCGAGGATCACCAGCCGCGTCAGCGTGTACTGGATCTCGTAGACGTGGAGGTTGACGAACTTGTCGAACGTCCCCGGCCACGAGATGTCCTCCGCCACGCCGCCGAAGTGGGCGAGCATCTGGTCGGCGAGGATGATCGACACGGCGATCGTGATCAGCGCCTGACGCAGGTCCTGGCCCTGATTCCAGCGCAGCAGCAGCTGCTGCATGAGCAGCCCGACACCGGCGACGATCGCGATCGCGGCGAGCCCGGGGAGCACCCACTGGGCGAGGCTGACCTGGGCGCTGGAGAGCCCGAGCGCGCCGCCACCGCCACCGACCATGTCGCGCTGCAGGTGCAGCGCGATGTAGCCGCCGAGCAGGAAGAACGCGCCGTGGGCCATGTTCACGACGCGCATGAGCCCGAAGATGAGCGTGAACCCGCTGGCCACCACGAAGTACAGCGCCGCGGCCGTGAGGCCGTTGAGCAGCGTTATGAGGAAGTCCTTGGGGTCGTTGACGGCCGAGCCGAAGCTCGTGCCGGATGCAATGAAGAGCACCCAGACGACCAGGAAGACGACGAGCGCCAGCAGCAGGACCTGACCGACGCGCCGCAACGCCCCGTATGCAGCGAACTCCGTCACGCGGGCGCGACGCTAACAGCACCCCGATCCACGTTGCAACTTGAACTATCGAGAATCGTTATTCCGTGGGATTGCGCGCTCTACGCGGGCACTTGGCGCACCGGATAGAGAGTCGCGCGCAGCGCCTCGGCGCTCTGCGGGCGCTCGTCTGAGATGTGCCTGATCTCGGTCACGACCGAGCGATCGAGCGTGCTCGCGTCGGGCCAGTTGACCTCGACGAGGTTGCCGGCGGGGTCGCGCAGGTACATCTGCACGGCGCCGTCGTTGAGCTCGCGCACGTTGGGCGACCACGCGTCGCGGTCGAAGAGCCCGCGGTCGCAGGCGACCCTGTAGGCGGCTTCGAAGTCGTCGACGTCGATCCCGATGTGGTGGAACTCGGGCGCCGGCACGTCGCGCAGGAAGAGGTGCAGCTGCTGGTCGCCGAGCTCGAGCCACACGACCGGGTGCTCGAAGTCCGGGCTCGGCACGCGCCGCAGGCCGAAGACGTCTTCGTAGAAGCGCGAGGACTCCTCGAGGTCGTCGGCGTGGATGCTGACGTGGGTGAAGCTGGTCGCGCGCATGGCGCGACGCTAGCGCACGCCGCCCTCGCGCTCCAAGGCCAGCGCGGCGCCGATGACGACCGCCGCGTCGCGCCCCGCGAGCTGCAGCTCGCCGATCGCGATCGCAGGCCAGCCCAGGTAGCTGAAGGCGCGCGTGTAGGCCGAGAAGGGCAGGCGCACGGTGAGCTCGTCGACGCCGGCCGGCGGCAGCTCGGCCATGCCCAGCGCCGGTGAGACCACCAGATCGACGGCCGGCTCGCGCGCCGCCCGGGCCCGCCATGCGGTCAGCGCCGCGCGCCCGCGCTCGGCCTCGTCGGCAGTGACGGTCGCGGCGTGGTCGAGCTTCGCGCTGATCCCGGGGCCGTACTCGGCGCGGCGGCTCGGAAAGGTTGGCGCGTGGGCAGCAGCAGCCTCGGCGTAGAAGACCGCCCACGTGTCGCCCTCGGGGACCGGCAGAGAGATCTCCTCGACCTCCGCGCCGAGGGTCCGCAGCGCCTCGGCGTGGGGCAGCGCGCGCTCGTCGCGCTCGCCGGCGGCGTCGGCGGGGCCCAGCCGCGGGTGCGCGGTGAGCACGCCGACGCGCAGGCCGCTCAGCCGCGGCGCCGGCACCTCGGTGCCCGTGAGCACCGCGTGGGCCAGCGCGCAGTCGGCCACCGTGCGCGCCATCGGCCCGACGGTGTCGAAGCTCGCGGCCAGCGGGAAGACGCCCTCGACCGGCACCGCGCCGTGGGCGGGCTTGAGGCCGACGACGCCGCAGGCCGCCGCCGGCATGCGGATCGAGCCGCCCGTGTCGGTGCCGAGGGCCAGCGGAACCATGCCGGCGGCGAGCGCGGCCGCGTTACCGCTGCTCGAGCCGCCGGCGACGCGATCGGGCGCGACCGGGTTGACGGTGTCGCCGTAGTGGACGTTCTGGCCGAGGGTGCCCCACGCGAACTCGTCGGCGTTGGCCTTGGCCACCACGATCGCGCCCTCGGTCTCCAGCGCGCGCACGGCGGGCGCGGTGCGCGCGGGCACGTGGTCGCGGTAGATGGCCGAGGCGTAGGTCGTGCGCACGCCGGCGGTGTCGATGAGGTCCTTGACCAGCAGCGGGACGCCGGCCAGCCGGCCGCTGACCCCGGCGCGAGCGCGCGCCAGCGCCTCCTCCCCGCACGTCGTGATGATCGCGTTGAGGTCGGGCCGCGCCGCGATCCGCTCGAGCGCCTCGGCAACCGCGCGTTCTGCCGCGTTCACGAGTCGAGATGCGCGATCGCTTCGATCTCCAGCAGCGCGCCGGGCACGGCGAGGCGGCTGACCTCCACCAGCGTGCTCGCGGGGCGCGCGGAACCGAAGAACTCCTGGCGCACCGGGTTGATCGCTGGGCGGTCGTCGACGTCGAGCAGGTAGACCGTGACCTTGACCACGTCGGCCGGTGTCGCGCCGGCCGCGGCCAGCACGAGCGCCATGTTGTCGAAGACCCGGCGCGCCTGGGCGGCGATGTCGTCGCCGACCACGTTGCCGTCGGCGTCGACGGGGACGATCCCGGAGATGTACAGCGTGTCGCCCGCGATCACCGCGTCGGTGTAGTGGCTGATCGGCTCGGCGAGGCCCTTGACGCGCAGCTCGCGGCGGGTCATAACGCCGCCGCCCTGATCTCGTCCAGCGTCTGGCGCGGGGTGATCGCCTGGGGGTCGACGCGCAGCTCGAC
>DATBKW010000270.1:0-4490 GCA_036555665.1 Solirubrobacteraceae bacterium | reverse complement strand
CGCCTGCACGCGGCGGTCGGCGATCGGCAAGGTCGCCGGCCAGGACTGGGGCTGCCCGAGCGATCAGCAGGCCGGCCTGCCGCCGTGCATCATCAGCCAGGGCGACGGCCAGCTGAAGGCGTCGGTCACCGTCTTCTCGGTCAAGGGCGGCGGCAAGGTCAAGATCGTCAAGCAGCGCCGCTCGGACGGCAAGTGGCTGATCACCGTCATCGGCGGCGGCGAGCTCGGCGCCGAGTTCGGCTCGCCGGGCGGCCGGATCAGCGTCGACACCGGCGACGGCTCGGTGGGCGGCGGCGTCGGCGTCGAGGGCGGCGTCGTCGGGCAGGGCGAGTACGGCGCGACCTGGGTCTTCGACGACGAGAAGGGCGCCAACGACGCGATCGACATCGTCCGCAACAAGCTGCGCGACGAGGCGATCGACGCGGCGGTGCCGGTGATCGGGAGCATCGGCACCCACTTCTTCGGCGAGCACCGCAGCCTCGGCGACCCGGACATCGAGTACATCCAGGGCGGCGTGGCCGGCGATGTCAGCGGCGAGGCCAAGGCGCTCGGCGGCCTCGACCTCAGCCTCGAGGGCTCCGACGCGCTCGGCGTGCGCTGGAACCACCAGAACGACACCAAGACCGTCTACTTCGAGGTCAAGGCCAAGGGCTCCGGGAGCGCCAAGCTCATCGAGGGGCTGGGCCTGGAGGGCGCGACCGAGGGCCAGATCGCCGTCACCTACGACAAGGACGGCAAGGCGATCGCGGTCGACGTCATCGGCAAGGGCACGGTCCAGGGCACGCTGCCGAAGATCCCGACCTCGCCCGATCCGCGCGACTTCCTCAGCGAGCTCAAGTTCCAGGAGAACGGCGGCGTGCGCGGCGAGGTGCAGCTCCACCTCGACCTGACCAACCCAACCAACGCGAACGCCTACCACCAGTTCATGGACAACCCCTTCGGCGGCGCCGACGACCTCGTCAACGCCTTCCTCAACGACGGCCAGGCGCAGGTACGCGCCTACTCCGTCAGCCAGGACAAATACGGGCTTGACGTCAACGGCAAGTTCGGTTTGAAGTTCGGGATCGAAGGGGGATACGAAGGCAACCGGGCCGATCTCATCGACGCGTGGGATTGGAATCCGCAGCAGGGGTGGAGTCCGTCGGCCACATGCAAGCGTTGAGCAGGGCACTGGTGGGAGGAGCGCTGGTCGTGTCGATCGCGGCGGTCGCGGCGTGCGGTGGAGGCAGCGACGACAACAAGGCGCCGGCCACGCCGCAGGGGTTCACGCGCAGCGAGACCAGGTACTTCAGCTTCGCCCATCCCTCCGCCTGGCCCGTCGAGGTGCGCAAGCCCTCGGGGCAGCAGAGCCCGGGTGAGCTGCTGGCCGAGGCGATCGGCCCGGCGGGGACCGGCGGCCAGCGGCCCGACGTCGTGGTCGGCGCCACCCCGGACTACCACTCGGGCCTCGACGGACTGGTGCAGGTCAACGAGCTCAGCGCGAAGACCCGCTTCGCGCGGCGCAAGGTGCTCTCGCGCAAGGACGCCAAGGTCGCCGGCGCCAAGTCGGCCAAGCTCATCGAGGCCGAGGTGCCCGCGCGCGACGGCACGCCGGTGCGGACCTTCGACCTGCTGACGATCAGCGGCAAGCGCACCGCGGTGAGCATGTTCATCGCCGTCCCGGCCGCCGACGTCGGCAGCGCGCGCGTGCGCGAGATCCTCGACTCGCTGCAGGTGCGCAAGTGATCGCGGTGGCCACGCTGCGCGGCGTGCTGTCGGCCCTCGCCGTGCAGTTCGTCACGCTCGTCCCCCTGCTCGGGCTGGTCTTCCTCTCGCTCGGGACCGCCGGCGCGGACTGGGATGACCCGGCCGGCCGCGTGAGCCGCACGGTGGTCCTGCTGGGCATCGGCGCGCTGGCGGCGGGGATCGGCGCTGCGGTCGGGGCCTGGCAGGCCGCGCTCGGCGGGGCCCAGAGCGCGCGCTCGGCGATCCTGGCCGGCGCGAGCGGCCCCGCGGCCGTCGCGGTGCTCGGCGGCGCCGTGCTGGCCACGCCGTCGGCCGCCGGCATCTTCGGGGCGGTGCTGGAGGCGATCGTCGTCACCGCGGGGGCGGTGGCCGGGGCAGCGGCAATCGGCCGCCGGCTCGAATGAGCAGGGGGGCCCAGACGGTGCCTGGGCCGGCCCACGGCGCGGATGGGCCCCGAGGGTCATGGCCGGCCGCGGCGGCGCCGAGTACGCTCGCAGCGGTACGAGATGCGCCTGCGCAGCAAGATTCTGGCCGAGGAGTCGGGCCAGACCTTCCTGGAGTGGCTGGGGGCGATGGCGATGGTCGTCGTCCTCGTGACGCTGCTCGTGGCCGCAGCGCCGGGCCTGGCCGACAAGATCGGCAACGTTCTCAGCGACATCGTCAACGCGCTCACCCCGTGACGGGTCGCCCTTCACACGCGCGCGGCGGTCGCGCGCGCCTCGTCCGATGCCTGCAGGCGCAGGACGGGCAGTTCCTGCCGGTCTTCGCCGCGATCCTCTTCATGCTGCTGATCGTCGGGATCACCTTCCTGCAGGTCGGCGCCGCCGCGACGTTCAAGTCGCGCGTGCAGACCGCGGCCGACGCGGCCGCGCTCGCCGGCGAGGTGCAGGTCAAGCGCGAGATCGAGGCGGCGTTCCCCGAGGGCCTCTCGCCGGCGGCGCTGCAGGCGACCCTGCCGGCCATCTGCGCGCAGGCCGAGGTCTACGCCAGTCGCAACGGCGCCGACGTCACCAGCTGCACGCTGGACATGTACGACGTCAAGGTCGTCGTCAAGGGCAACGACCAGATCCCCAGCGGCCTGAGCGGGCGCAAGGGAGCCACCGGCGAGGCGCACGCGCGGGCGTCGCTGGGGGTGTCGTACACGGGCGGGCTGGGCTTCGGCGGCGGCGGCGGTGCGGGCGGTCCGTCCGGCGGTGGCAACTGCATGACCGACGGCGAGATCGCCAAGGTGGCCGACGCCGCGGGGGTCAAGGTCCGCAGCGACTCGGCCCTGCGCCAGTACTGCGGCAACGGCCAGCAGTCCGGCGTCGACGTGCGCGACCTCAAGCCGGCGATGCAGGTGGCGCTGGTCAAGGCCGAGGACGAGCTCGGGCACGGTATCGCGCTGAACTCCGGCTTTCGCACGGTCGCCTACCAGCGCGTGCTGTGCGCGCGCGTGAGCGGGCCGTGCGCGCCTCCGGGCCAGTCGATGCACAACTTCGGCATGGCCGTCGACGTCGCCAATCCCGGCGAGATGGCCGGCGTCGCGAAGGCCGCAGGCCTGTGCCAGCCGCTGCCGAGCAACGATGCGGTGCACTTCTCGCTGGCCAGCGACGTCGAATGCGCGGGCAACGCCGGTGCGACCGGTGGCGGGGCCTTCGGTACGCCGCTCGGCGGCCTCGTGACCTACGCGATCAAGCTTGTGCCCTGGGAGGGCGGTGACTTCAACCTGCCGTCCTTCGGCGGCGAGTCGTCGAACGGGCCGTGGGCGATTCCTTGGGACGTCGTGGCCTGCGAATCCGGCGGGCGCAACCTGCCGCCGAATTCCGCCGGCGCGTCGGGCTACTACCAGTTCCTGCCGTCGACCTGGCAATGGATGGGCGGCTCGACCCCGCAGGCCTACCAGGCGTCCAAGGAGGAGCAGGACCGCCTGGCCGCCAAGCTCTGGAACATGCCCTATCCGGGCGGCCCGCATCACTGGGTCTGCGCCCAGTTGCACGGCTACGCGTGACCGACGACGGCTGGGAGCAGCGCCTGGCGGGGTTGAGCAGCGAGCCGCTCGACGGTGGGCTGACGCTCTACGTCGCCCGCGCCTTTCGTGCGCGGCGCCGCGGCCTGGCCAAGATGGCGCCGCTGCCCGACGCCCACGCGCTGCGGATCCTCAAGTGCAACTCGGTCCACACGTTCGGCATGCGTTTCCCGCTCGACCTCGTGTGGCTCGGGCGGCGCGGGGGCGTGCTGCGCGTCGACCACGACGTCCGCCCGGGCCGCGTCAAGCTCTGCGTGCGTGCGCGCTCGGTGGTGGAGACGCGCACCGGCCAGGGCGACCGCTTTGCCCGGGCGCTGTCGGACGGTGCGTAGGTGGCTATACTGGCCCCCGTTGATCGACTCGTTCGCGACACAGCCGCACGCTTCTTGATTCGCGGCCCACAGATCTAAGTGCCGGTTCCCCGACGGTTCGACCGGCGCCCGCCCGAGCGGGATGCGACCAGGATCAACGAGCGCATCCGCGTTCCCGAGGTCCGCGTCATCGGCGAAGACGGCAACCAGATCGGTGTCATGCGCACCGACGATGCCCTGCGCTACGCCCAGGAGCGCGATCTCGACCTCGTCGAGGTGGCGCCCGAGGCGCGCCCGCCGGTCACCCGCGTCCTGGACTACTCGAAGTACAAGTACGAGCAGGCCCAGAAGCAGAAGGCGGCGCGCAAGCACCAGACGCAGATCACGATCCGCGAGATCAAGTTCCGCCCGAAGATCGCCGAGCAGGACTACGCGACCAAGAAGCG
>DATBKW010000269.1:0-7327 GCA_036555665.1 Solirubrobacteraceae bacterium | reverse complement strand
GCGACGACCGCGGGCCCATTCACGTAACGGTTTCCGGGTCCGGAGACGATCCGCGCATCGACACTTCGATCCCCGGCGTCGTGGTCCACCGCGGGCCGCCGCTGCATCCGGACGACATCACCACGCACAACGGCATCCCCGTCACGTCTCCCTCCCGCACGCTGATCGACTGCGCCGAGTTCATGACCGCCGCGGAGCTCAGGGAGGCCTTTGGGCGCGCGCAAGAGATCGGCCTGCTCGACCCGAAAGCGCTTCGCGCGGCGCGCGCGCGTGTCGAATGGCGTCCGTCGCTGGCGATGCTGGATGAGGTGATCGATGAGTTCTGCGGGTGAGATGCGTGGAGCGGTGCAGGTCAGGCCGCCGGTTGCATCAGTTATGATGAGAGGTGATGCGAACGACGCTGAACCTTGACGACGATGTGGCCGCTCGCCTCGCAGCCGAGTCGCGCAAGCGCGGGGACTCGCTCTCGCGTACGGCCAATGACTTCCTCCGCGCGGGCATGCGCGCATCGCAGGTCGCGGATCGCGGCGGCAGCTACGACCCGCCCACCTTTGACTCCGGACAGCCGCGGCTTGAGGTGACCGACGTGGCGGCCGCGCTCGAGTCGCTCGACCGTGCCGACTGAGCTCTCGGCAGTCCTGCTGGACGCCAACCTGCTGCTGTGGGCGCACCATCGCGGCTTCTCCCAGCACGAGCGGGCGCGTGCCTGGCTGGCCTCTGCGCTCAGCGACATCCCTGTCGTCGGCATCCCCTGGCCGTCGGTGCTCGCGTTCCTGCGCGTGTCGACGCACCCGCTCGCGTTTCAACAGCCGCTGGCCATCGACACGGCGTGGGACGTGGTGCACGGGTGGCTGAGCCGCCCGAACGTCAGGACGCCGGCGCCCACCGATGCCCATGCCGATCTACTGCGCGAGATGCTGGTGTCAGGGCGCGCCGGCGGAAACCACACGACGGACGCGCACCTCGCCGCGCTGGCGATCGAATGGGGACTCATCCTCGTGAGCGCCGACCGTGACTTCGCCCGCTATCCCGGACTGCGGTGGCACGATCCGAGCGAAGGCTGGTGAAAGGCGGCCAACCCGCAAGCCGCCACGGCTTCGGAGAGCCCTCTGCCGGAGTGGAGCTAATCTCGCGCGCGCGCCCAGCTGCACCTGGACCACGCAAGCGACGCGGCGGTCGTAGAGCGCGCCTTGAACGCATATCTCCTCGGCCGCCTGCTCGACGCCACGCAGGAGACGGCGGGGCTGGCAGAGCAGGACGCAGAGCGCATCGCATACGAGGAGTTGCGCAGCGCGCGCCGCGAGCGCGGCACACTGCGTGATCCGCGTCGTCATCGACCCAGGCGTCCTCATCTCGGCCCTCATCGGACGCCGAGGCGCCGCCCCGGACCTCGTCGACTCCACGCGAGCTGGCCGACCGGCTGCTGAAAACTGAACGGCATTGTCAACCAGGCGGTCACGAGCCAGCCACGCGAGGCATCGTCCCGACCCGGAGCACTGTGCCCGGAGCCGCAGGCGCTGCTCCGTTCACAGGAGCCCAGGCCGGCCCGACGCTCGGTGACCCAGGGGCTCAGGGCCTGCGTGCCGTGGACGTCCCCACGAGGGCTTCCGCGGTCGCCGGCGCGCGGCGATCGGGTGGCTCGGCTCCCGCGAAGCGTGTCGTGAGATCAGCGCGGGTGGAGAGGTCCAGCTTCTGGAAGACGTGCGTGAGGTGCGTCTCGACTGTCCGTCGGGTGATGTAGAGGTGTTGGGCGATCTCCGGGTTGCTGTGGCCCTGCGCGGCGAGCGTGGCGACTCGGTGTTCGGCGGGAGTGAGGGAGTCGATGCCTGATATCGCGGTGCGGCGGGGTCGGGCGCCGACGGCGTGGAGTTCGTGGCGAGCGCGGTCGGCGAGGAGGCGCATGCCGCCCCGGTCGGCGAGGTCGAGCGCACGCCGCAGCGGCGAGCGGGCGGCGGCGCGGCGATTGGTCCGGCGAAGGGCGGAGCCCAGATCGACGAGCGCGCGGACGTGCTCGAGCTGGGAGGGCGACTGCGCGAGCATGTCTACGGCCTGCACGAGCAACAGGATGGCCTCTTCGCGCCCGGTCGTGCGGGCGAGAGCGCGCAGACCGGCGCCGCGCGGGCCGGGGAGGCCGACGCGTTCGGCGAGCGCGAGGTGCTCCTGCGCGAGCTCGCGGGCGGTGTCGAGCTGGCCTTGGGCGACGAGTGCCTCGCTGGCGTGGACGCGCCAGGCGGCGAGGCCCGGGTGGTGGATGCCGAGCTGCTGCCAGCGTTCGCCCGCGTCGAGCAGGTCGGCGTGGGCGTCGCCGGCACGGTGCTGGGCGAGCCGCAGGCGTGCGCGGCTCTCGAGCAGTAGGGGTGCGGCAAAGGCAGCGGGCGGCGGATCGCCGAGATACCCCGCGCGGGACAGGACCGTCTCGGCGTCGGCGAGCTCGCCCAGTTCGATCAGCGCGTCGACCAGCGGGAAGACGCCCCAGATCAGTGCCACGGGAGGGCTGTGGGCGAGCTTGATCTCGAGCGCAAGGCGCCCGTCGGCTTCGGCGTCACGTATCTCGCCGGCCTGCAGGAGCGCTATAGCCCGCATGAAGCAGCCGTGCGCGAGTGCGATCAGCCACCCGCGTGGGCGCGCCAGGTCGATCAGCTCGGTGCAGTGTCGGCGCGCTTGGTCCAGCTCGCCGCAGGCGATCAGCACGATCTTGGCGAGCGTGACCAGCACCGAATCGGGATCGTCGACGAACGCTCCGTCGGCGAGAACAGGGTCGAGGAGGCCCAGTGCTTCGCTTGCGGGGCGCGCGTCGCCGACCGCCTGCAACGCGGCGTTGACGCGCCACAGCTGGAGGGGTGGCGGCGAAGCGGCGGCGCGGCGCGTGCGCTCCCGGGCCTCGGGGACGGTCGTGGCGTGAAGCCATGCGTCGGCGATCAGCTCCGCCTCGAGCCGGGCCTGCAGCTCGGGCGGGATCGCGGCGCCGGCCTCGAGACCACTGCGGGCGAGCGCGATCGCGGTGTCGAAGTGTCCCCCGAGGCCGCACGCCCGGGCGCCGGCCAGCGCGACGGTGCCCCGCTGCATCGGCGTGTCTGCGGCGGCGACCGCCTTGTGCAGCAGCGCGTAGGCGTCCGCGTGCATGAAGGCGGCGAGCACGAGCGCGAGCTCGAGTTGCACGGCGGCCTCCTCACCGGCGGTCGTCGGCGGCTCGTCGAGCGCCCGGCGCAGGTACGTCGCCGCGGTCTGCGGCGCCCCGCGCGCGGCGGCGCCTCTCGCCGCATCGCGCAGCGTCGCCACCGTGGCCGGCTCGCCCGCCGGTTCGGTGCGCAGCAGGTGCAAGGCGACCCGCTCAGGCTCGGCGCGCTCGCGTGCGAGGACCGCGGCAGCCTCGGTATGAAGGAGTGCCCGCGCACCAGCGGGCATGCGGGTGTAGAGGGTTCCGGCGATCAACGGGTGCGCGAGCGCCAGCTCGGGCGGATCGTCAAGCAGCCCCGCGGCGCGGAGCGCGTCGGCGGCGCGGGCGGCTTGAGGGAGCTCGAGCCCCGCGAGCGCGGCGGCGTGGCGCAGGGGAGCACCAGGCCCGAGCACGGCGATCGCCCGCGCCAGATCGGTCGTGTCGGGGAGGCGCGCGAGCTGACGCTCGATCACGCGCGCGACCTGCTCGGACCCGAACGTCCCGAGCCGTGCGGCGGCGTCGTCGTCCGGGACGACCCCGTCGGCGATCAGCTCCGTGAGCAGCGCGCCGAGGAGAAACGGATTGCCGCCGGTGACGGCATGGCAGGCGTGCGTGAACCCGGCGCTCGCGGCGGGCAGCCGCCGTCTGACCAGCGTCTCGGTCGCCACCGGCCCGAGCGCCCGAGGCCGCACGGGCGGCTCGGGCGCGCCGGCCAACAGCTCTGCCAACAGCTCGGGCGCCGCCGTCGGCTCGCCCACGCGGACCGCGCAGAGCACCGCGACGCGGAGCTCCTCCAGCGACCTGGCCAGCAACGCCAGCCACCGCAGCGACGGCGCGTCAGCCCAATGGACATCGTCGACGACCAGAACCGCTGGGCCACGTTCGGCGAGGTTGCCGACCAGCCACACCAGCCCCCGCGCAGCGGCATGCATCGCATCGCCGGCCGGCGCGGGGACGGCTCCCGCGCGCGCGAGCGCGCGCTCTGCCAGACCGGCCGCGCCGCTGGTCAGCGCGTCCCAATCCGGCCGGCGTCGCAAGGGCTCGAACAGCTGCTGCGCCATCCCCCAAGCGGCGTCTTGCTCAAGCGGGCTGCAGCGAGCCCACAGGACCGTCGCGCCGTCGGCAAGCGCGGCCCGCCCTGCAGCCACCAGCAGCGTCGACTTACCGATCCCGGCCGGCCCCTCAACGACGATCACCCGCCCCGACCCGGAACGAGCGCCGGCCACGCGGCGCCCCAACTCCCCCAACTCGGCGTCGCGATCCAACAACACGGCCATCGCCCGGACCGTATCTCCGGCACGCTGGCGACGCCAGCGATCACCGAAAGATCGTGGAGGTCTCCACGATGCGTCCACCGTCGCCCGCGTCGATCATCGCGCTCCGATGACCGACCTGAGAGGGCAACGATGAGTACCGTCCAGGCGCCGCGGGCCACCGATGCCTACGCGCTCGCGCGCACGCCGCAGGAATACGACCGTCTGCGCGCCCAGTCGCGCGCCTGGGAAGCCGCCACCGGCCGCTTGCTCGACCAAGTGGGGCTCGCCGCCGGCGCGAGCTGCCTGGACGCTGGCTGCGGCCCGGGCGAGGCGATGCGCCTGATCGCCCAGCGGGTCGGGCCATCAGGACGCGTGATCGGGATCGACGTCGACGCGTCGCTGGGCGCGCAGGCGCTGAGGATGCTGCACGACGCCGGCCATCGCCAGTGCCGGTTCGCAGCCCACGACATCACCGCCAAGGACCCGATCCCCGGTGCACCATTCGATCTGGTCTACGCACGACTGCTGCTCTTCCACCTGCCACAACGCCTTACGGTGCTGCAACGCCTGTGGGACGCCGTCGCGCCCGACGGCCATCTGCTCATCCAGGACTACGACCTCCGCAGCATCGGCGCCCTGCCCACGCTGGACAGCATCGAGGAGCTCAGGCGGGTGCTCATCGAAGCATTCACGGCCGCGGGCTGCGACGTGCAGATCGGCCCGCGGCTACCCGAGCTGTTCACCCAGGCAGGGATCGGCGCCCCTGACGGCACCGACGTGTCCGGACACCTGGTGTCACTCGCCGATTCCCAGCCCATGTTCACCGCCGTCTACCGCAGCATCCTGCCCACCGCGCTCGCCCACGGCATCACCACCGACGAGCGCGCCGCCGCGACGATGGCCGGTATCGCACGCGATGCCGATCGCTTCCCACAGCGAACGACCCTGTGGCCGCTGCTGATCGGAGCCTGGAAGCGCAAGCCGGGTGGGCCGGCGTGAACCGGCTCGGCATGGTCCGGCGTCGGCGGACAGGATTGTGGCCGGTCATGGCGGGTGCGTCGGGCGCCCTCGTGCTCGCGCTCGCCGCTTCGCGGCGGCACCGCTGGATGCCCGGCCAACGTGGACCTGGGAGGTCAGCGAGATGCGGCAGACCGGCGAGATCGTCCGCGTGGCGGGTGATACCCAGCAGGGTGGCGTTCTGAAGGAGACGGTCGGCCTGGGGCCCTCGGCGTTCGATTTCCCAGCCGGTCCTGCTGCCGGGTCGAGCTGTCGGCAGCGTGTTCTCGACGGCCAGCGGCCGGCGTTATCACGCGCGTGCCGAGGCGCCGATTCGGGACGCGCTCGGTCCGCGCACGCCCGAGGCTGGCGATACCCTGCTGAGCGTTGCTCAGGCATATGAGAGGGAGCCGGGGCAGGCGTCGCTGAGCATCACGATCTCGCGGGTCCTGCTCGACGTGATCGACCGGACCGACCCGACCATATCCACGCTTGGGTGCGTCCCGCTGCTGTGGTGTGCTCCGAGGGATGGGTTGGCGACGCGGGGACGTTCGCGGACGCGCCGACCGCGCTGTAGACGCCCGACGACTTCATCGTCACCGGCCTCGGGACGGAGGTGCAGATGCGGCTGAAGCGTCGATCCCGGGAAGGAGTCCGCGGTCGAGGCGTTCATCCAGGATCCGCAGCACGGCGACCCGCCGCTGCTGCGCGCCCGCGGCCTGACGCCGGTCGGCAGGCCGAGGCTCAAGCAGCGGCCGCTGAGGCCGCTGCCGGCGGCGCGCTGCCTGGCGGGCCGCGGCGCACCGCAGGGCACCTCCAGTTCGGCGCTCCCGTGTCGCGACGGGCGAGGGCCGTCGCACCGCCCAGGTGCTCGTCACACGCAGCAGCGGGTCGCACGGCGCGGCCAGCGTGAACGTCGGCACGATCGGCGGCTCGGCGCAGGCGGCGAGCGACTTCAGGCGGACGACGGCGCGGGTCCGCTCCACCTGCTCGCCGACGAACGCCGGCGCGGGCGTGCTCGCCGCTGGCTCGCCGATCAGCGCCGCCGATCTGTCAGGCGGACCTACGAGGACCGCACGCCGACGACAAGCACCTACATCTACTACGATGTAGCTCATGGCCGGTGTGCCGAAGTCACAGCCGTTTTCGATTCGTCTGAGCGAACACGCTGACCTCCTCGTGCGCGAAGAGACTCGGCGCTCGGGCCGGTCGCGCAGCGTCGTGGTCGAGGAGCTCGCCGAGGAGGCGGCCAAGACGCGCCTCTTCCCCGGTATCGCGTTCCGCGGCACACCGCGGCGCGCGTGGGTGATCGGAACGGGGCTCGACGTGTGGGAGCTGCTCGAGCTGCTGCACTCCTATGCGGGCGATCAGCAGCAGCTGCGCGCGGCGCACCCCTTGGTCGACGAGCGCCACCTGCGCCTCGCGCGCGCGTACGGCGACCACTTCGCCGACGAGATCGCGGCCTTCGTCGAGGACAACCGGCGCCCGCTGGACGAACTGCAGCGCCTTTACCCGCTGCTGCAGTCCCCCGAGTAGGCCCGCTCGGTGCGGCTGCTGCTCGACGCCCACGTCTCCGGGCCAAATGTCCGACGCCGGCTCGAGCGCAACGGCCACGACGTGCGCGCGCTCGATCAGGAGCCCGCGCTCGAGGGCCTCGATGATGACGACGTGCTCGCGCTCGCCACGAGCGAGCAACGAGTCCTCGTCACCCACAATGTCGCCGACTTCCCGCGGATCCTCCGCGACTGGGCCGCCGCACAACGCTCGCACGCCGGGATCATCCTCGTCTACGGCATCGATCACAGCGAGTTCACACTGATCGCCGGCGGCATCGAGCGCTGGCTCGAACTTCGCCCTGACCAAGCGGACTGGAGCGACTTTCCCGCGATCCTCGACCGCCGGTTCGCCCGGCGATAGC
>DATBKW010000268.1:0-8878 GCA_036555665.1 Solirubrobacteraceae bacterium | reverse complement strand
GCGCGGTGCTGGCGGCGAGGCGTGGCCAGGGCGATGAGGATGTCAAGCGCTGGGATGGCGCGGCCGTTGGCGGTGAGGCTCGCGTGGGCGCCTGTGCCGCGGGCGGGCTGCAGCCGAGTGGAGGCGCGCCAACTCGCCATCTAGTGGGTCTTCTCGTGACGTTGCACCGGGAAGCCCGGGGATGCCGGCGCCGCCGGGCAAGGACGCAGACCCGAAGGAATACCGGAGGTATTTCGAGGGTCGAGGACGCCGCCCGGCGGTGATCGGCGCCCGGGATTACCGGTGCAACGTTGCGAGAAGGCCCACTAGGTGCGCCTTGTACATCGCACTTCGTGTCAAAGGCGCCACGCGCGGCGATCGCCGGGGAGTGCAGGACGCGAAGCGCGGTTGTGTGGGGACCCATTGCCCTCAGACCGAGGCGCCGCCAGCACAGCGCGGACGACCGCCCCACATCAAACGCTAGGCGATGACCTGTAGGTCCTTCGGCAGCGACGAGACGACCTCGGCCCCGTCGTCGGTGACGATCACGAGGTCCTCGATGCGCACGCCCACCGCGCCCGGCACGTAGACGCCGGGCTCGATCGTCACGACCATGCCAGCGGCCAGCGCGGTGTCGCCGCGCTTGGACAGCCGCGGGCCCTCGTGGACGTCGAGCCCCACGCCGTGCCCGAGGCCGTGGCCGAAGTGCTCGGCATGGCCGGCGGCGTCGATGATCGCGCGTGCGACGGCGTCGACCTCGCGCCCCGTCGGACCCGGGCGCACCGCGGCCAGCGCCGCCTCCTGAGCGCGCTGCACGAGCGCGTAGACCTCCGCGTCGCGCCGATCGATCGCGCCGGTCGCGTAGGTCCGCGTGCAGTCTGACGCGTAGCCGTCGAGCTGCGCGCCCCAGTCGACGACGCACAGCGTCCCCGAGGGGATCGCGTGGTCGCGCGGCTCGGCGTGCGGCAGCGCGCCGTGGCCGCCGGCGGCGACGATCGGCGGGAACGACGCGGCCTCGGCGCCCATACGCCGCATCGTGAACTCGATGTCGAGGGCGACCTCGCGCTCGCTGCGACCGACGAGGCCGCGGCCGAGCACCTCGGTCAGCGCGTCGTCGGCCAGTCGTGCGGCGGCGCGGATCGCGTCGAGCTCGCCCTCGTCCTTGACGGCGCGCAATGTCTCGATCGCGTCGCCGGCGGGCACGAGCTCGATCCCGGCGCGCAGCATCCCGGCCAGCCGGCCGTGGTCCTTGACGCTGAGGTTGCCGTCCTCGAAGGCCAGGCGCAGGTCGCCGGTACCGGGCAGCCCCTTGACGACCCCGGCCAGCAGGTCGACGGCGATCTCGCGCTCCCAGACCGGGTCGAGCTGCTCGGCCGACTGGGTCAGGTAGCGGAAGTCGGTGACGAAACGCCGGTCGCCCTCGCGCCCCACGACGGCGGCGGCGCTCGAGCCGGTGAAGCCGGTCAGCCAGCGCACGTTGACGAGGTCGGTGACGAGCAGGAGGTCGGCCTCGCGCTCGGCGAGCGCCTCGGCCACGCGATCGGCCCGGTCGGTGCTCACGGTCGCGGTCCCGTCAGGCATCCAGCTCCTCCTTCAGGCGCTCCAGCGCCGCCTTGTAGCCCTCCACGCCCTGCCCGGCCACCGTGGCCACGCACAGGTCACGGACGACCGACACGCGGCGCCACTCCTCGCGCGCGCCGACGTCGGAGAGGTGGACCTCGACGGTCGGCAGCGCGGCGATCTCCAGTGCGTCGCGGATCGCCCACGCATAGTGCGTCCACGCGCCCGGGTTCATGACGATCGCGTCGGTCAGGCCTTCGAGGCGGTGGAGGTGCTCGACGAACTCGTGCTCGGCGTTGGTCTGAAAGAAGCGCGCCCGCAGGCCCAGCTCGCGCGCGTACTCCTCGACGCGCTGCTCCAGGCGGTCGTAGGTCAGCTCGCCGTAGATCGCCGCCGGACGCCGGCCGAGCTGGTCGAGATTGACCCCGTGCATGACCTCGACGCGGTTGCGCACGCTCATGGTGCGCACAACTCTCGCACGGCGGCGAGCAGTTCGGGGGCTCCGATCGCGTGACCCGGCGTCACACGGCCCGGCCCCTGCACCAGCACGAACGGCACGGCCTCGCCGGTGCGCTTCTTGTCGCGCGCTGTCGCGGCGACGACGGCCTCGGCGTCGGCGCCCTCCAGGCGTGTCGGAAGGCCGACGTCGATCAGCAGGTCGCGCGCGACCTCGCGCAGCGCGTCCTGCCCGGAGAGCCGCAGCGCGGCGAGCATCCCCAGGCCGACCGCCTCACCATGGCGGTAGCGGGCGTAGCCCGTCGCCGTCTCGATCGCGTGGCCGACCGTATGGCCGAGATTGAGGACCTGGCGGGCGCCGGAGTCGCGCTCGTCGGCGGCCACCACGCGCAGCTTCGTGCGCGCGCAGGCGGCGATCATCGCTCCGTCGATGGCCTCGCCGGCGGCGACGCGCTCCCACAGCGCTCCGCCGGCGATCAGCGCGGTCTTCAGGACCTCGGCGAAGCCGGCTGCGCGCTCCTCCTCGGGAAGCGTGTCGAGCAGCGCCGGGTCCGTCAGCACGGCGGTCGGCTGGTGATAGGCGCCGACATAGTTCTTGGCCTCGGGCAGGTCGACGCCGGTCTTGCCGCCATAGGCGGAGTCGACCTGCGCCACCAGCGTTGTCGGCACGTGCACGACCCCGATCCCGCGCTGGTAGGTGGCCGCGCAGAAGCCCGCGAGATCGCCGACCACGCCCCCGCCCAGCGCGACGACGTGATCGGCCCGCGTGACGCCGCGCGCGGCCAGCGCGCGCCAGACGCGCTCCGCGGTCTGCAGCGTCTTGTGCTCCTCGCCCGGCGCGATCTCGATGAGGCCGTCGGCGCCCGGGACGCGCGCCCCGTGCAGGCCCGCCACCGTCTCGTCGCTGACGACGACGCGCCGCCCCGCGGCGGGCCACGGCGCGCGTTCGAGCGGCCCGACCCACACCGGATAGTCGCCCGACGCCGCGGTCGCCCACAGGAGCAGATGGCCCTCGGGAATGGCCTGCAGCGCGCCGAGCGCTCTGGCGACGACCCCCTCCCCCGTGCAGGGCAGGACGGCGTCGGCGGCTGCGTCGTAGACCGGAGCGCGGGCGTGGAACAGCGCCTCGAAGGCGGCGCGATCGCGCGCCAGCGGGCGCCCGCCGCCGCTCGCGCGCTGCCAGGCGGTCTCGAGGTCGACGTCGAGCAGCACGACGACGTGGCGCTCCAGCGCGGCGCGCACGCGCTCGGACCCCAGCGCGCCGCCGCCGAGGGCGAGGGCGCCGCCGTCGGCCGTCTCGAGCAGCCCGACACAGACCCGCTCCTCGACGGCGCGGAAGGCGCCCTCGCCCTCGCGGTCGAAGAACGCCTCGATCGGCTCGCCGAGCTCGGCCTCGATGAGCGCGTCGGCGTCGTGGGCTGTGGCGCCGAGCGCGGCGGCCGCCTCGCGCGCCGCGCGCGACTTGCCCGCGCCCATGAAGCCGACGAAGACGAGGGCGGGCCTCAGCGCCTCCGCCACCCGATGCGCTCCTCGTACCGCGCCACGGCCTCGCGCACGTCCTCGAGATGGTCGCCGCCGAACTTCTCGCGGTACGCGCCGGCGAGCACGAAGGCCACCATCGCCTCCCCCACGACGCCGGCGGCGGGGACCGTTGCCGAGTCGGTGCGCTCGCGCAGCGCCGCGGTCGGCTCGTGTGTGGCGATGTCGACCGATCGCAACGGCTTGGTCAGCGTGGGCAGCGGCTTCATCGCGGCGCGCGCGATGAGCGGCTCGCCGGTCGTCATCCCGCCCTCCAGGCCGCCGGCATGGTTGGTCTCGCGGTAGAAGCCGCGCTCCCCGTCGAAGAAGATCTCGTCGTGGGCCTGCGAGCCGGGCCGGCCCGCGACGTCGAAGGCGTCGCCCAGCGCGACCCCCTTGACCGCCTGGATCGAGCACAGCGCGCCGGCCACGCGGCCATCCAGCCGCGCCTCCCAGCTCGTGTGCGACCCGAGGCCCGGCGTGACGCCGAAGGCGATGACCTCGAAGACGCCGCCCAGCGACTCGTTGGCCTTGCGCTGGACATTGATGTGCTCGACCATCGCGCGGCTCGCGTCGGAATCGAGGCAGCGGACGGGGTCGTCGTCGACGCCCTCGAAGTCCTCGACGCGCAGCGGCGCCTCGCGCGCGGGCGCGCGCACCGAGCCGATCTGCACGACGTGCGAGCGGACCTCGACCCCGAGGGCGCGCAGGAAGGCCTTGGCCAGCGCCCCGCCCGCCACCCGGGCCGCGGTCTCGCGCGCGCTGGCGCGCTCGAGCACGTTGCGCACGTCGGTGAACCGGTACTTCCAGGTGCCGACGAGGTCGGCGTGGCCGGGGCGCGGCAGGTGGACCTCGGCCACCTCGGCCTCCACCGGCCACGGGTTCATCCGCTCCTCCCAGTTGGCGAAGTCGCGATTGGCGACCTGCAGCGCGATCGGCCCGCCCAGCGTGCGTCCGTGGCGTACCCCGCCGGTGACCTCGGCGCGATCGCGCTCGATCTTCATCCGCCCGCCACGCCCGTGCCCGAGCTGGCGCCGCGACATGTCGCGATCGATCGCGTCGCGGTCGAGCTCGAGGCCGGCGGGCAGCCCCTCGACCACGCAGGTCAGACCGGGGCCGTGCGACTCGCCGGCGGTGATGAGCTTCAGCGCCATGGGGCGCCGAAGTCTATGGGCGGCTCGTCAGGCGCCGATGGCCCAGTGCCAGACCGGCTGGCCCGGCAGTGAGGCGGCGGCGTCGGCCGGCGAGGCGGCCGTGGCGCCGGTGACCGAGGCCTGGGCGCTGCCGTGGTTGGGCGTCCGTATGAGGACGCCCTGGTCGGGCAGCCAGCGGTAGCCGGCCGCGCCCTTGAAGCGGTTGGTGGCCTTGACGTGCGCGTTGCGCAGGAGCTTGGCGCCCGCGTTGGAATGGCGCTCGGACGCCGCCGCGGCGCTCGCCGTGGCCGAGCTGCTCGAGCCCGAGGCGCCCACCTTCTTGACGTCGAGCACGTCGAGCTCATACTGCACGGGCTGGCCGTCGACGGTCAGGTCGAAGAACTCGGTGTCGCCCTTCTTGACCTCGACCGACTCGCAGTCGTCCTTGCCCGGCTTGCACGTGCCGTCGCCGGTCGCCTTCGCGTCCGAGGACAGCAGGAACACCGCGGTCTTGCCGTCCTTGAGCACGCCCGTGTAGACCATGAACGGATCGTCGACCGAGGGCAGCGGCGAGAGCCGCGCGACGTCCTTGAGCGTGCGCATCGTGCCGTCGGCCCGGCCGACCTTGACGCTGATGTGGTACAGGTCGAGCGAATCGGTCTCGGGCTTGGGCGCGGGGTTCTTGTCGCCCCCGGTGCCGCTCGGGCCGAGCGGAGGCAGCGAGCCGTCGCCGCCGGCGCCACCGGTGCCGCTCGTGGGCGGCGTGTTGCCGCTGGGCGCGGGTGTCGACGTGCCGGTCGTGCCGGTCGTGCCGGTGTCCTGCTTCTTGGGCAGGTGCTGCTGCTTGAACGGGTTGCGGACGCCGCCGTTGCCGCCGGTCTCGCCGTCGGTGTCGAGCGTGACGGCCGCCTTGGACGTCTTGCCGAGGTCGGCGTGCTCGGTCGGCGCAGGCAGCGGAGCGTCGTTCTCGGCCGACGAACGGCCCAGATAGACGGGCACGGCGAGCGCCGCTGCGAGCAGCAGCACGGCCACCGGCCACAGGCGCCGCTCGACGAGGTCGCGCAGCAGACCACGGATCGCCTTCATCGGGCCACCTCCGAGACGGTCGAGCCACCGGAGCTCGCAGCGGAGCTGCCGCCACCCGACGAGTCGCTGCCCGCGGACGGCGAGGTCGCCGCCGACGTGGGCGTGTCATCGGCGCCGGCCAGGTAGGCGGTCGCCGAGATGCTCGACTTGACGCTGGGGAAGCCATCGGGACCGGCGACGAGCGAGAAGCCGTCGATGCTCAGCAGGCGGCCGCGAACGTCGACGTGGTCGCCCTTGACGCGCACGAAGCGCTGGACGTCGCCGAAGAAGCGCTCCATGTCGAAGAACGAGCCGTTGAAGACGAACGAGAAGGGCATGGTCGGGAAGCCCGCGGAGCCCACGGTTGCGCCGGGCGGAAGGGTGGCGGCCGCCGCCTGCGTGGCAGGGGCGGACGACGAGGGCGTGCTCGAGCTCGACGAGCTGCCGCCGCTGCTGTTCCCGTTGGCGGAGTTCACCGCCTTCGCCGTGTTCGCCGGCGTCGACGGAGTCGCGGCGGGCCCCTGGCCGCCGGCGGCCGAGACCTGCAGCGAGCGGAAGTCGATGCGCGAGTCCTTGGCGGCGGTCTGGAGCTGGTAGATCAGCGAGGGCAGCGCGTCGCTCTTCGGAACGGCCTTGCCCAGCTTGGCGATCGCCGCGTAGTCCTTGTTGTAGCGGCGCTTGGCCTGGTTCGCGGTCGCCGCCTTCTGCTGCGCCTCGGCGAGCTTCTGGTTGGCCGCGTCGATCTGGCTGCTCAGCTCGGCGGCCTCCTTGCGCTTGGGCGCAAGGCCGACGAACCAGACGCCCGCGAGCGCGGCCGCGACGAGCACGACGACGATGATCAGACGGTCGCGCGCGGTCATGGCGTCGTCCCCTGCCCGGAAGACGTGGCGCCCGTCGCGGCGGGAGCCTTGAAGAAGAGGGTCATCGAGAACTGCGGGTAGTGGCTGCTGCCATGCCGGCAGTCGGTGTCAGAGCCGGTGGAGTCACCAGCCGCGGAGGCGTTGCCACCCTTCTGCTGGTCGGTCTTGGCCGAGGACGACAGGCTCACGCGCTCGACGCCGTCGACGCGGCGCAGGCTCGAGATGACGGCGGCCACCTTGTCCTGCGAGGTCGTGCAGCCGATGAGCTCGATCGCAGGGCTCGGCAGCGAGGAGCGCAGCGGGTCGCTGGTGCCACCGTCGACGTTCGAGCTCGGCGCCACCGAGCCGCGCATCGAGGTCAGCCAGGCGTCGGACGGGATCGTGCGTGCGACCTCGTGCAGCGCGTGGCTCCAGTCGAAGCGGCTCGCGGCCAGGCTGCGGACCGTCTCGCTGCGCTTCTGGCGCAGGCCGGAGAAGTTCGTGTAGTTCTCGAGCGCAGCCGCCTGACTGGCTGACGCCTCGGCACGCGCCTGCACGTCGGCGAGCTCGTGGCGGCGATCGGCGATCGTGCGGTTGGCGATCGTGTACGCAGCGCTGACCAAGACGATGAGCGCGAGGACGCCGAGCACGACGTAGGAGGCGAAGCCGGAGCCGGTCGCGCTCCCGCCGCCGCGGCGCTCCTCGGCGGGAATGAGGTTGACGGCCTTCATGCGGGCGCCTCCGTCAGTGCCAGGCCGGCGGCGACGGTCACGCGGCCGGGGTCGATGTCCTCGGGGACACCGTCGACGGAACCGGGCTCGACCGGCATGCCGAGCTCGGACGCAAGCGCGTCGGCGAAGCCCGGGATGGCGGTGGCGGGGCCGGTCATGACGGCGCGCGAGACGCTCGTGGCGTCGTCCTGCATCCGGTGGAAGTCCAAGGAGCTGCGGACGTCGGCCGCGATGCGGCGCACGCCGTCCAGCAGGATCTGGCGCGCGTTCGCCACGATCTCGGCCTCGCCCTCGATCAGCTCGATCGGGGTCTCGACGCCGACGTGGACCAGCCACTCGTGCGCGTGCTCGCGCGTCAGCTGGCTGCGCTCGGCAAGCTCGACGGCGAGCGCCTCGACACCGCTGCCCGAGGCGCGCGCGAAGGTGCACGCCTTGCCGCGCGCGACGGCCAGGTTGGTCAGGCCGCCGATCGCGAGGTAGAGCACATGCTCGTCCTCGGGGCCCGGCCGGTACAGGGCGCGGACCATGGCGAAGGCGGAGAGATCGATGCCCACCGGCTTGACGCCGGCGGCCCTCAGCGCGGAGAGGATCCGTTCGACCATCTCGCGGCGGGCGGCGACGAGCAGCACGCGCTGGCGGCGGCCGGTCTCGTCGTTGATCGTGTCGAGCGGAAGGTGATCGATGACTGCGTGCTCGATCGGCATCGGAAGCTGGTCCTGCGCGTGGAAGCGCACGGCCGCGTCGAGCTCCTTGGGGTCCTCGAGATAGGGCAGGTCGACGACGCGCACGACGATCTTCTGGTTGGCGAGACCGACGCGAACGCGCTTGTCGAGGCCCTTGTTCTCGCGGTAAAGGGTGCGCAGCGCGTCGGCGAGGCCGTCGACGTCGGCGACCTCCCCGTCGCGGATGATGCCCGGCTCGAGCGGGGTGTGAGCGGCGCGCTCGACGCGCACCCGGCCGTTGACCGCGACCGAGGCCGCGGCGATGCCGGTGGAGTCGATGTCGATGCCGACGAGGGTCTTGGAGCGCTTGGCCATGGGGAAGAAGGTGCCCGGCGGCTGGGGTGGCCGGGATGCCACCCTCTGATCGGCAGGTGAGACGCGATCCTGAGCGGTTTGGCGAGCCGCGTCCGACATGCGTCCACGGGCTCGCCCGCGGCGCGCGCGGCGGCTCAGAAGGTGTCGAGGTACGCGTCGACGAGCTCGTTGCCGACGAAGAAGGCGATCATGCCGCCGAGCGCGAGGAACGGGCCGAACGGGACGGCCGTCTTGCGGCCCTCCTTGGCGCCCTTGCGCGCGATGATCACGGCGCCGACCAGCACGCCGCTGATGAGCGCGATGAGGATGGCCGGCGCGACCGCCCGGCCGAGGTACAGGCCGAGCATGCCGGCGAGCTTGACGTCGCCCATGCCCATGCCGCGCGGATACATCACCGCCGCGATGAAGAAGAAGCCGCCGCCCGCGGCGGCGGCGATGAGCGCCTCGGGCAGGAAGTCGATGTCCAGGGCGGCGATGGCGATGACCGCGGCGATCGCCGCCGGCCCGGTGATCCGGTTGGGGATGATCCGGTTGTCGAAGTCGATGAGGGTGATCGGCAC
>DATBKW010000267.1:0-11432 GCA_036555665.1 Solirubrobacteraceae bacterium | reverse complement strand
CGCGCGGCCCCGTGCTCGTGCTCGGCGCCAGCGGCGGCGTCGGCAGCACGGCGGTCGGCGCGCTGGCCAACGCCGGCTACGAGGTCCACGCCGCCACGGGCAAGGCGGCCGAGCACGACTTCCTGCGCAGCCTGGGCGCGGCCGAGATCCTCGGCCGCGACGAGGTCACCGCCGACGCGGAGCGGCCGCTGGAGAAGCAGCGCTGGGCCGCCACCGTCGATCCGGTCGGCGGTGCGGCGACCGCCTTCGCCCTGCGCACGACGATGTACGGCGGCGCCGTCGCGGTCTGCGGGCTGACCGCCGGCACCGCGCTGAACACCACGGTGCTGCCGTTCATCCTGCGCGGCGTGAGCCTGTTGGGGATCGACTCGGTGGCCGCCGGCGCCGACCTGCGGCGCGCGGTGTGGGCGCGCCTGGCCGGCGACCTGCGCCCGCGCGGCCTCGACGACGGGCTCGTACGCGAGGTCGGCCTCGACGGGATCGAGCCCGTCCTCGACGCGCTGCTGGCCGGCGAAGCCGTCGGCCGGACCGTGGTGCGGCTACCCGACTGACCTGCGCCTCGCGCTCGCCGGGCGGCCTGGCGGCGTTCCAGCGCCAGACCGCCCAGCGAATCTCGATCGGGATCATCGTGCGGCCCGCAGCGGCGTGACGACGACGTTGTACGACGACGTCCCCGTGAACAGGTCGCTTTCGACGTCATGGCGGATCGTGTGCCGCCCCGGCGCCAGGAACACGATCCCCACCCACCCGTAGGCGGTGAAGGTCGCCGGTCCCGGGGCCACGCCGGCGATGTTGTCGGGCGGCAGGGTTACGTGGTGCTGCCGGGTCGACGTCGCGAACGCGGGCGCGTGCAGCTCGACCGGCGCGCTTGCGTCGATCGTGTAGCGCGTGGACTGCACCCCGGCCAGGAACCCCTTGGCGCAGGCCAGCTGCGAGGCCTCGTCTTCGAAGATCGGCGGCGTGCGGTTGTCGCACTCGGCGGCGAAGCCGAGCAGGAAGACCGGCGTGCCGACGCGGACGGTGCACGTGAACCCGCCCGGCGAGCCGACCTGGACGATGGGCCCGAGGACCGTCCCAGCCGCCAGGCGCTGGCACGGGTTGCCGTTGCCAACCGCGGGGTTGGCGGCCACCGGCAGCGTGAGGTAGCGATCGAACCACTGGCCGAGCAGCGCGCTGCCGACGGGGTTGCCTCCGGGCAGGATGGGAGGGCCGCCGGCGCGCGCCGCCGGCGCGATCGCGAGCGTCACCACGAGGGCGAGTGCGGCGATCGCACGGGTGCGGCGCGCGGCAGCGCGACGCCTGCCTGGCGAGGTGACAAGCATGATGGCTCCGTTCGTCGAAGGTGGACTTGGTGGAGTGGCTACGCGGGCGTGTCCGCGCGCTCGGCGCGGTAGCGCGGCCCGTCGCGTGACAGGCGGGTGGCATCGCGGAGGTGGAAGCCTGCGACCATGGCGCCGCGCGTCACCGCCTGGTCCAGGAGGACGCGCCGCGTGGCGACGGTCATCTCCGGGTCGACGTCGACCACGGAGGTCCAGTCGGGGTGCGCGAACTGCTCTTCGTGCAGGACGACGTCGGCCAGGTAGAGCAAGCTGTCGCCGCCGTTGTCGAGCTCGACCGCGACGTGGCCCGGCGTGTGCCCGGGCGCTGCGATGAGCCTGACTCCCGGCGCGATCTCCGCGTCTGGCTCGCACGGCGCGAGCAGTCCGCCGTCGTCCAGCGCGGCGAGCGCCGCTCGGGCCGTGGAGACGAGCATCTCGGCAACCGGCGCGAAGAGGCGCTCGTGCGGCGAGGGCCCGAGCCAGAAGGCCAGTTCGGCGGAGCTGACGTGGTGGCGCGCCCGTTCGAAGGTCGGCCTGCCGCCGGTCGTCAAGCCGCCCACGTGGTCGGGGTGGGCGTGCGTCACGATGACGTCGTCGACGTCGGCCGGCCGCAGCCCGTCGGCCTCCAGCGCTTCGACAAGCCGTCCGGCGGGGTCCTCGTCGGCGGCGAGCTCGCCGAGCCCGGCGTCGACGAGGATCACCCGGCCCCCCGTGGTGATGAGCAGCGCGTGGTAGGGCGTCACGACCTCCGCGCCGATGCCGGCGGCGTCGAGCTCCTCGGCGGGCACCCCGCCGAAGATGAACTCGCGCTCGTAGGCGGCCTCGCCGTCGGAGACAAGCCGCCAGGCGATCGTCGCCGCGTTCTCGCGTGCTGCGTTCATGACGGTTGCGACGATAGATCCGGCGGCGCCTCGTGGAATCGGGGCGCATCCCTCGCTTTGCTGCCCATCGCCCCGCGCAGTTCGCGCCGCGAGCCCACGCCCAGCTTGGCGTAGGTGTGCGAGAGATGCCGCTCGACGGTCTTGACGCTGATGAACAGCTCGTCGGCGATCTCGCGGTTGGTCGCGCCGTCGGCGGCAAGCTCGGCGACGCGGCGCTCGACCTCGCTGAGCTCGCGCGGCGCCGCGGGCCGCCCGCCGATGCGCGCCGCCTCGTCGCGGGCGCGCGCCAACCAGGCCGTCGCCCCTACTGATGCGAACGTCTCGGCGGCGGCGTCCAGCGCCTCGCGCGCGGCGCGTTTCTGGCGGCGCCGGCGGCGCACGCCTCCCAGGTGCAGGAGCGTGCGGCCCGTCTCGAGCGGCTGGCCCAAGGTCCGGAAGCCGCCGAGGGCGTCCTGCAGGTCGCGCTCGGCCGCATCGAGGTCGCCGGCGGCGCTTTCGAGGAGTGCGCGGGACCGTGCCGCGGCGGCGATCGCCCACGGACGCCCGTGCCGGCGTCCGCACGCCTCCAACCGGGCGCAGATGCGCTGCGCGTGATCACGCTCGCCGACGGCCAGCAGCGCCTCGACCGCGTCGTGCTCAAAGCGCAGGACGCCGGGCTCCCCATATCCGGCCTCGCTGGACATCGCTTCCGCGCGGCGCAGGTAGGCGGCCGCCGCGCGGGCGTCCCCCGCCGACAGCTCGATGACGCCGAGCAGCGCCAGGCAGCGGATGTGGAAGCGGTTGTTCGCCGTCGCCTGCGCCATCTCGGCCGCCGCAGTGGCCGCGGCCCGCGCCCGCTCGACGTCCCCGGCCATGGCATTCGCCACCGCCTCGAGGAACGGCGCGAGCGTGCCCTCCTGGGCCCCGTGAACCATCACGACACGCTCGGCGCGCTCGCAGTCGCGCACGCCGTCGAGGTCGCCGAGCCACCAGTACAGCTCGCCGAGCTGGACGAGGACGAAGCCCAGGCGCTGATCGTCGTGGTCGGCGAGCGCCTGCGCTCGCAGCGTCTCCAACGCCGCCCGCGCCTCGCCGAGGCGGTCGGTCCACTTCAGCAGCAGCACGCGCAGGAACCCCGGCGCCATCGCTGTCCGCGATTCGCTCGCGCCGAGCGCCGAGGCGCGATCCAGCCACTCGTCGCGTATTCCCTCGCCGAGCAGGAAGTCGGCCATGACGGACACCGTCAGGGCTGCGCCCAGCGGTTCGGCGGCGGGTGGGCCTTCGGCGAGCGCGACCGCCCTGCGCGCGTGGAGCTGGGCGTCGCGCAGCTGCCCGACCTGCAGCAGCGCGGTCGCGAGATCGAGGCGGATGAGCGCTTCGAGGCCGCGCTCGCCGCCGGCGTCCGCGAGCGCGCGCGTCAGCAGCGCCGCGTCCTCGAGGTAGCCGTCGGTGCCCCACGCCGCCGCCGCGCGCGCGTGCAAGGCGCGTGCCCGCAGCGGGCCGGGCGCGGCGGCCGCGATGACGGCGTCGAGCTCGCGGCGCGCGCGGGCGGGGTCTCCGGCGGCGGCATGCGCGCGGCCGGCCTCGAGGCGGCGTTCGAGGCGCCGCGAGAGCGGGCCGACGGTCAGCCGCGCCGCCTCCGAGGCGAAGCGCGCGGCGGCCTCGGGCGCCGCCCGCGCGCGGGCCCGGCGGGCCGCGTCCTCCAGGGTGAGCGCGACCTCCTCGTCGGGCTCGGCTGTCGCCAGGGCCAGGTGATGCGCGCGCTCCTCACCGTCGGCGAGCTCGGCCAGCACGCGATGGGCGGCGCGGCGCTGCGCCTCCGTCGCGTCCTCGTAGACGGCGTACGCGAGCAGCGGATGGGTGAACCGGACCACGTCGTCGCCGTCGCCGGCCACGAGCCCGGCCTCTGCGGCTTCGGCGAGCCCCGCATCGGCGTCCGCGGTCGCCGTCCGCAGCAGCGCGGCGTCGGCGCGGACCATGCACGCGGCGAGCAGCAGGACCTGGCGCGCGGGGTGCCCGATGCCCTCCAGGCGCGCCGCGACCACCTCGCGCAGGCTCGCCGGAACGGACAGGGGACGGCCGGCATCCGACGGGCGATCGTCCAGCGCCCGGGCCAGCTCGAGCGCGTAGAACGGATTGCCGCCGGACGCCCGGTGGATCTCCTGCAGCCGCGGCCGCGCCACGGGCGTGCCGAGCCGCTTCTGGAGGAGCCGGCCGATCGCGTCGATCGGCAGCGGGCCGACGTCCAGCATGCGCACGCGCTCGGGCTCCACGCCGCGCTCGACGCCAAGGGCAGGACCGCTGCCACGGCGGGCGATCAACAGCCCCACGGCCGCGGAGTCCATCCGGCGCGCCGCGAATGCGAGCACGCGTTCCGACGATCCGTCGAGCCACTGCACGTCGTCGATCGCCAGCACCAGCGGCCGCCGGGCTGCCGCCGCGGTGAGAACGCCGAGCGTCGCGACCGCCACCGCTCGCTGGTCGGGAGGGTCGTCCGGCGGATCGGCAAGCGACAGCGCGACCTCGATCGCGCGCCGCTGGGACCCGGGCAGGCCGGCGAGCCCGGCGCCGAGGAGCGGGTCGAGCAGGTCCCCGAGCGCGGCGTACGACAGCTCGGTTTCGAGCTCGCTGCCCGCGCACGCGAGCAGCGCCAGACCCTGCTCGCGCGCGAGCGCGCCGGCGGCACGCACCAGCGTGGTCTTGCCGGCGCCCGCCTCGCCGTGGAGCACGACCACGCGAAAGCCGCGCGGGATGTCGGCGACGAACGCTGCGAGCTCGGCAAGCTCGCGCTCGCGCCCGATGACGCCGGGGACGAGCAGATGCTGCCCGGTGAGGCTCATTCCGCGCCGATCCTCCGAGCCGCGCGACCGACGCGTCAAGTGAGCGGTCGCTCCCGTCAGGAGTCGAACGTGGCCGGATCCCAGGCGCCGGCGCCCCCTGAGGGCCGCAGCGTGTTGGTCGTCGTCGCCCCGCCGTCGACCGAGACGATCTCGCCGGTCATGTAGCCCGCGTCGTCGCTGAGCAGGAAGGCCACCAGCGCGGCGACCTCGTCGGGCGTGCCGGCACGGCGCATCGGGGTCGTGCTCGCCCGCTTGACCATGTCGCTGCCCCCGCCCACCGCGGCGCCGGAGCCGGCGAAGAGCTCGGTCGGCACGATGCCCGGCGCGACCGCGTTGACGCGCACGCCGAGGGGGCCGCCGTAGACCGCGGCGCAGCGCGTGAGGCCGAGCACCGCGTGCTTGGAGGTGTGGTAGGCGAGCAGGTCGGCGCTGCCGCGCAGGCTGGCGATCGAGCCGGTGACGACGATCGCGCCGCCGCCGCCCTGGCGTGCGAATTGGCGAAAGGCGGCGCGCAGGCCGAAGAAGGTGCCGTTGACGTTGACGTCCATCACGCGCGCGAAGTCGTCGGTGGCGACGTCGGGCAGCGGCGCGAGCGTGCCGGGGATGCCGGCGTTGAGGTGGTGCAGGTCCAGCCGCCCGAAGCGCTCGGTCGCCGCCGCGACGTAGCCGTCGACCTCCTCCTCGGCCGCCACGTCGGCCCGCACCGCGAGCGCCTCGCCGGGGAGCGACGCGGCGACCTCCTCGGCGCGCGCGCCGTCGCGGTCGACGACGACCACGCGCGCGCCGGCGGCCGACAGCCGTCGCGCGGTCGCCGAGCCGATCCCGCCGGCGCCGCCGGTGACGACCGCGACCTTGTCCTTCATCCGCCGACCGTCGCCTCGACCCAGCGCGCGATCGGCTCGAGCGCCTCGGCGTTGTTGCGCTCGAGCATCATCGCGTGGCCGTTGCCCTCCACGCCGGCCTCGTCGAGCTTGATGCTCTCGACCTCGCAGCCGCACTCGCGCAGGTAGTCGACCATCGCATCGTGGTAGCCCATGAAGGGCGAGGCCGGCGCCGAGACGTAGGCGATCGGCACCTTGGCGAGGTTGGGCATGCGGCGCGGCTTGCCCTCGAGCTCCTCGGGGCTTTCGGCCGGCGGCTCGAAGGTCATCGGCGCCTGGGTCAGCCCCCACTTCAGGTCGAGCCCCAGCGGCGGCATCTGCCCGAACGGCGGGCCGACGTTCTCGATCGCGACGAGCGCCTTGACGAGGTCGGGCCGCGCGTCGGCGATCAGCCAGCCGGCGGGCCCGCCGAGCGAGTGCGAGAACAGCACCGCCGGGCCGATGCGGTCCAGCAGCTCGGCGCCGCGCGACTGGTCGAGCTCTTGCGAGAGCCCGAGGTCGGCGGGCATCGGCCCGCTGGAGGTGACGATCGCCGCCAGGGCCTCGTCGTCGACGGGATCGCCGCCGCCCGGCCACTGCTGGTGCAAGGTCGGGCGGAAGATCCCCTCGCCGCCCTGAAACGGGAACGGCGCGCCCATCGGCCCGATGACGTCCGGGTGATAGGACGAGCGCCCGTGGCACGGCCGGTCGACGACGAAGACCGTGTAGCCGCGCGCCACGAGCAGCGGCGCCCACCCCGGGCGGCCGTCGTGGGTCTGCATCCAGTCGAGGCCCTGGCCACCGCCGCCGTGGATGAGCACGAGCGGGTAGGGCTTCGTGACCTCGGGCGGCGCCTCCCACTCGACGTACATCGGCGCGCGCACGACCGTCCCGAACGGGCCGTCGACCTTCTCGGCGCCGGTCCAGAAGAACCCGCGGCGCGAGGTGACCGGCTCGCCGGTCGGTTCAAATGAGGGCACGGACAGCCTCCTCGTAGTCGTCGTCGGAAACCTCGTCGAGCCACTCGGTCGGGCCGACCGAGACCGCGAGGTGCAGCAGGAAGGAGTCGGGCGCGCCGCCATGCCAGTGGCGCTCGCCGGCCGGGATGTGGGCGACGTCGCCGGGCTCGAGCACCGCGCCGTGGCCCTCGTCGGACCACAGCAGCCCGCGCCCGTGGGTGACGTGCAGGACCTGCGCGACGCCGTGGCGGTGCCAGTACGTGCGCGCCGCCGGACCGAAGAAGACGCTGTTGACCATCAGGCCCTGGTCGGCGAGCACCGCGTCGCCCCACACCTCGCCGGTGAAGGTGTCGGTGCGCTGCTCGGAGGGGCGGCCTTCGCGGCCGCGGACGATCTTCATTTGGCCTCCTCTTGGATCCGCACGCCGCCCGCGATGTCGCCGAGCGCGTCGACGACGCGGTTTGAGATCTGGTCGCCGTAGCCGAGGGCCGCCGCGAGGTGAAAGGCGGCCAGACACGGTGGGCCGTTGAGGCTCGTCACGCCGAGCCGGCGCACGAGATCGAGGTAGAGGACGAGGTCCTTGGCCATCAGGTTCGACGTCAGGCCGCCCTCGAGGTAGTCGCCCTCGACGATCTTCGGAAAGCGGTTCAGCGTCGCGAAGTTCACGCCGCTGCTGGTGTTGACGACCTCGAGGAACTGCTTGAGGTCGAGGCCGGCCTTGCGCGCGGCCACCATGACCTCGGCGGTCGCCGCGAGGCTGACCCCGTTGAGGAAGTTGTTCAGCAGCTTCGCCGTGTGGCCGGCGCCGCTCGGGCCCATGTGGTGCACGTGCTGTGCGACGTGGCCGAGCAGCGGGCGCACGCTGTCCAGCGCCTCGGCCTCGCCGCCGACCATGATCGTCAGCGTGCCCGCCTCGGCGGCCGCCGCGCCGCCGGAGATGCCGGCGTCGAGGTAGGCCACGCCGTGTTCCGCGAGCCGCTCGTGGATGGCGGTCGTCGAGTCGGGCGCTGCCGTGCTGAGGTCGACCACGATCTGGCCCTCGCGCAGGTCGGGCTCGAGCTGTTCGATCACCGCTTCGATGACCGAGCTGTCGGGCAGCGAGAGCAGGATCGCGTCGCTCTCGGCGGCCAGCGCGGCCAGGGACTCGGCGGTCGTCGCGCCGACCGCGGCGGCACGCTCGGGGTCGACGTCGTAGCCGGTGACCGTCTCGCCGCCGTCGACGAGGCGCCGCGCCATGCGCCCGCCCATGTTCCCCAGCCCGACGAAGCCGGCCCTCACGAGCCCAGCTCCTCCAGCAGGATCGGCACGCCGACGGCGCACGAATGGATGCCGATCACGCTGACCAGCTCGATGACCTCCATGATCTCCTCGCGCGTGGCGCCGTAGTCGAGCGCATTGCGGATGTGCTGGCGCAGGCCGGGCTCGTAGAGGTGCGTGGCCGCCACGTCGAAGGCCGTGTAGATGAGCTCCTTGACCTTCGGCTCGAGCACCCCGCTCGTCCACGGGACCGACGAGAACTGCGTGTAGGCCTCGAAGAAGTCCGGGTCCAGCGCGAGCACGTCGTCCCAGAACGGGTGCCAGTAGCCGCGCTTCTCGGTGAAGTCGGCCTGCAGCTCGCGCTGGCGGTCGCTGAGCTCGCGCGGCAACGGCTGCCCGGCGTTCTCGAGCTCCTCGACGAGGATCGGGACGCCGATGTTGCAGGCATGGATGCCCAGCGTGCTCGTCAGCTCGAGCACCTCCATGATCTCCGCGCGCGTGGCCCCGAGGTCGATCGCGTTGCGCATGTGCTGGCGGATGCCGGGGACGAAGAGGTGCGTGGCCGCCGCGTCCATCGCGATGTAGACGAGCTCCTTGACCTTGGGGTCGAGCGGGCCCGAGCGCCACGGCACGGACGAGAAGTGCAGGTAGGCCTCGAAGAAGGCGGGGTCGAGGTCGAGGATGCCGTCCCACAAAGGACTCCAGAAGCCGCGCGCCTCGATGAAGGCCTCGCGGAGCTCTCGGCGGCGCTGGTCGGTCATCTGATCTCCACGGCGAAGTCGGCGATGCGGGGGTAGCGGTCCATGACCGCGGGATCGTGGCCGGGGACGATGGGCGCGCCGCCCGCAACCTCGCGCACGGTGTCGTAGGCCTCGTACATGTCAGCGAGGTCGGCGATGACGGCGAACGGCCGCTCGTGCTCGAGCTCGTCGTAGAAGTGCACGGCGTCGGAGGCCAGGAGCGCCCCCGGCGTCGACACGGCCATCTGGCCCGGCGAGTGGCCGCCGAGGTGGATGACCCGCACGCCGTCGGCGATCTCCTCACCGCCCACCAGCGAGCGGACCCGGCCGTCTTGGATCGCTGTGCGCAGCACGTCGAGGTCGGCCTCCTCCACGTGATGGGCGAACTGCCCGCGCTGCCCCATCGGGCCGAGCCAGAAGTCGAGCTCGAGGGCCGGGACGAGCAGCTCGGCGTCGGGATAGGCGGCAAGGTTGCCGGTGTGGTCGTAGTGCAGGTGGGTGAGCACCACGCGTGACACCGTGTCGCGGATGACGCCGAGCCGCGCCATCGCCTCCGCAGGCTCGATGAGCACCGTGCGCCCGCGCCGGCGCCCGGCATCGGGGTCAAAGCCGGTGTCGACGAGGATCGTCTCGTGGTCGTTGCGCAGGACCCAGAAGTAGTAGTCCAGGCGCGCCGGGCCGTCCGGCTCCCCGTAGGCCGACCAGCGGTAATAGGCGTCGCCGAGCGTCGTCTCCAGCGTGCCGTAGCGGGCCGCGATCACCTGCCAGGTGGCCTCAGGCATCGTCGGCCACCACCACGCCCGCCCAGTCCTCGACCATGCGCACGATCTCGGTGCAGTCGGCGCCCTCGCGGGCGGTCGCCGCGGCCAGCGCCCAGAGCTGGCCGACCGCGCCGCCGAGGACCATCGGCACGCCTTGGCGCTGGGCCTCGGCCAGGCAGAGCTGCACGTCCTTGTTCATCAGCTCCATGCGAAAGCCGCCGGCAAAGGTGCGGGGCAGCACGTGCCTGGGGAACTTGTCCTCGCTGGCCGTGTTGCGCCCGCTGCTGGAGTTCAGGACGTCGAGCAGGGTGCGCGCCGACAGGCCGCCGCGCACGCCGAGAGCCACCGCCTCGGCGGTGATCGCGAGCGCGCTGGCCGACAGCAGGTTGTTGAGCACCTTGGCAAGCTGGCCCTGGCCCGGCTGCTCGCCGACGAGCACGACGTTGCGCCCGAGGACCTCAAGCACCGGCTTGACGCGCTCGAAGACCGCGGGGTCGCCGGCCGCCATGATCGTGAGCGTTCCCGCCTGCGCGCCGGCGACGCCGCCGCTGACCGGCGCGTCGAGCGTCGCGGCCCCGGCCGCTTCGAGCGCGGCGGCGACCTCGGCGGCGACGACCGGGCCTGTGGTCGACAGGTCGACGTAGGTGCGCATCGCTTCGCCGCCGCACAAGTCGTCGGCGACCGAGCGCACGATGTCCGGGGTCGGCAGGCTGACGAGGACCGTCGCGGCGGCGGCGGCCACCGCTGCGGCCGAGCCGCATACGCGGGCCCCGCGCTCGGCGTAGGGCTCCAGCGCCTCGGCGCGCGTGTCGAAGATCGCGAGCTCGTGGCCGGCTTCAAGCAGCCGCGAGGCCATGTGCGTGCCCATCGCGCCGACCCCGACGAGGCCGATCGTGCTGTCAGCGGGCGCGCTCGTGGCCGCTCCGGTCGTCGTTCAACGTCGCCCCTCTCGTAGGACTGTCCGACAACCCGGATTACTAACGCATGTCGGCTGGGCGCGGGTGCCCAGGGTCCGGGCGGCGCGTCCTCAGCCGATTCCCAGGCTCGGCTCGCCTCGCTCCAAGGCGCCCGGCCGAGGCTGTTCTCACCATGTCGATGATTCCCAAGCTCCCGCGCCCCGCGCGGCTCGTTCCGGCGGCGGCACCCGCCGCCCCCGTCCGCTCACGTCGCCCCGCGGCGTTCGACCCCCCGCTCGAGCGCGAGCGCGTGCGCACGCGCCGACTGTCGCTTCCTTTCCCGGAGCTCGGCGCGCTGATCGTGCTCGCCGGCGTGCTCAACCTGTGGGCCCTGAGCCGCAACGGCTGGGCCAACACGTATTACGCCGCCGCCGTGCGATCGATGAGCTCGAGCTGGCACAACTTCCTCTACGGGTCGTACGACCCGAGCGGCGTGATGACCGTCGACAAGCCGCCGCTCGCGCTGTGGGTGCAGGCGCTGTCGGCCAAGGTCTTCGGGTTTCATTCGCTGAGCATCCTCGTGCCCCAGGCGCTCATGGGGGTCGCGACGGTCGCGCTGGTCTACGACCTCACGCGTCGCCTGTGGGGGCGGCCGGCGGGCTTCGTCGCCGGGCTCGTGCTCGCGCTGACGCCGATCACTGTCGCCATCTCGCGCCACAACAACCCCGATGCGCTACTGGCGCTGTGCTGCGCCGGCGCCCTGTGGTGCCTGGTGCGCGCGCTGCAGGACGGACGCACGCGCTGGATCGTGCTCAGCGGCGTCTGCGTCGGCCTGGGCTTCGAGACGAAGATGGGCGCGGCGCTGCTCGTGCTCCCTGCGCTGGCGCTCGCCTGGCTGTGGTTCGCCCCGCGCGGGCGCGTGGCAGCGTTGCGCCAGCTG
>DATBKW010000266.1:0-14333 GCA_036555665.1 Solirubrobacteraceae bacterium | reverse complement strand
TCGAACATCTTCGCCAAGTCGATCTCCAAGGACGGCGGGCGCTCGTCCTACCGCGGCCTGCTCGAGGTCGCCAAGGGCGCCCACGGCTCGAAGTCCAAGGTCGTCTGCGACGCGCTCCTGCTCGACGAGGAGAGCCGCTCGGACACCTACCCGACGATCCGCATCGGCGAGGACGACGTCGACGTCGGCCACGAGGCGACCGTCTCCAAGGTCGGCGAGGAGCAGCTCTTCTACCTCATGGCCCACGGCATCCCCGAGGACGAGGCCGGCAAGCTCATCGTCAACGGCTTCATCGAGCCGATCGTCAAGGAGCTGCCGATGGAGTACGCCGTGGAGATGAACCGCCTCATCGAGCTGCAGATGGAGGGTTCGATTGGCTGAGGCCACCGCGACCGCCGCTCTCGAGCGCCGCCGCGAGGCGGCGCTTGCTCGCTTGGCCGAACTCGAGCTGCCCACGTTCCGCGGCACCGCGGGCTGGGAGTTCACGCCCATCGACAAGCTCGACCTCGATGCCCATCCGGTCGCCCCGGGCGGCACGGCGCCGAGTTCGTTCGGCCTCGACGAGGCGCCCCCGGAGGGCGCCATCGTCCTGCCGCTCGCGCAGGCGGCCGAGGAGCACGCCGAGCTGGTCGAACGCCACCTGGGCTCGGTCGTGCGCGGCGACAGCCCGTTCGTGGCGCGCAACGACGCGCACTGGACCGACGGCACCTTCGTCTACGTCCCGCGCAACACGACGATCGAGGCGCCGATCGTGGTCTCGACCGCTCACGAGCAGGCCGGCACCGCGCTGCACTGGCGGCTGCTCGTCGTTCTCGAGGAGGGCGCGCAGGCCTCGGTGTGGCACGAGTCGGCCTCGGCGCCGGAGGGCCTCGTCAACGGCGTCGTCGAGCTGGTCGTCGGCCAGAACGCGCGGCTGCGCTTCGTCGACCTGCAGGATCTCGAGGAGTCGACCTGGGTGTTCGGCACCCAGCGCGCGACCGTCGGGCGCGACGCCTCGCTGGACTGGATCACCCTCGGCTTCGGCTCGGCCAACGGCAAGGTCTTCCAGGAGACCCAGCTCGCCGGCCCCGGCGCGCACGGCACGGTCACCGGCGCCTACGCCACGCGCGGGCGCCAGCACGTCGACTTCGACACGCTCCAGGAGCACGCGGCGCCCGACACCACCAGCGACCTCGCCTTCCGCGGCATCCTCGCCGACCGCTCGAGCGCCGTCTGGCGCGGCATGATCAAGGTCGATCCGGGCGCGCAGCGCACCGACGCCTTCCAGGAGTCGCGCAACCTGCTGCTCTCCAAGCGCGCGCACGCCGACGCGATCCCGGGGCTCGAGATCCTGGCCAACGACGTGCGCTGCACCCACGCGGCCGCCATCGCCCAGATCGACCGCGAGCAGCTCTTCTACCTGCGCGCGCACGGCCTGCCCGAGGCCGCCGCGCAGCGCCTGGTCATCGAGGGCTTCCTGCAGGCGCTCGTCGAGCGCTTCGAGGAGGGCCCGGTGCGCGAGGCCGTGGGCGCCGCCATCGAGCGGCGGCTGGCCGCCGTGCTCGGGAGCTGATCAGCCTCAAGACTTGACCGCGCGCGCCGACCACGGCGTGCATGAAGCGCGCCGCCCGCCTGACCGCCGCCACCGCCCTGTTCGCCCTGACGGTCACGGCGCCCGCCGCGGCCGCGGGCCCGCGATCGCTCCCGGGCACGACCCCGCTGCCGACCGTCCCGTCGGTTGCCGGCCTGCCGCTCGCGCCGGCGCTGCCGGCGCCGATCGACCCGGCGGGCGACGCCCGGCTGGGTGTCCCCGGCCCCGACCGCCTGCACGTCACGTCGGTCCAGGGCGGCACGCTCGAGGGCCTCGAGGGAGCCGACCGCCTCACCGGCGGCCCGGGCCCCGACCGCCTCGACGGCGGCACCGGCCCGGACCGGCTCGCCGGCGACGCCGGCGACGACCAGATGGTCGGCGACTCCGGCGACGACCGCCTGGGCGGGGGCGACGGCAGCGACCGCGAGTACGGCGGCTTCGGCCACGACGAGCTCGACGGCGGCCCGGGTAGCGATCTGCTCGACGGCGGCCCGGCGCCCGACGTCATCACCGGCGGCGACGGCGACGACCTCATCCACGCGGGCTCGGGCGCCGACACCGTCGACGGCGGCCCCGGCAACGACGTCATCTACGCCGACTCGGGCCCGGATCACATCCGCGGCGGCGACGGCGACGACGTCATCTACGTCAACAACGGCACCGCGGTGGCCGCGGTCGACTGCGGCACGGGCAACGACACGCTGGTGATCAATCCGTACGCCCGGCCGGGCGGCATCTCCAACGCCCAGAGCCGCCGGGCGGGGTCCTTCGCCACCTGCGAGAGCATCGTCGAGGCGCCGCCGGTGGCCGACCCGACGCTCGGCACGACCTGGATCGGGCCGGCCGGCGGCGCGACCCGCCACGGCACCGCCCGCAACGACAACCTGCTCGGCGCCCACGGCTCGGACGCGATCTTCGGCGGCGCCGGCGACGACGTCATCTGGGGCGACCGCCTCCACAGTGCCGGCGGCGCACGCGCGACCGACCGCCTCGACGGCGGCGCGGGCGACGACATCGTCTACGGCGGCCGCGGCACCAACCGCATCCACGGCGACGCCGGCGACGACTTCCTGCAAGGCGGCGAGGGCAACAACACCGTCGCCGGCGGCCCCGGCAGCGACGAGATCCGCCTGCGTGGCCGCGGCCGCAACCAGGTCCGCGCGGGCGCCGGCAACGACGTGATCTACTCCTTCGCCACCGGGCGCACGACGGTCGACTGCGGCCCCGGCCACGACACGGTCTACATCGGGCGCAAGCACCCGCACCTGCGCGGCTGCGAGCTCATCGTCAACCGTTATCGCGCGGCCGCCAAGGCCAACGCCTAGTGGGCCTTCTCGCAACGTGAAGACCCACTAGCTCGTCAGCGTCACCAGGCCGGCGACGATGAACGCGCCGGCCCACACCTGATCGGTGTTCAGCCAGGCGCGGCGCAGGATCTGCAGGCCCACGCGCTCGTAGACGAAGAAGGCGATGGCGCCCATGACGATCAGCATCGCCAGGACGTGCACGGCGATGCCGACCGCGGCGATGTCGATCGGCCCGCCGGAGAGCATGGCCATGTCGTCGTGATTGTGTGAGGCGCGCAGGCCGAGGATGACCGGCGCGATCATCAGCCCGGCGCCGTGGGCCGTCGACATCAGAAACGACCACACGCCCAGCTCGCGATCGCTCACGCGCATCGAGGTCCAGCGGAAGTGCGCGCGCGGCTTGACGAAGCGGAAGATGCCGAAGGCGACGAGGGCGGCGGCCGCGCCGTAGCGCAGCTCCGTCGGGTCGGTCGTGGTGCTGAGGGTCAGGACGAGCAGGGCGACCAGCGCGATCGACGCCTCATGGCCGATTGCGATGGGCACCAGGGAGCGCAGCACGGCGCGCCGGCTGCGCTCCTGCATGCCGCGCGACACGGCGAAGAGCCAGCCCATGGCGGGGTTGATGCCGTGATAGACACCGAGCACCGCCAGGGTGACCCATGCCGCGTCGCTGCTCACGACGGGAAGCAGTACGAGTCGCTCGAGGCGTCGCCGCCCTGCAGACGGATCTGGTGCGGGCGCTCGCCGTCGAACTCGACGAAGAACTTCGGGTCGAGCTCGAGCCCGCCGTTGTTGTCGAGCTTGACCATCCAGCCGTTGATGCCCTCCGGGTAGAACTGGACGTCCCAGGCGGCGTACAGTGAGTTGGTCAGGTACACGCGCTTGCCGTCGCGGCTGACCTCGACCATCTGCGGACCGCCGTTGACGGGGCCCGAGGCCGGGTGCGGCGAGTTGCCCACGATGCCGCCGATGCGCACGCTCCCGGTCTCCTTCGGCTGGTCGGGGGTCGAGACGTCGTAGCGCTTGAGCTCGCCGGTGCCCCAGCAGGAGACGAACAGCTCGCGGTCGTCGACGCTCAGCGCGATGTCGGTGATGAGCGGCGGCACGGCGCTGAACGGCTTGAGCGCCGGGGGCAGCTGGTCGGGGTCGGCGGGCTCGGGCGGGACCGTGATGACCTTCTCGACTCCCACGCTGCCGTCGTCCTGGCGGCGCCACAGCCACACCGAGGCGCTCAGGTCCGCCGTGGAGACGACGACGCCGACGAAGCCGTAGGGGCGGCTGGGGTCGTGGGCGGGGCGCAGCTCGAGCACCATCTGGTGCTCGGGGCCAAGATCGATCGCCTGCTTGTGGCGGCGGCGGCGGAGGTCCCAGACGTGGAGGTGGTGGCCGTACTGGTTGGAGAGCAGCAGCTCGGGCTGCAGGCCGCCCTCGACCATGTTCGGCGTGCCCCATTCGCTCGTCAGCAATGTGTCGTAGCCGATGTTCCACCAGACGTCGTAGGCCAGGTTCTGCGGGCCGCGTTCGATCTCCCAGCGCCCGCGCGGGCTGAAGTCGTCGTGGTCGAGCAGCAGCACGCCGCCGGGGCCGTCGCCCTCGGGGTTGCCGAGCGCCGAGACGTACAGGCCGTCGGGGCCGCAGTGGATGGTGTGCGGGCGGCTGTAGCCGGTGCGGTGGTGCAGCTCCTCGGGCTCGATGACCTTGGTCAGCTTGGGGTTGACGGGGTCGTCCTTGACGTCGACGACATGAATGCGGCTCGAGCGCAGACCCGGTACCAGGAAGTAACGTCGCTCGACGTGAGGGTGCGGCGCCCACGGGCACAGCGCGCTCGAGCACGCGTTCCACCCGAAGTGGTGCAGCTCGTCGCCCACGTTCGGCATGTCCAGGCGGCCGACCTTCGTGCCATAGGTCGAGGAGTCGGGGTTGACGTCGACGACGGCCAGCGCGTCGGGTTTGGCGTCGCCGTCGGTGCCGGTGTTGAGCGTGACGACATAGGCCAGCTCCTCCGGCGGGCCTTCGGCGGCGCTCGCGGGGGACGGGTAGAACGTCGGGTCGGGCTTGAACGGCACAGCTGCCCTCCGGGTTGCGGGTCGGAGGCCGCTGTCTATCCGAAAGCCGACTGGATTTCCAGGCTTAGGTCCGCGTGGGCGGCGTCAGCGCCGCGGCGACGGCCAGCAACAAAGCCGGGATCACGGCGAACAGCCCGATCGACCACATCGTCACGACTCCGAAGGCGAGCATCAGCACGATCGCGACGCACGTGCACACCGTCCCGCCGGCGCCGCCGCGCGTGCGGCGCAGGTGCAGCCCGAACACCGCCAGGCCGGCAAGCAGGGCCGGCACGGCGGCAGGGACCGCGACCCAGGCGGAGTTCTCCTGGGCGAGAGTCGATCCGTCGCTGTAGGCCGGCACGACGAACACCCCGATGACGAGCGCTGCGCACCAGGCGACGGCGAACGCGCTCAAGCGGAATGCCCAACGGCTGCGCCGGGGCCGGGCCATGCCGGCTCAGTACCCGAGGCGGTCCAGCAGGTCCGAGCCGGACTTGGGCTCGTCTTCCTTGGGCTCGTCGTCGCGCTTGCGCGGCCGGTCGACCTGCTCGCCGCCGATGACGATACGGATCTGCGCGCCGACGCGGCCGTCCTGCGCCCGCTCGAGGTCCGCCCGCGACACCCGATCGCTGCGCTGCTCGCGCTCGGCGTCGCGCTGGGCGCGGCGTTCGTCGCGGCGCCGGGCGTTGCGTATGCGCGACTGGCGCTCGGCGGCCTCCTCCTTGGAAAGCGTCAGCGGCCACAGGTCCTCGACGCGTGCCATCGAGATCTGCTGCGCGGCCAAGGCCTTGCCGACGCGCCCGGCGCCGAGCGAGCCGGCGGCGATGTTGCGCGCGCGCACGCGCCAGTCGCCGTCCTCGGCGACGAGCCTCGCGAGATCGCGCCGCTCCTTGTCGCCAAGGGCGGAGAACGCGTCGCGCAGCGCCTGGCGGGCGCCGAAGAGCTCGACGACGGTCGTGGCGGCGTCGCGCAGCTCCTGGAAGGGCAGCGGCCCGGTGGCGCGCGGTTGCTGCTGGGGCTGGCGCGGCCCCGACCGATCGCGCCGCGGCGGCCGCGGCCCCCGATCGCGCCGCGGCCGGTCGCGCCGCGGCTTGCCTTGTGGCCGCGGCGGCCGCTCGGCAGCGGGCTGCTCGGCCGCGGGCGGCGGCTGCTCCGCGACGGGCGGCTGCTCCTCGGCAGCGGGCGGCTGCGCGCCTTCCGGCTCGCTCGCCGGCGCGTGTGCTGCTTCCCCGCCTACCGCTTCCCGCTGCTCTTCGGGTCCCTGATCAGTGGGCTCTTGCACCATCGCCACGTCCATTTGTACCGCCCCGCGCGTGTGAATGCGGCGCGGGCCGCGCCGCTACGCTCGCGTGCGTGCCCGATCCCCACCCTCCGGCCACGCACGACGAGGAGCTGCTCGGCGCCGAGCGGCCGGCCGTAGCCACCGAGCGCAGCGACGCCGAGCGCCTGCAGCGCATCCACGACGAGCTTGCCGGCGGCTTCGAGGCGCTGGAAAACCTGGGCTGCGGCGTCTCGGTCTTCGGCTCGGCCCGCACGCCGCGCGAGCATCCCGACTACACCCTCGCGCGGGCGACCGCGCGCAAGCTCGGTGAGGCCGGCTTCACCGTCATCACCGGCGGCGGGCCCGGAGTCATGGAAGCCGCCAACCGCGGCGCGCGCGACGTGGCCACGACGAGCGTCGGCCTCAACATCGAGCTGCCCTTCGAGCAGCTCCCCAACGCCTTCCAGGACGTCGCCCTGCGCTTCCATTACTTCTTCACGCGCAAGGTCATGTTCGTCCGCTACGCGAGCGCGTTCGTCGTCTTCCCCGGCGGCTTCGGCACGCTCGACGAGCTGTTCGAGTCGCTCGTGCTCATCCAGACCGGCAAGGTCCGCCACTTCCCCGTCGTGCTGGTGCGCACCGAGTTCTGGGCGGGGATGATCGATTGGCTGCGCGAGCGGCTCGCGGCCGAGGCGACGATCGCGCCGGCGGACCTCGACCTCTTCGCGACCACCGACGATCCCGACGAGGTCGTCGCCATCGTCCGGTGCGGCGCCGCGCGCCAGGGCCTTCAGCTCGCCGCGTAGGCGGGCACGGCGACGGCGGGGTACCGCGCGCGCACGGCGTCGATGAAGCCCGCCATCCGCTCGGCCAGCCCGGCATCGACGATCTCGAGCACGTTCTCGGCGTTCTCCTCGCCTGAACGCGACAGGTTGAACGAGCCGATGAACACGACGTCGTCGGCGACCGTGACCTTCGCGTGCATGTAGTCGTGGACCGCGCCGGGTGCGTATGGCGTCGAGACCTTTCCCGACCACGGCAGCCCGTGCAGGACACGCGCCAGCAGCGGCCCCTTCCACGCCGAGTGCTCGTTATCGCGCCACTGCGCGAAGACCTGCCCGATCTGCGTCGCGTCGCCGACGCCGGCGACGTCCACGCGCGCCTCGGACAGCGCCTGGTTGAGCGCGGCGAGGATCGGCGCCGCGGTCAGCACCGGCGAGGCGATCCGCACACGCCGCTTCGCGGCAAGGATGCGCTTGGCGATCCGGGCCGACAGCTCGGGCCCGCGGCCGGGGGAGAACCATGCGCGCACGGGCGTGCCGTCGACGTCGATCGGCGCGACGTCGAAGGCGCCGCTGCCCTCGACGCGCTTGTGCCGCCACAGGTCCTCGAAGTCACGCGCATACGCGTGCGCGAGCGGCTCGGAGGCGACCGTGACGAGGACGTTCTCCTCGCGCGTCCACGAGTCGAGCGTCCAGTTGGTCGAGCCCGTCCACACCGCGGCGAGATCGCGCACGACGTACTTGTGGTGCATGAGGTCGGGCTCGCCGGGGATCGCCCGCAGCGGCACCCCGAGCGCCTCGAGCAGCGAAGGCTCGGTGCGCGGGGGCGGCGGCAGCGGCTTGCGTGCCACGCTGTCATCGCCGTTGAAGGCGATCCGGACCGCCACGCCGCGCGAAGCGGCGGCCCTGATCGCACCGGCCACGCCGTCACCGACCGGCCCCGGCAGCCGCACGTCGTACAAGGCGATGTCGAGCGACCGGCGCGCCTCGCCGAGCCACTCCACGAGCCACGCCGCGACCGCGTCGGCGGTCTGCCCGCCGTCGGCGAGCGTCCGCTCGACGATCACGTGCGCGCCGGCAGCGTGTCGAGCGCCGCACGCAGGTCGTCGGCGCTGAGGAAGTCGAGGCCGAGCGCGTGCACGTGGCGGTGGCGCACGATGCCGTCCTCGTCGATGACAAAGGCCGAGCGCCGCGTCCCGATCACCGGTGCGGCCACGCCGTAGGCCTTGGCGACGGACTTGTCGACGTCGGCGAGCAGAGGCACGGTCAGCTCGTGGTGCTCGGTGAACGCGCGATGCGAGTCGACATCCTGGTGGGAGATGCCGACGACCGTCGCGTCGAGCCCGGCCATGTCGTCGGCGCGGTCGCGGTATGAGCAGAACTGCCTGGTGCAGACCATCGTCTCGTCGCCGGGGTAGAACAGGAGCACGACCCGCTCGCCGCGGTGGTCGGAGAGCCTGAACGGGCCGTCGGTGCCCTCGAGCGTGAAGTCCGGTGCCGGATCGCCCACGCGCGGTGAGGAAGCCATTGCGTGAGAGGGTACGCGAGCGTGGACGAATGGATCGCACAGCACTCGGCCGCGATCGCCGCGCATGCCGAGCGCGAGCTCGAGGCACTGGTGGCGATCTCGACGCCCAGCGGCGACCGCCACGGCGCTGAGGAGGCGGTCGCGCTCGTGGCGGCGCTGGCGCCCAACGAGGCGACGATCGAACGCGTGCCGTGCTCGACGGCCGATCACGCGCCCGACCTGATCGTGCACCTCACCGGCGAGGGCTCGCGGCGGGTGCTCCTGCTCGGCCACCTCGACACGGTCATCGCCCACGAGGAGCACCGTCCGCTCACGCGCGACGGCGATCGCCTGATCGGCTCCGGCGCGGTGGACATGAAGGGCGGCGACGTTCTCGCGCTCGGCGTCCTGCGCGCGCTGGCCTCCCGGAGTGCCGACTTCGCCGAGGCCGCGCTGCTGCTCGTCTGCGACGAGGAGTGGCGCGCGGGGCCGTTCGTGCACGTCCCGCGCTTCGCTGACTTCGACGCGTGCCTGTGCTTCGAGGGAGGCCAGCTCGCCGAGGACGGCCTGGAGGCCGTGGTTGTCAAGCGCAAGGCCGCGGGCACGCTGAGCGTCACCGCGCACGGGCGCAGCGCCCATTCGGGCTCGGCGCCGGACAAGGGGGTCAACGCGCTGCTGGCGCTCGCCTCGGCCGCCCAGGCCATCGCCGCCAGCAACGACCCGCACGGCCCCGAGCGGCTGACCGCGGTGCCGACCGTGCTGCACGCCGGCGATGCGTTCAACGTCGTCCCCGGCGCCGGCGAGCTGGTCTGCGACCTGCGCGCCGACAGCCTCGACGCGTTCGACGCCGTCCTCGAGGCCGTGCCGGCCGAGCTCGGTGGCGCGCGCCTCGAGCCCCACCTCGTGCGCCAGTGGCCCGGGATGGACGCGCGCGCGGAGACGGGCACCCTGCTCGTGGCGGCCAGCGCGGCGCTCGGCCGGCCGATCGTCGGCGCGGGCCGCGGCGGCGCCAGCGACGCCAGCCACTTCGCCGCCACCATCCCGCTCACCGTCGACGGTCTGGGGCCGCGCGGAGGCGGGGCTCACGCGCCGCACGAGTACGTCCTCGCGACGTCGCTGAAGGCGCGCGCGGAGGTCGCGCTCGCTGTCGCCGATGCCGTGCTGAGGGGTTAGAAGCCAGCAGGAACAGCGGACGTTCAGACGAATTTCTCAAGCAGCACGCAACATCGCCGATCTATCCGCTAGATTGCCCCGGTCGTTTTGACCAGCCGAATCCCTGCCGTGCCCAACGGTGGGGAGCGGGGGACCCATGGCCACCTTGGTGGCATGGGGCGAATCGTCGCCATGAGTGCGGCGTAGCGCGACCTTTTTCGCGCGAGCCCGACAGCTAACCCCGTAGGCGCCAAACAAAAGAGGGGTCATAGCTTCGTGCCGCCGTCAGTCGTTCGCCGTTCCTGTAGCGCCTTTGTCTTCATCCTTGCGGTTCTCGTAACCGCCGTCGCCGCGCCGACGGCGCTCGCCGCCTCGCCCACGCGGGGCGCCCACCTTGGCGACCGCACCCTGCGCGCCGGCGCCAGCGGGGCCGACGTGCGCGAGCTGCAACTCGCACTCGGCAAGGCCGGCTTCAAGGTCAAGGTCGACTCCAACTTCGGGACGGGGACGCTGCGCGCCGTCAAGCGCTTCCAGCGCGCGTCGCGCCTGACGCCCAGCGGGACCGTCGGCCGGCGCACCGTCGCGGCCCTCAAGCGTGCCCTGCGCGGCACCAAGGCCAACGCCAACGGCGGTTTCTCGGACGATCCCGAGGAGGACGCCGCCCACCACAGCCTCGGCGACCGGATCCCGGTCGAGCGCGGGATGAGCGGCCACGACATCCGCGTGCTGCAGGACTTCCTGAGCCGCGCCGGGTTCAAGGTCAAGGTCGACGGCGAGTTCGGCGCGGGCACCGAGAAGGCGGTCAAGCAGTTCGAGACCGCACAGAGCCGTCCCGTCGACGGCATCATGGATGCCGGCGACATCGACGCGCTGCGCACGCTCGTCGGCCAGGCCGACCCCGGCGCCGGCACGCAGCCGACGCAGCTGGCTCCCGGCGACATGGCACAGATCGGGCCCGACGGCCTGGCGATCGCGCCCGCCAGCGCGCCCGACCAGGTCAAGGCGATCATCGCGGCCGGCAACCAGATCGCGAGCAAGCCCTACAAGTACGGCGGCGGCCACGGCAAGTGGAACGACTCGGGCTACGACTGCTCGGGCTCGGTTTCCTACGCGCTGCACGGCGCGGGCCTGCTCGACGAGGCGCTGACCTCGGGCGACTTCACGAACTGGGGCGATCCCGGGCCGGGCCAGTGGGTGACCATCTATGGCAAGTCCAGCCACGCCTTCATGGTCGTGGCCGGCATTCGCTTCGATACCAGCGGACGGACGCGGAACAACACGCGCTGGCAGGCGGACATGCGCTCCTCGAGGGGCTACACCGCCACGCATCCGCCAGGTCTCTAACAAGCTGCAGGGGCCCGTCAGGGCCCTGCAGGTCACATAGGGCGGTGGCCGCGCGCCCCCCAGCGGTCACCGCCCTCTCTGCCTGGCGTTCTCAGCGCAGCGCCTCGAGGACGTAGGCGTCGACCGGTTCGCTCTTGCCGCGCAGCGGCAATGCGCCCAGGCTCTGCACGCGCGCGCCCGTCAGGTGGCGCAGCGTCGCCGCGCCCACCGCCACGGCGCCGACCGGCGCCGCGGACTGCAGGCGGCTGGCCACGTTGACCATGTCGCCGATGACCGTGTAGCTCCGCCCCTCGCGCGCGCCGAGGACGCCGACGAGCGCCTCGCCCGTGTTGACGCCGACGCGAAAGCGTGGCCAGTCGGGGTGCGCGGCCGCCACGGCGGCGGTCTCGCGCTGGATGTCCAGAGCGGCGGCGGCTGCGCGCTGGGCGTGGTCGGGCTGGTCGCCGCGGGTGTTGAAGGTGGCCATGATCTCGTCGCCGACGATCCGGTCGATCTCGCCGCCGTGGTGCTCGACGACGGCTGGGATCGCCGCCTCGAAGTAGGCGTTGAGCATCTCGGAGACCACGCGCGGATCGCGTCCCTCGCTGAAGGTCGTAAAGCCCGCGAGGTCGGCGAACACGACGCTGACCTCGCGCGTCCCCGCCGCGGTGGCCTCGAGGTAGAGGTCGCTGAAGCGCTCGTTCGGCCCCTGCGCGCGGGCGGCCAGCGCGATGAGCGCGAAGGCGGTGAGCATCAGCACGTGCCACTCCCACCAGCTCGCGTGCCAGTTGCGCGCGAAGGCGACGGCCACCATCGCCTCGGCCAGCAGCACGAACGCGGTGACGACGGCGACCACGATTGCCGAGCGGCGGCGGGGGTAGAGCCGCGCATAGCGCAGCGCGGCGTAGGCGTACAGCGCGATGCCGGCGATGGCCAGCACGGTGAGCGGAGTGGAGCCCGACTCGGGCGGCATCGGGTCGTTCAGCGGCGCGATCTGGGCCAGCGAGGCGACGGCCCAGAGGCCCATGAGCGCGAAGACGCCGATGCGCAGGAGCTGGAGGTTGCGCGTGACGATCTCGGCCGGCACCGCGCTCAGCGCCGCCAGGATCGCCGCCACGAGCAGGCCGACGGGCGTGGCCAGGACGAAGCCGCCGTTGGGCCCGTCGAGCAGGACCTTCGGCGTGGCGAGCGCGTGCAGGCCGAGGAAGCCCGCCGCCGCGAGAAACGCCAGCGAAACGAGGAACAGGCGGCCGTCGCCGCGCCGCGAGGCGACCTCGCCGGTCGCGTAGGCGAGGATCGCGGTGGCGACCGACGCGCCAAGGACGAGCCAGAAATGCGCCGGGTGGTTCTCCCAGTGCACGTCTGCGTCCGGCGCGGCGAGCAGGATCGCGAGCCCGGCGAGCGGAATCGTGACGAGGGCGGTCCACGCCACGATTCGGAGCCGATGCTCTGCCATCGCGCCATCCTCGCGCACGTGGCGGCGCCTGTGAACGTCGCTCCGGCGTGGCGTGCGGCCGCTGCGGGAACGTCGCGTCGCCGTGCGGTGTACAGCTATCGGTGGTGGGCCGGCCACCGGACAGCGAAGCCGCGCTCGTCGAGCGGGCACGAGGGGGCGACGCCGTCGCCTATGGAGCCCTTGTGCGCGCGCATCAGGACATCGCCTACCGCGTCGCCTGCCTCGCTGCCGGCTCGTCGGCGGATGCCGAGGAGGCGGCGCAGGACGGCTTCGTGAAGGCCTGGCGCGCGCTGCCGCGCTTTCGCACCGGGGCGCCGTTCCGGCCGTGGCTGCTGGCGATCGTCGCCAACGAGGCGCGCAACCGGCGCCGGGCCGCGGGCCGCCGCGCGGGCCTCGCCGTGCGTGCCGCCGAGCACGCGGCGCGCGACGCCGCCGGACCCTCGCCGGAGGCGCTCGCCCTGTCGGCCGAGCGCCGCGACGCGTTGCTCGAGGCCCTGGGCGAGCTCGACGAGCGCGACCGCTCCGTGCTCGTGTGCCGCTACCTGCTCGAGCTCTCCGAGGAGGAGACCGCGGCGGCCCTCGGCTGCCGGCGCGGGACCGTCAAGTCGCGTACCTCGCGCGCGCTCGCGCGCCTGCGCGAGCGCGCCGGGATGGAGGGGGAGATGGCGCCCCCGTCCCCGCCGCCAGTCGCGCCGGGCGCGGAGCCGCCAGGAGGGGAGACCCCATGGGCCTGACCGAGCTCGAACGCCAGCTGCTGGCCCTGCGCGACGAGGTCGCGTGGCCTGCGACGCCGGACCTCGCCGCTGCGGCGCAGGCGCGCATCGCCCGCGAGCCGCGGAGCGCGCGCTCCCGGCGCGGGTGGTTGCCGCGGCGCCTGGCGCCCGCCCTCGTCGTCGTGCTCGTCGTGCTGCTCGCGCTCGGGACGCTGCTGGCCGCTTCGCCCGGCGTGCGCGCGACGCTGCGTGACTGGCTGGGCATCGGGGCAGTCTCGATCGAGCGGGTCCACCGCCTGCCCGATGTCGCCCCGGCCCGCACGCTCGATCTCGGCCGTCGGGTGACGGCGGCGCAGGCGGAGCGGCACCTCGGCCATCCGGTGGCCAGGGTCCGCGCGCTCGGCGAGCCCGACGCGATCTACGCGGGACGCGCGGTCGCGCCCGCCGAGGTCTCGCTGGTCTACGTGCCGCGCGCCGGGTTGCCGGCGAGCACGGCCGGTGTCGGCGCCCTGCTCGACGAGCTGGGCAGCGACTCGCTGCCGTTCATCCGCAAGTTCGTGCACGCCGGCACGCCGATCGTCGCGGTCGATGTCAACGGTGCGTCCGGCTTGTTCATCGCCGGCAAGCACGCGATCGAGCTGCCCGACGAGTTCAGGCCGCGCCTGGCCGGCAACACGATCGTGTGGGTCCGCGACGGCATCACCTACCGGCTGGAGTCAGCGCTCGGCAAGCGGGCGGCGCTGCGGCTCGCGCGATCGGTGGGCTGAGCTACTCCTCGGCCGGCCGCCGGCGCGCCCGCTTGCGCTCCGACAGCCGCCGCTTGGACTCCAGCCGCCGGGCCTTCGAGGCCGCCGTCGGCTTGGTCGGCCGCCGCGAGCGTGGGACGACGAGCGCGTGCTTCAGGCGGGCCTGCAGGCGCTGCAGCGCGAGCTCGCGGTTGCGCGCCTGGCTGCGGGCGTCCTGCGCCACGGCGCGCACCACCGGGCCGCAGCGGGCCATGACCCGAGCCTTCTGCTCATCGCTCAGGACGCTCGACGCGGCGACGTCGAAGCTCGCCTCCACGCGCGACGCGGTGACGTTCGCGTGCTGCCCGCCGGGACCCGACGAACGGCTCGCGCGCAGCGTCACTTCACGCAGCGGAACCGCCACGTCACGAGAGATCCACATCGGGTCATCCACGCGCACTACCCTGTCTGTTATCGAACCGCCGTTTT
>DATBKW010000265.1:0-8899 GCA_036555665.1 Solirubrobacteraceae bacterium | reverse complement strand
ACGCCCCGCTCGGCGCCCGCGACCCGGTCGCCCGCCCGCACTCGCAGCTCAGCGGCAAGCCGATGGACGTCAAGTGGGGCCCGAACTGGGACGAGGGCCTGGCCGGCGGCCAGGAGTCCGCGCCGAAGGACCCGCACCTGCAGGGCCTCGAGGAGCAGGTGCGCATGACCTACGAGCAGGCGTTCATGTTCTTCCTCCCGCGCATCTGCGAGCACTGCCTGAACCCGTCGTGCGTCGCCTCGTGCCCGTCCGGCGCGATGTACAAGCGCGAGGAGGACGGCATCGTCCTCGTCGACCAGAACAAGTGCCGCGGGTGGCGCTACTGCGTCTCGGGCTGCCCGTACAAGAAGGTCTACTTCAACCACCGCACCGGCAAGGCCGAGAAGTGCACGCTCTGCTACCCGCGGATCGAGATCGGCCAGCCGACGATCTGCTCGGAGACCTGTGTCGGGCGCATCCGCTACCTCGGCCTGGTCCTGTACGACGCCGATCGCATCGAGCAGGCCGCCGCGACCCCCGACGTCCGCGAGCTGCTCGGCGCGCAGCGCGACGTCTTCCTCGACCCCGAGGACCCCGCCGTCCGCGAGGCCGCGGCGCGCGACGGGATCCCCGACGACTGGATCGCCGCGGCGCGGCGCTCGCCGATCTACGACCTGGCGATGCGCTGGGGCGTGGCGCTGCCGCTGCACCCGGAGTTCCGCACGCTGCCGATGGTCTGGTACGTCCCGCCGCTGTCGCCCGTGGTCTCGACGCTGGAGGTCGACGGCTACGAGGCCGACCCCGACGACGTCTTCGGCGCCATCGATCACCTCCGCGTGCCGCTGGAATACCTGGCCAACCTGCTCACTGCCGGCGACGTCGAGGCCGTTCGCGCCGTGCTGCACCGCCTCGCCGCGATGCGCGCCTACATGCGCAAGCGCGAGGTGCTCGATCAGGTCGACGAGGAGCTGCCCGGGCGCGTCGGGCTGACCGCGCCCGAGCTGGAGCGCATGTACCGGCTGCTGGCCATCGCCAACTACGAGGACCGCTACGTGATCCCGCAGGCGCATGCCGAGCTCGGCGAGCGGCTCATGCAGGAGCAGGGCGCCTGCGGGCTGGACTTCGCGGGCGGGCCGGGCAACTGCGGCGCCGTCGATCCGCGGCCGGACACCTCCTCGCCGCACGTCCCTTACGACGGGGAGAGCTTTCACCTCGTCGACATCCTCACGCGCCAGGAACGGCCCGGGCCATGAGGCGCCGCCGCCACGATCCCCCGCCGTGGGCGCTGTTGTCCTTCGCACTGCGCTACCCGCGGCCCGGGGCGCGCGAGGCGATCGCCGCCGACATCGCGGCGCTGCCCGCGGGTCCGGTGCGCGAGGCGCTCGAGCGCTTCCTTGCGGCGTGGCCGGGCGAGCAGGGCTACGTGGAGACCTTCGACCTGCGCCGGCGCGCGACGCTCGAGCTCACCTACTACCGCCACGGCGACACGCGCGAGCGCGGCATGGCGCTTCTGCGCCTGAAGAAGCTCTACCGGGTCGCTGGGCTGCCGATGGAGTCGTCCGAGCTGCCCGACCACCTCACGGTCATGCTCGCGTTCGCCGCGCTGGCGCCCGAGGGCTACGGCGAGGCGCTGCTGGCCGAGCACCGCCCGGCCATCGAGCTGCTGCGGCTCTCGCTGCACGACCTCGACAGCCCGTACGCGCACGTGCTCGACGCGATCGCGTCGGTGCTGCCGTCGCTGACCGTCGGCGAGCGCTCCGAGGTCGCGCGGCTCGCGCGCGAGGGCCCGCCCGACGAGGCGGTCGGCCTGGAGCCCTACGGGCCGCCCGAAGCGATGCCGACGGGGGCACGGGCATGAGCGCCGGCGAGATCCTGCTGTGGATCATCCTGCCCTACGCCGCGGTGGCGACGTTCATCGTGGGCACCTGGTGGCGCTATCGCGCCGACCAGTTCGGGTGGACGAGCGGCTCCACCCAGCTCTTCGAGCAGAAGATCCTCGGCTGGGCCGGCCCGGCCTTCCACTACGGCGCCCTCGCCGCGGTCGGCGGCCATGTCATCGGGCTCATGATCCCGAAGTCGTTCACCGAGGCCATCGGGATGTCCGAGAGCACCTATCGGTGGTTCTCGGCGATCGCCGGCGCGGTCGCGGGCGCCGTCTGCGTCGTCGGCTTCATCGGGCTCGTCTACCGCCGCGTCACCAACGTGCGCGTGCGCCGTACGACCTCGCGCACCGACCTGCTCGTCTATCTGCTGCTCGTCATCCTCATCGGCCTGGGCTGCTGGATGACCTTCGCGCACAACCTGCTGACCTCCGCGCCCTACGACTACCGCGACTCGATCTCGCAGTGGTGGCGCTCGCTGTTCTACCTGCAGCCCGACGTCGACGCGGTGCAGAACGCCAACACCGTCTACCAGGTGCACGCGATCATCGCGTGGGCGTTCTGGGCGCTGTTCCCCTTCAGCCGCCTCGTCCACGCCTGGAGCATCCCGCTGCAGTACCTCGGCCGGCCATACATCCTCTACCGGCGCCGCTATCCGGCGCGCGCGCGATGAGCCCCACCACCCGCCAACTCACGCTCGCGACCCTCGCGTTCACCGTCTGCTTCTACGGCTGGAGCCTGCTCGGACCGCTGAGCCCGGATCTGCAGGACCACCTCGACCTGTCCGACTTCCAGAGCTCGGCGATGGTGGCCGTCCCGGTCCTGCTGGGCTCGGTGATGCGCATCCCGCTGGGGTGGCTCACCGACCGCTTCGGCGGGCGGCTGCTCTTCGTCATCCTGATGGCGTTCACCCCGCTGCCGCTGATCGCCCTCGCCCTGTGGCACGACTCGCTGGCGGCGATGCTGGTCTTCGGCTTCCTGCTCGGCTTCGCCGGCGCCTCGTTCGCCGTCGGCGTGCCGTTCGTCAACGGCTGGTACACGCCCGAGCGCCAGGGCTTCGCCCTCGGGATCTACGGCATGGGCATGGGCGGGACCGTGCTCGCGGGGCTGACCGCACCGCGGATCTCGGACCACTGGGGGCTCTCGGCCCCGTTCTTGGTCGCCGCCGGGCTGATCGTGGTCACGCTGGTGATCTGGGCCGTGATGGCGCGCGACGCAGCCCGCGAGCGGCCGGGGGGCCCGGCGCCCGGCATGTTCGCCTCGCTCTCGGTCTTCCGAGTCAGCGGCCGGGCGTGGGCGCTGACGTTGTTCTACTTCCTGGCCTTCGGCGGCTTCGTGGCCATGTTCCTCTACCTGCCCAAGCTGCTCACCGATGTGCACGACCTGACGAAGTCCGACGCGGGCGGTCGCGCCGCCGGCTTCGCGCTGCTCGCTGTCATCGCCCGGCCGACGGGCGGCGTCCTGTCGGATCGCATCGGCGCTGCGCGTGTGCTGCTGGTCTCCTTCATCACGGTCACCGTGCTCGCGTTCGTGCTCGCCGCGGCCTACACGTCGATGGTGCCGCTCACCATCGCCTGCCTCACGATGGCGGTGGCGCTCGGGCTCGGCATGGGCGCGACGTTCAAGCTCGTGCCCGAGTGGTTCCCGGATCGCGTCGGCTCGGTCACCGGCGTTGTCGGCGCCGCGGGCGGCCTCGGCGGCTTCTTTCCGCCGCTGGTCATGGGCGTCGTCAAGTCGGCGACCGGCGGCTATGGGCTCGGCTTCGTGCTGATGGCGCTCGTCGGAGTCGCCTGCCTGGTCGTGCTCTTCGCGCTGCGCCCGGCGCGGCCGTCGCCGACGCCCGCCGCAGTTCCGACGGCGAGCTCCGGGGCGCAGTAGCCCCGGGCGTGGCCGCGCGCGTAGGGTTGGCCGATGGCCGTCGACCCCGCCGCGAGGCAGCGCCTCCACGAGCACGAGACCGAGCGCTTCGCCCAGCGCCATCCCGCCTCGCTGGCCTGGCTGCGCGACAGCGCCGGCGTGCTGCCCGACGGCGTGCCGATGAGCTGGATGCGCGAGCTGTACCGCCATCCGCCGCCCGTGGTCGCCCACGCCGAGGGCGTCTTCTTCACCGATCTCGACGGCAATCGCTTTCGCGATTTCAACCTCTGCGACATGAGCGTGCTCGCCGGCTGGGCGCACCCGGTGGTGGCGCGGGCCGCGGCGGAGCGGCTCGCGGCGGGCAGCCAGTTCCTGCTGCCGTCCGACGACGCGCGCGCGCTCGCCACCGAGCTTGCAGCGCGCTTCCGCCGGCCGAAGTGGCGCTTCACGCTGTCCTCCACGCAGGCCAACGTCGAGGCCCTGCGGATCTGCCGTACCGCGACCGGCCGGCCCGCCGTCCTGTACTTCGACGGCAAGTACCACGGCCATGCCGACGAGCTGCTGTTCGGCGGCCTGGACCGCGTCGAGCCCGAGGTGCGCGGCATTCCGCAGGTCGGCGCGGCGGGCACGCGGATCGCGCCCTTCAACGATCTCGACGCGGTGGAGCGGGCACTCGCGCCCGGCGACGTCGCCTGCGTGCTGACCGAGCCGGCGCTGACCAACGTCGGCATCGTGCTGCCCGAGCCCGGGTTCCACGAGGGCCTGCGCGAGCTCTGCACGCGCTCGGGCACGCTGCTCGTGTACGACGAGACCCACACGCTGGCCGGCGGCCCCGGCGGGCTGACGGCGATGTGGGACCTGCGGCCCGATGCGGTGACGCTCGGCAAGGGCATCGCCGGCGGCCTGCCGATCGGCACGTACGGGCTGTCCGACGAGCTCGCCGAGATCGCGATCGGTGGCGACGACGGCGAGGAGGTGGCCAGCGGCGGCACCATCTTCGGCTACCAGGTCGGCATGACGGTGGCCGTCGCGTTCCTCACCGAGGTCCTGACCGAGGAGGCGTACGACCGCGCCGCGGCCCTCGGCGCGCGGCTGGCCGACGGCATCGAGGCCGCCATCGCGGCCCACGGCCTCGACTGGCGCGCGCAGCGCCTGCGCAACCGCTCGGGCATCACCCACGCCCCGGTGCTCGCGCGCGACGCGGCCGAGGCCCGCCGGACCTTCGACAAGGACCTCTACAACCTGCAGCGCCTCTACATGGCCAACCGCGGCATCTGGGAGGCGATCGACTCGGCGGGGCCCGCCGTCTCGCTGGCGGGCGACGAGGCGCACGTCGACGCCTACCTGGAAGCCTTCGACGGCTTCCTGGACGAGCTGTGACCGACGACCTGCTTGCGCTGATGCCGTTCGCGACTGCGCTGGGCATCGAGCTTGACGCGGCCGGCGCCGACGAGGTGCGCGGGCGCATGGCGTGGACGCCGGAGCGCTGCACGGCCGGCGGCCTGCTGCACGGCGGGGCGCTCATGGCGCTGGCCGACAGCCTCGGCGCCATCTGCGCGTACCTCAACCTGCCCTCCGGCGCCACCACGGCGACGATCAGCTCGACGACCTCGTTCATGCGTGCGGTGCGCGAGGGCGAGGTGACCGGGGTGACGCGGCCGCTGCACGCCGGGCGCAGCGTCATCGTCGTGCAGACCGACCTGACCGACGGCGACGGGCGCCGCGTGGCGCAAGTCACGCAGGCCCAGGCGGTTCTGCAAGCCGGCTGACGACCGCCCTCGCGCGGCCGGCCGCGCGGCCCCAGCCGAGCGCCTCGGCCTTGCTTGCCGCCTGCCCCGCCAGCGCTGCCGCGGCCTCCGCCTCGCCCCGGGCGGCCAGCAGCTCGGCGCGGTGCACGTCGGTCCACGCCGCCCACGGCCGCGCGCCCGCCGCCGCCGCCCACCGCGCGGCGGCGTCGAGGTGGCGCTCGGCGTCGTCGTAGCGCCCGAGGGCGGTGGCCAGCACGCCGAGGTGCAGCTCGACCGGCCCCAGGCACAGCGCGGCGCGGCCGACGAGCACGCTGCGGCGCCGGTAGGGGAGCAGCAGCTCGTACAGCTCGGCCGCGTGTTCGCGCGCGCCGAGCAGCGCGGCGCCCTGGCCGAGCTCGACCATCGAGGCCAGCCAGTTCATGTCGCCCGCCACGCCGGCGAAGCGATCGGCGGCGAGCGCCTCGAGCTCGCGGCGCGCGTCGTCGGTGCGCCCCATCTCGGCGTAGATCAGCGGCAGGTCGCTGCGGAAGGCCGACTGCACCGCCTGCACGGCGAGCCGGTCGGGCACGTCGGTGGGCGCGGTGGGCGCGATCGGCTCGCTCTCGAGGTCGACGAACACGGTCTGGATCCAGCTGAACAGGTCGGCCACCCGGTCGCTCGCACGGCGGCCGATCTCGACCGCCTCGGCGCGCAGGCGCTCGGCGTCCTGTAGGCGGCCTTCGAGGAAGGCGAGCATCGCGCCCCACATCGGTGTCCACCACTGGTAGCCGGGCAGGCGCAGGTCGTCGGCCAGCCGGCCGTGCTCGTCGATCTCGCGCCGCGCGGCGTCGAGGTCGCCGCGCTCTAGCAGGTCGAGCACGCGCCAGTTGCGCCCCTGCAGGGCATGCTCGCGATCGCCGTCGGCCTCGGCCAGCGCCACCATCTCGTCGGCCAGCGCGAGGCGCTCATCGAGGTGGGGCGGGCTCCACAGGGCGACGTGGCGGGCGCTCAGCGCATCGGCGAGCGCGCTCGGATCGCCGGCCTCGCGGGCGAGCGCCACGGCCTGCGCGCTGAGCTCCTCGCGGCGCGCGACCGGCGGCGAGTGGTAGAGCTCGATGGCCAGGCGACCCAGGAGCCTGGCCCGCAGCGCCGCCGACCCGCCGCCGAGCGTGGCCAGCGCGTCCTCGAGCACCGCGACGGTCTCGGGGTCGTGGCCGAGCACGGTGGCGCCCAGCCCGCTGCGCCCGAGCGCCGCGCGGGCCAGCAGCTCGCCATCGCGGCGCCGGCGCGCGACCGCGGCCGCCGAGGAGAAGCTCTCGCGCGAGGCCTCCACGTCGCCCGCGCGCAGGCGGGCATCACCGAGGCCGATGAGCAGCTCGCCCGCGTCCGGCGCCAGGTCGAGCGCACGCTCGAAATGGCGCGCGGCCTCCTCGTAGGCCAGCTGGGCGAGGGCTCGGCGCCCGGCGCGGCCGGCGTGCTCGATCACGTTCTCGCGCGGGCCGCCTGCGGCGAGGAAGTGGTGGGCCAGCTCCGCCGCATCGGCATCGAGAGATTCGAGCGCGGCGGCCACGCGCCCGTGCAGCAGCGCGCGCCGCGCGCTCGACAGCTCGCCGTAGATCGCCTCGCGCGCCAGCGCATGCGTGAACGCGTAGCGCCCCGGCGCACCAGCCTCCTCGCGGATCAGGTGTGCGCCGAGCCCTGCGTCGAGCGCCTCGACGAGCGCCTCGCGCGGCAGCTCGCCGGCCTCCTCGAGCAGCCGCAGGTCGACCTCGCGCCCGGCTACCGCGGCCAGCAGCAGCGTGTCGCGCGCGGGGTCGCCGAGGCGCGCGAGGCGCCGGCCGAGGACCTCGCGCACGCCCTCGGGCACGATCGGCTCCCAGCGCCGCGCGCCGGCGTCGGACTCCGCGTACTGGCGCAGGAGCTCCTCGACGAAGAAGGGGTTGCCGTCGGTCTCCCTGCACACCGTGTCGGTGAGCGCCTCCGGGGCGTCGCGGCCGAGCCACGCCGTGACCAGCGCGTCGACGTCGTCGTGCACCAGTCCCTCGACCGCGATGCGATCGAGGCGGTCCTCGCGGCGCAGGTCGGCCAGCGCGTCGGCCAGCGCCGCCGACTGCTCGCCGGGCCGGTAGGTGCCGAGCACGAGCGCGGGACCGAGCGGCGCGTTGGCGAGGTGGCGCAGCAGCAGCAGCGTGGGGCCGTCGGCCCAGTGCAGGTCGTCGAGCACGAGCAGCAGCGGCCGCTCGCGGGCGGCCCCGGCGACGAGCGCGGCCGCGGCCTCGAACAGGCGATAGCGCGCGCCGGCCGGATCGCGGGTGGCCGCTTCGACGAGCGGCGGCAGCCGCGCGACCTCGGCGGGCACGAGCCGGCCCAGCTCGCCCGCGAGCGGGCCGGCGAGCGCGAGCAGCGCGTCCTGCGAGCGCGCGGCCAGGAACGGGCCGAGCGCCTCGGCGAACGGCTGGTAGGGCGCCAGCGGCTCTTCCTGCGCGCGGCCGTAGAGCACGGTGGCGCCGGCGCCGTGGACGGCACGGGCCAGCTCCGCGGCCAGCCGCGTCTTGCCGATGCCCGGCTCGCCGGTCAGCAGCACGAGCCGGCGGCCGTCGCCGGCGCGATCGAAGGCCGCGCGCAGCGTGGCCAGCTCCTCGGGGCGGCCCACGAACGGGCTGCGATGGCGCCGCGCGAGCGCGGGCGGCAGCGGCAGCGCCGGGGTGGCCGCGGCCGCGGTCTCGGTGCTGTGGATCTGCGTGACCAGCGCGCGGGTCTGCGCCGACGGCGCGATCTGCAGGTCGCGCGCGAGGAGCTCGCGCAGCTGGATGTAGGCCGACAGGGCCGCCGGCCGGTCGCCGGCGGCGGCAAGGCGGCGAATGAGGTCGCGGTGGGCGTCCTCGGCGAGCGGGTCGGCGACGATCTGCTCGCGGGTGCGGGCGATCGCCGTGCGCAGGTCGCCCGCGGCCTCGGCCTCGGCCGCGAGCCGGCGCAGCGCCTCGCGCACGGCCTCGCCGCGGCGGTCGCGCTCGGCATAGACCCATTCCTCGGCCAGCCCGTCCAGGACCTCGCCGCGCACGAGCGCCAACGCCTCGTCCAGGCGCCGTTCGGCGACGAGCTCGTCGAAGGCGCGGGCGTCGATCCAGACGCCCGGCGCGAGGCCGACCGCGTCGCGCGTGGCGACCACGTGGCCGTCCCCGACGGCGCGGCGCAGGTCGGCCAGCGCGGTGCGCAGGCTCGTCCGCGCGCTCTCGTCGAGCACGTCGGGCCACAATCGTCCTGCCACCTCGGCGCGCGCGTGCATGCCCGGATGCAGCGCCAGCCAGCCCAGGAGCGCCCGCAGGCGGCGCCCGGGCGGGGGAGGCAGCGCCTCGCCGTCGAGCTCGAGCGTCAGCTCTCCGAGGACCCGGATCCGCAGCACCTCGCGGCGAGAGTAACGCGCTTCGGCGAGCTTTCGCGCGCGCTTTCACGCTG
>DATBKW010000264.1:0-4239 GCA_036555665.1 Solirubrobacteraceae bacterium | reverse complement strand
CCCGAAGGAATGCCGAGGCATTTCGAGGGTCGAGGACGCCGCCTGGCGGTGATCGGCGCCCGGGATTTCCGGTGAAACGTTGCGAGAAGGCCCACTAGTGGGCCACCCGCAAACGTTCCACGTTCACGGGAGACCCACTAGCATGGTTCGCAGAGCGCAGTTCTGTGCGCTTTGCGAACGATGACGCTCAAGACCGAACGCCCCGGCGTCGACGCGGCCGCCTTTCGCGAAGCGCTCGGTGCCGTCTGCGCTCCGGTCGCTGTCGTCACGAGCCTTCACGAGGGCCGTCCGCACGGCGCCACGGTCAGCGCGTTCTGCTCGTTGTCGCTGGAGCCGCCGCTCGTCCTCGTCGCGCTGGATCGCGGCTCGGACCTCCTGGCGATGGTCCGCCAGGCCGGGCGCTACGGGATCAACGTCCTGTCACATGGTCAGGCCGAGCTCGCGACGCATTTCGCGCGCAAGGGCGTCGACAAGTTCGCCGACGTTCCCTGGGACGTCGACACCGACCTTCCGCGGTTGCGGGAGACCGCGAGCTGGATCGCCTGTCGCCTGCACGAGGTCGTCGACGGCGGCGACCACGTCATCGCGGTGGGCTTCGTCGAGCACGCCCAGGCCGCCTCGGCACATCCGCTCCTGTACCGCCAGCGCGAGTTCGGCACGCTGGCCGGCCGCCTGGCGGTGAACCCGCATCTGACGACCGAGACGGTGACCGCCGGCAACCCCGACGCGACCGTCGCCGCGGTCCTCGTCCACGGCCGCGACCAGGACCCCGACTTCATGCTCGAGCTCGCGGGACGTATCGCGCTCGACGACTCCGTCGCCTACGTGCTGCCTCGCGCCGCCGACCGTTCGTGGTACCCGGGTCGCTTCCACGACCCGACGCTGGACAACGAGCCGTGGCTGAGCTGGTCGCTGGACGCGATCGACGCGGCGGTGGCGCTCGCGCGCGGCCCTCTGCGGCCGCTGACCCGCGTCGCGCTCGTCGGCTTCTCGCAGGGCGCGTGCATCGTCGCCGAGCGCGTGGCGCGCCGCCCGGAACCCTACGGTGCCGCCGCGGTCCTCACCGGGGCGCTGTTCGGCGAGCCCGATGCCGAGCGCCTGCCGGCCGGATCGCTCGGCGGTCTGCCGATGTTCTTCGGCATCCCCGAGGACGACGACTGGATCCCGGTGTCCGCCGTGCGCAAGACCGTCGCCGCGTTCCAGCGCGCCGGCGCGCGCTGCGACCTGCGCATCTACGGCCCCGGCGAGCACGGCGTCAACGACGACGAGGCGGCCGCCGTGCGCGGGCTGCTCACCGACCTCCTGGAGCTCGCATCGTGAGCGATGCCTTCCTTGTCGGCGGCGTCCGCACGCCGTTCGGCCGCCACCGCGGCGCGCTCGCCGAGTCGCGGCCCGACGACCTCGCGGCGCTCGTGTTGCAGGCCGCGCTCGATCGCGCCGGCGTGGCGCCCGACGCGGTCGACGAGGTCGTCTTCGGCGCCGCCAACCAGGCGGGCGAGGACAACCGCAACGTCGCGCGCATGGCGATCCTGCTCGCCGGGTTGCCGGACGACGTGCCCGGCTACACGGTCAACCGCCTGTGTGCGAGCAGCCTGCAGGCCGTCGCGTCGGCCGCCCACCAGATCAAGCTCGGCGAGGCCGACGTCGTGGTCGCCGGGGGTGTCGAGTCGATGACGCGCGCGCCGATGGTGATGGCCAAGAGCGGGCGGCCCTGGGGCGCCGCCACCGACGTCGCCGATACCACCCTCGGCTGGCGGCTGGTCAACCCGCGCATGAAGGAGCTCGACGGCGGCAAGGCGACGATCACGCTCGGCGAGACGGCCGAGGAGGTCGGCGTGCTCGACGCCATCAGCCGCGAGGAGTCCGACGCGTGGGGCCTGCGCTCGCAGCAGCTCACGCAGGCCGCGCGCGAGCGCCTCGATCAGGATCTCGTCGCGGTCGAGACGTCGAAGGGCGAGGTAACGGCCGACGAGGTGCCGCGGCCCGACTCGACCGTCGAGGCGCTCGCCAAGCTCAAGCCGTCGTTCACGGCGGACGGCATCGTGACGGCGGGCACCGCCTCGCCGCTGTCCGACGGCGCGGGCGCGATCGTGGTCGCGTCGGGCGAGGCGGTCGAGCGCCACGGGCTGACGCCGCGCGCGCGGGTCGTCGCATCGGCCTCGGCCGGCGTACCGCCGCACATCATGGGCCTGGGCCCGGTGCCGTCGACCGAGAAGGTGCTCGCTCGCGCGGGCTGGGAGGTCGCCGACCTCGATGCGGTCGAGATCAACGAGGCCTTCGCGACGCAGGTGATCGCGAGCATCCGCCGCCTCGGCCTGGACGCCGACACCGTCAACGGCTACGGCGGAGCGATCGCGCTGGGCCACCCGCTCGGGGCGTCCGGGGTACGCCTCGTCATTCAGCTCCTGCGCCGCATGGAGGACGACGAGGTCAGCCGCGGGCTGGCGACGCTGTGCATCGGCGTCGGACAGGGGATGGCGCTCGCGGTCGAGCGTGTGTAGCGCCCGCGAACAGCACCCCTTTCCGCACGCCACCCACCTCAGGTAGTGTTCTTGTTGCGCACATCTGTGCGCAGGACGAACGAATTCGGAGGTCTCTGGCGTGAACAAAGCCGGACAGATCCAGCCGCTCTCCGAAGCCGTCGGTTCGCTGGTCAAGGACGGCAGCTTCGTGGCGCTCGAGGGATTCACGCACCTCATCCCCTTCGCTGCCGGCCACGAGCTCCTGCGGCAGGGACGCACGGACCTGACCGTCGTCCGCCTGACCCCGGACGTGCTCTTCGACCAGATGATCGGCCTCGGGCGCGTCGCGCGCGTGGTCTTCTCCTACGGAGGCAACCCGGGCGTCGGCTCGCTGCACCGCTTCCGCGACGCCGTCGAGCACGGCTGGCCGCGCGAGATCGAGTTGCGCGAGCACTCCCATGCCGGACTGGCGAACGCGTATGTCGCCGGCGCCTCGCATCTCCCCTTCGCCGTCCTGCGCGGCTATGCGGGCACCAATCTGCCCGAGCACTCCGAGGACATCGCTTTCATCAACTGCCCGTTCACCGACGAGCGCCTGAGCGCGGTGCGCGCGATCAACCCCGACGTCGCGATCATCCACGCCCAGCAGGCCGATGCGCAGGGCAACGTCCAGCTGTGGGGCCTGACCGGCGTGCAGAAGGAGGCCGTCCTCGCCGCTCGCCACGCGATCGTCACCGTCGAGGAGGTCGTCGACGAGCTCACGCCGCGCCCGCGCGCGATCGTGCTGCCCAACTGGGTCCTCGATGCGGTCTGCCACGTGCCCAACGGCGCCTGGCCGTCGTACGCCGCCGACTTCTCCGTGCGCGACAACGGCTTCTACGAGGAGTGGGACGCGATCTCGCGCGATCGCGATCGCTTCACGCAATGGATGGAGGACAACGTCCTCAACGTGACCCCGGCGGTGGCGCGATGATCCCGGTCGACCCCACCGGCGAGGAGGTCATGACCATCGGCGCCGCGCGCGAGCTCGCCGACGGCGAGGTCGTGCTCGTCGGCGTGGGCCCGCCCAACGCCGCCGCCAACCTCGCGCGGCGGCTGGACGCGCCCGGCTGCGTGCTCGTCTACGAGTCCGGGGCGATCGGCGCGCGGCCCCAGCGCCTGCCGTTGTCGATCGGCGACGACGACCTCGCCGCCGCCGCGCAGGACCTCGTCTCGGTGCCCGAGATGTTCAATTACTGGATCGGCGGGGGCCGCATCGACGTCGGCTTCCTCGGCGCCTCGCAGATCGACCGCTTCGGCAACATCAACACGACGGTCATCGGCGACTACCAGCACCCGAAGGTGCGCCTGCCGGGCGCGGGCGGCGCGCCCGAGATCGCCGCGTCGGCCGGCCGCATCATCGTCCTGCTGCGCCACTCGCTGCGTTCGTTCGTCGGCGAGGTCGACTTCATCACATCGGTCGGCCGCGAGCTCAACGGCGCCGACGGGGGCCACACCTCGGCGGTCATCACCGACCTTGGCGTGCTGCGCCGGTCGCCGGCCGACGGCGAGCTCGAGCTCGTCGCGCTGCACCCGGGTGTCGAGGTCGAGCAGGTCCTCGAGGCCACCGGATGGCCGCTGCGCGTCCGCGAGCCGCTCGGGGTGACCGAGCCGGTGACCGAGCGCGAGCTGTCGGAGCTGCGGGCGCTGCGGGTTTCGGCCAACGGCAGCTCGTAGCGGCGCACGGGCCGGTTCTGCCGCGTGTCGTCGGCGGCGCCGCGCGGCCGATCGGCAGTAA
>DATBKW010000263.1:0-3961 GCA_036555665.1 Solirubrobacteraceae bacterium | reverse complement strand
ATCACCGAGCGCGGCGAGACGCGCGCGGACGACCGGGTGTCAGAGGCCGCCATGGAGGACCGCAAGGTTGCTGGCTACTTCTAGCGATCTGCTGCGGTTGGCCACCGCCGGCAGCGTCGACGACGGCAAGTCGACCCTCATCGGCCGGCTGCTGCACGACGCCAAGGCGATCCTCGCCGACCAGCTCGACGACCTGCGCGGCCGCGACGGCGAGCTCGACCTCGCGCGGCTGACCGACGGCCTGCGCGCCGAGCGCGAGCAGGGCATCACGATCGACGTCGCCTACCGCTACTTCGCCACCGCGCGGCGCACGTTCATCCTGGCCGACACGCCCGGCCACGTGCAGTACACGCGCAACATGGTCACCGGCGCCTCGACGGCGGACCTCGCCATCGTCCTCGTCGATGCGCGCACCGGCGTCGTCGAGCAGACCCGCCGCCACGCCTTCATCGCGTCGCTGCTGGGGATCCCGCACCTCGTGCTCGCGGTCAACAAGATGGACCTCGTCGACTGGTCGGAGGACGTCTTCGACGGCGTCGTGCGCGACTTCTGCGCCTTCCGCGACCAGCTCTTGTACGTAAGGGACGTTGCGTACGTTCCGCTGAGCGCGCTGCGCGGCGACAACGTCGTCGAGCGCTCCGAGGCGATGCCCTGGTACGGCGGCCTGCCGCTGCTCGAGCACCTCGAGACCGTCTCGATCGAGGCCGATCGCGACCTCGACGAGCTTCGTTTTCCGGTGCAGTACGTCATCCGCGACGGCGAGAGCGACTACCGCGGCTACGCCGGCCAACTCGCGGGCGGCGTGCTGAAGCCCGGCGACGAGGTCCTCGTGCTGCCCTCCGGTCGCGTGACCACGGTCGCAGCGATCGACACCTTGGATGGACCGGTCGACACGGCCTTCCCGCCGATGAGCGTCACCGTCCGCCTGGCCGACGAGCTCGACGTCTCCCGCGGCGACCTCATCTGCCGTCCCTCCGACCCCCCGGCGTTGGCCCGCGACCTTGTGGCCGACGTGTGCTGGATGGCCGACGCGCCGCTTCGCCCCCGCGGCCGCTACGCCATCAAGCATGCGACCCACACGGCGCGGGCCATCGCCGAGACGCTCGTGGACCGCGTCGACGTCGGCACGCTCGGGCGCGAGGCCGAACCGCGCGAGCTCGCGCTCAACGACATCGGCCGCGTGCGCCTTCGCACCTCCAAGCCGCTGGCCTTCGACCCCTACGCGCGCAACCGCGCCACCGGCTCGTTCATCCTCATCGACGAGGCGAGCAACGACACGGTCGGCGCCGGGATGATCGTCGCCGGCTGACCGCCGCGCCCCAACACGATGTAGGGTCCGCGGCTCAGCCACTCCTAGGGAGGGAGAGCATGCGCAAGGTCTTCTGCTGCGCCGGCGCGATCGCCGGTGCGGTGCTCGCTGTGTCCGCGTCCGCGGCCATGGCCGACGAGTACATCGTCGTCTACAAGCAGGACGCCACCACCGCCGCAGCCCATCAGGCGATTCGCGCGGCGGGTGGCGCCATCGTGACCGAGAACACCGACGTCGGGGTGGCGACGGTGAGCTCGAGCGATCCGAGCTTCGCCCGCAGGGCCGACGCTCAGGCCGCGCTCGACGGCGCGGCGCGCAACCAGGTCATCGGGCACGTGCCCGGGGCGTCGAACAAGCCGTCGTGGCGCGACGTCGAGACCGAGCGGGGCAACTTCAACGGCAAGGGCCCGCAGGCCAAGCCGGTCAGCGGCGATCCGTTGTCGGGCCTGCAGTGGGACATGCAGCTCATCGGCGCCACGCCGCAGGGCTCCTACAAGCACGACCAGGGCAGCCACGCGGTCCGCGTCGGCGTCATGGACACCGGTGTCGACGGCAGCCATCCGGACATCGCGCCGAACTTCGATCGCGCGCTGAGCCGGAACTTCACGGTCGACAACCCGCCCGGGATCGATGACGGGCCGTGCGAGCACCCGACCTGCGTCGACCCCAGCGACGAGGACGACGACGGCCACGGCTCGCACGTCGCGAGCACGATCGGCTCGCCGCTGAACGGCCTCGGCATCGGCGGCGTCGCGCCGAAGGTCGACATCGTCAACATCCGCGCCGGCCAGGACTCGGGCTTCTTCCTCATCCAGCCGACGGTCGACGCACTGACCTACGCCGGCAAGGTCGGCATCGACGTGGTCAACATGTCGTTCTACATCGACCCGTGGCTGTTCAACTGCGCCGCCAACCCGGCGGACACGCCCGAGCAGCAGGCCGAGCAGCGCATGATCATCGAGGCGACCACGCGCGCGGTGAACTTCGCCCACCGCCACGGTGTCACCCTGATCGCCGCCGCGGGCAACGAGTCCACGGACCTCGGCAACCCGACGTTCGACGACACGAGCCCGGACTTCGGCGACGCGCCGCCGCACGAGCGCACGATCAACAACGGCTGCCTGAGCATGCCCAGCGAGGCGCCCAACGTGCTCGACGTCTCGTCGGTCGGGCCGGTCAACGCGGCCGTCTCGCCGTACCCGCGCAAGGCGTACTACTCCAACTACGGCACCGAGCAGATCGTCGTGGCGGCGCCGGGTGGCGACCGCCGCGAGTTCTTCGGGACGCCGCAGTACAACGCGCCCGAGACGCGCATCCTCGCCGCCTACCCGCTCAACGTGGCGCAGTCCTGCGGTGAGGTCGACGCCAACGGGGTGCCCAACGGCAACACGCTGTGCGACCCGGTGAACCCGGGCACGGTCGTCCCGCGCTTCCCGCCGCTGGTGCGAAACTGCGCCAACGGCAAGTGCGGGCTGTACCAGTGGATCCAGGGCACGTCGATGGCATCGCCGCACGCGGTCGGCGTGGCGGCGCTGATCGTGTCGGAGAAGGGCAGGCGCGACTTCGCCCACGGCGGCGTGACGATGGATCCGGACAAGGTCGAGCGACTGCTGCGCAAGACCGCGACCGATACGCCGTGCCCGGCCCAGGAGCCGTTCGTGTATCCGGACGCGCCGGGCGCGTTCGACGCCACCTGCACCGGGACCCCGGACTTCAACGGGTTCTACGGCGACGGGATCGTCAACGCGAACGCCGCGTCGAAGGTCGGCTGACAGCGAATCAGGCCCGGCGCCGCGCGGCTCTCGTCTGCGCGGTGCTGGGCCTGGCGGGCTGTGGTGGTGGCGGCGGCGCGGTCCACGCGATCGCTCGCCCGCCGCCGCCGCAGCCGCTCGCCGGCGTGCCCTGCGCGGTGGCGCCGCGCGGCGGCGAGCTTCGGCTGCGGGTGCTGGCGGGGACGCCCGCCGTCATCGTCCACGTCCCGGACCGCCTGCGGGCGGGCGAGCGGGCGCCGCTGGTGCTCGGCCTGCACGGGGCCGGGCAGGACGCACGTGGCTTCGAGGCCGAGAGCAACCTCTCGGGGGTGGCCGACGAGCACCGCTTCGTCGTCGCCTACCCCATGTCGTGGCGCCCGCGCGGGTTCTGGCGCTACCCCGAGCCCGACAACCCGCGCAGCGGGCTGCGCCTGCTGCGAGCGACGATCGACGCGGTCGCCCAGAAGCTGTGCGTCGATCGCGGCCGCGTGCTGGTGACCGGGATCTCGTCGGGCGGGCGCATGACCTACGCGGCGGGCTGCGAGCTGGCCGACCGGCTGCTGGCCATCGCGCCCGTCTCGGGTGGCACCCGCGAGCTGCCGCCGTGCCATCCGGCGCGGCCGATCTCGATCCTCGACACGCACGGCACGTCGGATCAGATCGTCTCCTACCGCGGCCGCGGCCCTACGCACGACGGGCGCGTGCGCGACGTCATGGCGGGCTGGGCGCGCCGTGAGGGCTGCCATGCCACGCCGCGCTCCCGGCGCATCGACCCCCACGTCGTGCGTCTGGAGTGGCCCGGCTGCCGCGCCGGCGTCCGCGTCGCGCACCTGCGGATCGAGGGCGGCCGCCACGCCTGGCCGCCGCTCGGCGGCCCACCGGGGATCGGCATCGACGGCGC
>DATBKW010000262.1:0-1914 GCA_036555665.1 Solirubrobacteraceae bacterium | reverse complement strand
GTGATCGGGCTGTGCGCGGCCTCGCTGGTCGTCCTCACCGGCGCGACGGCCGACGACATCCCGGGCGATCCGCACTACTACGTCAACCGCCAGGCGGTCTACTTCGGCGTCGGCCTCGTGCTGGCCGCGGTGCTGGCGCGGATCGACTACTCCCGCCTGCGCGAAGCCAAGTACGTCATCTACGGCCTGCTCATCGGGGGGATCCTCGCGGTCTCCGCGGCGGGCACGGCGGCCCGCGGGTCGCGTCGCGCGATCGACGTGGGCTTCTTCTCCTTCCAGGCCTCCGAGCTGGGCAAGGTGCTGCTCGTCCTCGCCCTGTCGGCCTTCGTGGTCGACCGGTCGCGCTCGATGCAGCGCCGCGACACCACCGCGCGGGTGATGCTGCTCACGCTGATCCCCGCGGTCCTGGTCATCCTCCAGCCCGACCTCGGATCGGGCCTGGTCTACATCGTCATCGGCCTGGCGGTGCTGTTCATCGCCGGCACGAGCTGGCGTCACTTCGCCGCGCTGTTCGCGCTCGGCGCGGTGGCGCTCACGCTCACCCTCGTGGTCGCGCCCAAGGTCGGCGTGACCGTCCTGCACGGGTACCAGAAGGACCGTCTCACCGCGTTCCTGCACCCGACGGACAACCCCGCCAAGCAGGGCTACCAGCAGAACCAGTCGCGCATCGCCATCGGCTCGGGCGAGAAGACCGGCCGCGGCAGCCACGCGACGCAGACCAAGTACAACTTCCTGCCCGAGCACCACACGGACTTCGTGTTCGCCGTCGTCGGCGAGCGCTTCGGCTTCATCGGAGCGGCACTGGTGCTCTCGCTCTACGCCCTGCTCATCTGGAGGGGGCTGCGCATCCTCACGATCGCCAAGAACCTGTTCGGCGCGCTTATCGCCGGTGGCATCGTGGCTATGCTCCTCTTCCAGGTCTTTGTCAACGTGGGCATGACCATCGGGATCATGCCCATCACCGGCATCCCCCTGCCGCTTCTTTCCTACGGCGGCTCGTCGGTGCTAACAACTTTCCTGGCCGTCGGCCTACTGCAGTCGATCTACGCGCAAGGGCGCGCGTCGGCTGCCACCAAGGGCCGCGTCCTGGCTTTCTAGGAGAACGACTCTCGTGAAGAAGCAAGTACTCGTCAGCGTGGATCGCGGGGAGACCCGCGTCGCGCTGCTGGAATCAACCGGCACACCGGGCGCCGCCAAGTCCGGCCGCCGGCGCGGGAAGAACCCCGCCGCCGGCTATCGCGTCGCCGAGCTCTACTTCGAGCGGCGCGGCAACCGCTCGATCGTCGGCAACATCTACAAGGGGCGGGTCGACAACGTCCTGCCCGGGCTCGAGGCCGCCTTCGTCGACATCGGCCTCGACAAGAACGGCTTCCTGCACGTCGACGAGATCGTGCTGCCCGGCGTCGAGACGCCGCGGCGCGGGCGCGGCAAGGACGGCGGCAAGAAGATCACCGACCTGCTCAAGCCCGGCCAGGAGGTCGTCGTGCAGGTCGTCAAGGACCCGCTGAAGACCAAGGGCGCGCGGCTGTCGATGGAGCTGACCATCGCCGGGCGCTACATGGTCTACACGCCCACCGGCGAGGGCGTCGGCGTCTCCAAGCGCCTCGACGACAAGGAGCGCGACCGCCTGCGCCGCGAGGGGCGCGGCCTGGACCTGCGCGGCGGCGGCGCGATCGTGCGCACGGCCGCGTCGGGCGCCAAGCGCGCCGACTTCGAGCGCGAGATGGAGTACCTGTTCAGGCTCCACGAGGTCCTGCAGAAGCGCGTCGAGGAGGCCACCGCTCCCGCGCTCGTCTTTCAGGAGGCCGACCTCTCGGTCCGCGTCGTGCGCGACATCTTCTCGGCCGACTTCGAGCGCGCGCTCGTCGACGACGAGAAGCAGCACCACCGTCTCGTCTCGTTCTTCACGCGCAC
>DATBKW010000261.1:0-2898 GCA_036555665.1 Solirubrobacteraceae bacterium | reverse complement strand
AAGCGCAGGATCTCCTCGACGACGCGCCGCAGCGCGTCGACGTCGCCGTCCATCGCCCGCACCTCGTCGAGCTTGCCGAACTCGGCCAGCAAGCTGAACGCGTTGACGAGTGTCGCACCCGTGGTGTCGGTGCCCGCGGCGATCATCCCGAAGATGTAGCCGAGCAGATCGCGCCCCGTGATCCGCCCCTCCTTCCAGGCGTCGATGATCGCGTCGAGCATCTCGTCGCGCGGATGCACGATGCGCTCGGCGATCATCTCCCACAGGAACGCCTCCACGTCGGACTGGCGTGGCAGCTTGTCGTAGCTCGGGGCCTGGTTGAACTCGTCGAGCTTCTCGCGCAGCCACGGCTCCTGCGCGGTGTCGAACCCCAGCAGTGAGCAGATGACACGCAACGAGAGGCGGTAGGCCAGCTTCGTGGCGAGGTTGAACTCGCCGTCCCCGTCGCGAACGATGCCGTTGATCAGGTCGACGGTCAGGCCGCGGATGAACTCGTCGAGCTTGCGCACCTCGCGCGTCCGGAACCACGGCTCCACGACACTGCGCAGCAGGTCGTGACGCGGCTCCTTGCCGTCGATCATGAACGGCTCGTAGACCCACATGAAGTCCAGCCCCATGTGCCGCACGCCGGGTGGCAGCCACGGCGCAGGGTCGCGGGAGAACGCCTCCTCGCGATTGAGCAGCACCCCCATGACGTGCTCGTAGCTGAAGACGTGGTAGTTGCCGTCGGCGTCGCGGAACGGCGGCGTCCTTGGGTCGCGGAACTTCTCGTCGCGCGGGAAGTCGGACGGCTTGACCCGGGTCTGCTGCATCGCGAGGGCTCCTGTTCAGGTGACGTGCGCGGTCGCGTACCGCAGCGGCCGGTAACGGCGCGGCGCCAGCGCCTCGCCGAGCTTGTCGCCCAGCGCGAGCGCCTCCTCGATGACCGCGGACTCGTCGAGCGTGAGCACGCGACCTTCGTCGACGACGACACGCCCCGCGACCACAACACTCTCGACGTCACTGCCCGTCGCGTAGCGCACGAGCGTCGACGGCGGCTCGTACGCGGGCGATAGGCGCGTGTTGTTCGCGTCGACGACGACCACGTCGGCGGCCTTGCCGGGCTCCAGGGAGCCGATCTCGTGGTCCCAGCCGAGCGCGCGGGCGGCGTCGATCGTCGCCATCGCCATCGCATCCTCGGTCGTGAACGACTGCGGGTCGTAGAGCGGGATGCCGGTCGCCTGCGTCTGCATGACGAAGGCGTGGCGCATGACCTTGAAGAGGTCGTTGATGACCGTGTCGCAGCCCAGCCCGACGTTGACCCCGGCAACGCGCATGGCGACGACCTTCGTCACCGCGGAAACGATGTCGGTACAGACGATCGGCGCGTGGGCCACCGCCGCGCCGGCATCGGCGAGCATCCGGATCTCGCGATCGGTGGTGAGCATCGCGTGGATTGCCAGGAAGCGCCCGCCGAGCGCGCCGATCGTGTTCAGGTGCTCGATCGGGCGCTCGCCGAAGAGCGACACCGACAGCTCGATCTCCTCGCGATCCCGGTTGATGTGGGTCATGACGCCCGTCCCGTGGCGGGCGGCGAGGTCCTTCGTCGCCAGGTAGCGCTCGTCCGAGCACGACGGGACGCCGAGGTTGTGGATCCACGGCACCAGCCGGCCCTCTCCTTCGCTCTGCCAGCGCCGCAGGAACGCCTCGGTCACCTCGAGGTCCTCACGCAACGCGCCCGGATCGTCCTGGTAGCTGGACCGATCGTCGATCTGCTCGTAGTTGCCGGCCAGCCGCGAGGTGCGATCGCCCAGCCCGCGCGCCATCGCGCAGCGGATGCCGCTGCGCATTACCGTCGCGGCGATCGGCTCCTCGTGCTCGGCGGTGCACGTCGTCTCGGCGACGGTGGTCGCCCCCGCGCGCAGCAGCTGGGAGATCCCGACCGATGCGCTCACCTCCGCGTCGTGCGCGTCCATGACCATCTCGGCCGGGATGTAGACGCGGTAGATGTTCGGGAGGTCTTCGAGGGCCCACTCGCGGACCAGCGCCTGGGCGAGGTGGTTGTGGCAGTCGATGAGGCCCGGGATCACCATGCGCCGCTCGCCGCCCAGCGTCTGGCGCGGCTCGTAGCGGGCGCGCAGCTCGTCGGCGGCGCCGACGGCCAGGATCCGATCGCGTCCGACCGCGACCGCGCCGTCGCGGATGACGCGCCGCTCGGCGTCCATCGTGATCACGGTCCCCTCGATGAGCAGGTCGACGGGATCAGGCATGGCCGGCTCCTTCCTGAGCGACGATTGCGGTTGGGATCAGCGTGTGCTGGTCGACGGCGGTGCGCGCGACGACGCGGCCGGCGTGGATCACGAGCCGCGCCTCGGTGAGCGTGGCGACGGCCTCGCGCAGCGAGGCCGCGCGGACAGCGAGGAGCTCTGCGGGTGCGCCGGACTCGAACTCGATCGGTTCGAGTCCCATGACCGCGCGTGCGGCGTCGGCCACGAGCTCGTAGGCGTCGGCGGGGTCGAGATGGGCGGCGGAGACCAGCAGCTGCGCAGTCTGGAGCGGATCGCCGGCGCCGATCGGGATGAACGGGTCCTGAAAGTTGTCGCCGCCGCCGGCGACGAGCGCCCCGGCCTCGCGCAGCGCCGCTATCGCCGTCAGGCCGCGCGGCGTCGCCACGCGCTGCTCGCGGCCCATCAGGTAGAGGTTCGTCTGCGGCAGCGTGACGACGCCGACGCCGGCCGCGGCGACCTCGCGGGCGACGTCGTCCTGGACCTCAGGGGGCTGGAAGCCGAGGCTCACGCAGTGGCTCGCGGTGACGGCGTGCGCGAAGTCACGCGCGCGCGCCGCGAGGTCGCTGAGGTCGAGGTCGGCGCGCGTGTGCTCGTCCATGTGGATGTCGACCGGCAGCCCGGCCTCCGCGGC
>DATBKW010000260.1:0-1878 GCA_036555665.1 Solirubrobacteraceae bacterium | reverse complement strand
AGCGCCAGCGCGCTGGCGAAGCGCTCGTCGCGCAGGTCGGGATAGAAGCCGACGAGCTGGGGCGCCTTGAGCATCCCCTTGTACACGCAGGTCCGGCTCGAGAACGACGGCGCGTAGAAGTCGGGGCCGATGGCCAGCTCGACGATGCGCCGGATGACGTAGAGCTTGCGCTCGAAGGCGTCCTGGTTGTGCTGGAAGCCGGGGCCGGCCTCGACGAAGAGCTGGCGGATGTGCGGGCGCGACCGATTGGCGGTGTCGCCGACGTGAGCGTCGTCGACCGGGACGTCGCGCCAGCCGAGCACGCGCTGGCCCTCGACGCGGACGTTGACCTCCAGCAGCTCCTCGATCTTGCGCCGGTGGACCTCGTCGGCGGGCAGGAAACAGACACAGACGCCGTAGCGCCCGGGCTCGGGCAGCTCGAAGTCGACGGCCGCGCGGAGGAAGGCGTGCGGGAGCTGGACGAGGATCCCCGCGCCGTCGCCGGTGCGGATGTCGGCGCCCTCGGCGCCGCGGTGCTCGAGGTTGTCGAGCGCCTCGAGCGCCTTGACCACCACGTCGTGGCCCGGAACGTTGTCCAGGCGGGCGACCATGGCGACGCCGCACGCATCGTGCTCGTACCTAGGGTCGTAGAGGCCGTCGGCCTGTGGCGGCATGCGGTGGGTCAAATGTGAGTCCCCGTGGCGCGGCGGGCGAACCCGAGAGTGAGCCGAACATGATAGGCAGCGTGAACATGGAACGCGAAGTCCTCGTGCTGGCGACCGGCGGCACGATCGCCATGCGCGGGGAGCGCGCCGTCCACGCCGCCGGGCCCGCCGAGCTGCTTGCGGCAGTGGGCTTGGAAAGCGTGCAGGCCCGCGAGCTGCTCGGGCTCCCCGGCGCTCACGTCGGCCTCGACGACGCGCTGCTGGTGGCGCGCACGGCCGCCGCCGAGGCTGCGACGGGTCGCGGGATCGTGGTCACGCACGGGACCGACACACTCGAGGAAACGGCCGTGCTATGTGACCTCTTGCACGACGGCGATGCCCCGATCGTCTTCACCGGCGCGATCCGGCCCGCCGGCACGCCGGGCGCCGACGGCCCGGCCAACCTGGTCGACGCGGTCGCGGTCGCCGGCGCCGGCAAGGCCGCCGGGCTGGGCTGCGTCGTCGTCTTCGGCGGCGAGATCCACGCCGCGCGCGGGGCACGCAAGGTCGACTCCGCGGGCCCGAGCGCGTTCGGCTCGCCGGGCGCCGGGCCGATCGGCCGCGTGGTCGAGGGGCGCCTGGCGCTGCGAGCGCGGCCGGTGCGCCCGGCGCGCGCGCTGGCGCCCGAGCGCCTGGACTTCCGCGTGCCGGTCGTCGTCGCCACGCTCGGCGACGACCTCGCGCTGCTCGACGCGCCCGCCGATGGGGCCGTAGTCGCGGCGTTCGGCGGCGGCCACCTCTCTCCCGGCGGCCTCGCGCGGCTGCGCGCGGCTGCGCAGCGCATGCCGGTCGTGCTCGCGGTGCGCCCCGAGCGGGGCGCGCTGCTCGCCTCGACCTACGGCTTCGAGGGCGCCGAGGGGGACCTGCGCGCAACCGGCGCGATCGCGGCCGGCGCCCTGTCGCCGCAGGCCGCGCGGATGAAGCTGCTGGTCTGTTTAGGGTCGGGCCTGGATCGGGAGGGGATTGCGTCGCTGTTTGCTGACGATGATCCCTAGGGCATGTTCGTCTCCCAACGCGGCCGGGGTTCACAACGACGTCTGTGGGCATGGCGAGCGGTGCGGGACGGATTCCCGCCACATATCCGCATCACGGACAGTCGCCGGACCCCTGCCCCGGCGCGATGCGATGACCTCCCCCACATCAGCGTCGGGACGCCGCGAGGCGTCCCGGCGTCGTTAAGGGCGAACAAGCGAAC
>DATBKW010000259.1:0-29091 GCA_036555665.1 Solirubrobacteraceae bacterium | reverse complement strand
CAGGCCCGTGTCGGTGCCCATCGACCAGTTGTTGTGCTTGCCCGAGCCGTTGACGCCGGCGTAGGGCTTCTCGTGCAGCAGGCAGACCAGCCCGTAGCGGCGGGCCACGTTCTGCATGATCTGCATCGTCAGCTGCTGGTGGTCAGCGCCGACGTTGGAGTTCTCGAAGATCGGCGCGATCTCGTACTGGTTGGGCGCGACCTCGTTGTGGCGCGTCTTGGTCGGCACGCCGACCTTGGCCAGCTCGCGCTCGGTCTCGAGCATGCAGGCCAGGATCCGCTCGGGGATCGAGCCGAAGTAGTGGTCGTCGAGCTCGTGGCCCTTGGGTGGCTTGGTGCCGAACAGCGTGCGGCCGGTCGTGTAGAGGTCGGGGCGCTCGAAGTAGTACTGCTCGTCGATGAGGAAGTACTCCTGCTCGGGCCCGACCGTGGTGAAGACGCGCGAGGCCTCGTCGTCGCCCAGCAGGTTCAGCGCCCGGATCGCCGACGTCGACAGCGCGTCCATCGAGCGCAGCAGCGGGATCTTGTGGTCCAGCGCCTCGCCCGTCCACGACGCGAACGCCGTCGGGATGCAGAGCAGCGCCCCGTTGGGGTTCTCGATGATGAAGGCCGGCGACGTCGGGTCCCACGCGGTGTAGCCGCGCGCCTCGAAGGTCGCGCGCACGCCGCCGGTCGGGAACGACGAGGCGTCCGGCTCGCCCTGGATGAGCTCCTTGCCCGAGAACTCGGCCAGCGCCGTGCCGTCGCCGACGGGCGCGTAGAAGGAGTCGTGCTTCTCCGCCGTCGACCCGGTCAGCGGCTGGAACCAGTGGGTGAAGTGCGTGGCGCCGCGCTCCATGGCCCACTCGCGCATCCCCTTGGCCACCGCGTCGGCCAGCGACGGATCGAGCGCCTGCCCGCCCTGGAGCATCGCCTGCAGCTGCTTGAAGACCTCCTTGGGCAGCCGCTCGCGCTGCACGGCGACCGAGAAGACGTTCGCGCCGAACGGGTAGCTGCCGGGCTCGGTGAGGTCGGGGGCGCCGAGTGCGGCGCCGTTGGCGCTCCACTGCGCCGCGGTGACGTTCTGCTGGCGGGTGCGTGCCATGGGCGTGAGAGGTCCTCCTGATGTGGGCTGGCGTGTCGAGTGCGTATCTACGCAAGATCAGCGTAGGCGCGCGGCGGCCGCTGCACCTTATCCACGCGTAGAAGAATCGGCGCGCCATCTTCGCCCGTGTGGAGATTGCGGACGAAAGCCACACCGCCGCCTTCGACCGGATGGAGAAAGTGGCCGGTCGATCTTTCGACACCGGGCGAAAGACGCTCCTGCGGCCGCCACCCAGACTTCTGGGCGCACTCGACCCAGGAGGATCCATGCGTCGTACCTCGATGACCCGCGCTGTGATGCTGGGCCTGTTGGCCCTGCTCGTGCTGCCGGCCACCGGCCTGGCCGACACCTTCGATGCCGCCGGCAAGGGGCTGCCCGACTCGGTGGGCATCAACTCGCTGTGGGTGATCGTCGCCGGCTGTTTTGTGATGTTCATGCAGGCGGGCTTCGCCTTCCTGGAGATCGGCTTCTCGCGCGGCAAGAACGCGGGCACCGTCGTCGCCAAGATCCTCACGAACTTCTCGATCGCGGCGATCCTCTACTGGGCGGTCGGCTTCGCGTTCGCCTTCGGCGGCGCGACCGGCCACATCATCGGCGACACCGGATTCTTCCTGCGCGACTTCGGCGATCCGCAGAAGGCCTTCCCGATCATGGGCCTGTCGGACGCCACCATCGAGTCGAAGTGGTTCTTCCAGTTCGTCTTCTGCGCGGTCTCGCTGGCCATCGTGTGGGGCACGACGCTCGAGCGCATCAAGTTCGGCGTCTACGTCATCTACGCGATCGTCTTCAGCGCGCTCATCTACCCGATCGCCTCGGGCTGGGTCTTCGGCGGCGGCTGGCTGCAGAGCAACCTCGGCATGCAGGACTTCGCCGGCTCGACGGCCGTCCACCTGATCGGCGCCACCGGCGCGCTCGCCGCACTGCTGCTGCTCGGGCCGCGTCGCGGCAAGTACGGGGCAGACGGCAAGGCGCGGGCCATCCCCGGCCACAACATGCCGCTCTTCGGCCTCGGCGTCCTGATCCTGTGGCTCGGCTGGTTCGGGTTCAACCCGGGCTCGACGCTCGGCGCCCTCGACGGCCGCTTCACCGAGGTGCTGCTCGTCACGCAGCTGGCGGCCTCCGCCGGCGTGCTCGGCGCGATCATCACGGCGCGCCTGAAGACCGGGCAGATCGACATCGGCATGGCCGGCAACGGCGCGATCGGCGCCCTGGTCGCCATCACCGCCCCCTCGGGCTACGTGGCCCCGTGGGCCGCTGTCGTGATCGGCTTCGTGGCCGGCGTCATCGTGCCGCTCGGCGTCTACGCGATCGATCGCAGGCTCGACGACCCGGTCGGCGCCCTGACCGCCCACGGCCTGTGCGGCGTGTGGGGCACGCTCTCGTGCGGGCTGTTCACGCTGCCCTCGCTGGCCGCCTACAACGCCGTCGGCCACGCGGGCCTGGTCTACTCGGGCTCCTTCCATCAGCTCGGCGTCCAGGCGCTGGGCGTGGTGACCGTCTTCGCGTTCGTCCTCGCGGCGAGCTACGGCACCTTCTGGGCGATCAAGAAGACTTACGGCCTGCGCGTCACGGCCGAGGAGGAAGAGGCCGGCCTGGACATCTCCGAGCACGGCATGTACGGCTATCCCGAGCAGTTCATTCCCACGCCGGAGCTCGTGGGCTACGGTGCGGCTCCGCACGTGGCCGCGCCCGCGGCCGCCGCGGCGCCGATCACGACCAGTCAGGAGGTGCCGGCGTGAAGAAGGTCGAGGCCTACATCCGCCACGAGGCGTTCGAGCCCATCCGCATGGAGCTGCTGAGCCTGGGCTTCCCGTCGCTGAGCATCAGCGAGGTGAAGGGCTCGGGCCGGCAGAAGGGGATCACCGAGCGCTATCGCGGGGCGGAGCTGACCAACTACCTGCGACCCAAGGTCAAGCTCGAAGTCGTGGTCGCCGACCGCGACGTGCAGACGATCGTCGACACGGTCCTCAAGCACGCGCGCACCGGCGCCGTCGGCGACGGCAAGGTGTTCGTGCTCCCGGTGGAGGAGAGCTACCGCGTCCGGACCGGCGAGTCCGGCGAGGAGGTCCTCCAGGCCCACCCGGACGCCGCCGCCGCAACGACCTGAGGAGCCGATGAGTCGCGTGCTCGGGGCGGCGGGATCCAGACGAGAGCCCGCCGCCCCGCGCGGCGGCGGGCTGGTCGAGCGCCTGCGCGCCGTGCACCTGGAGATGGTCGATGCCGTCCTGGGCGGCGACGGCCTGGGCCGGGTGGCGGCGCTGGCCGCCGACGCGGCCGGTGCGCCGGTCGCCATCGTCATCCCGCGCCTGGGCGCCGCCACCGCGGCGCCCGAGGCCTCCGACGAGGATCTCGGCGTGCTGCGCCGCTACGTCGCCGACCGTGCGAAGGACCGGCCGGCGCAGGTGCCGCCGGCCATCAGCGCCGAGGTGCCGATCAGGTCCGGCGACGACGTCGTCGGCGCGGTGCTGATGCTGGCCGGGCCCAACCCGCCCGCCCGCGAGGCCGGCGAGTTCCTGCATCTGGCCGCGGTCGCCTCTCTCACCGAGGTGGCCGTCGAGGAGGCCAAGGAGGAGGTCGAGCAGAACCTCCGCGGCTCGTTCCTCGAGGACCTGCGCGCGCGGCCCGAGCTCGAGCCGCGCGACGTCGTTCGCCGCGCCGGCCGGCTGGGCTGCGATCTTGCGCGGGGCGCCGTCGTGCTGTGCGCCGAGCTGACGACCGACCGCCCGCGCCACGTGGTCGCGACGATCGCCGAGGACCATCCGGGCGCGCTGGCCCAGCACATGGACGGGCGCGTCTATGCGCTGCTGCCCGCGGTGGGGGGCGACGACGCGCCCGAGCGCACGCTGGAGCGCGCGCGGCGCCTGGCCGAGCGGCTGCGCCAGCACGGCACGGTCGGGCTGTCGAGCTTCTACGCCGACCCGGCGGAGTTCGGCCGCGCCATCCAGGAGGCCGAGCTCGTGCTCGACGTCCTGCGGCAGTCCGACGCGCCGATCGCTCAGGACATCGGCACCGGCACCTACCGCCTGCTCTTCCGCGTCCTCGCGTCGCACCCCGAGGAGGTGCGCTCGTTCTACGAGGACACCGTGGCGCCGATCGTCCGCTACGACGACCAGTACCGCACGGACCTCGTCGGCACGCTCGAGGCCTATCTCGACCAGAACTGCAACATGAACGCGACCGCCGCGGCGATCTACGCCCACCGTCATACCGTCGCGTATCGCCTGGAGCGCGTGAAGGAGCTCACGAACCTCGACCCGATGCTGTCCGAGGACCGCGAGCGCCTGGGCCTCGGCCTGAAGGCCTACCGGATCATCGCGCCGCGGCTGCCGAAGTAGCCGTGGATTCGCTCAGAAGGGCTTGAGCACCAGCAGCAGCGCGACGAGCACGACCGCCAGCGCCGCGAAGGCCAGCACCCGCGTGACCACGGGATCGAGGGTGCCGTGATGGGTCTGCCCGGGCTCGATGTGGCGGGCGCCGATCGCAGCGGTGCCCGGGGCGGCCTCGGCCGGCTTGCCCTCGCCGCTGGGACGCGGGCGGCGCGCGCCGATGACGCGGACCGACTCGCCGGGGTCGGTCTCGGCGGGCTCGGGCGGCGCGAACGGTGGGGGCTGCTCGACGGGCTCGACCTGATCGAGCGTCGCGACCTCGGTCGCCTCCTCCTCCGGGGCCTCCGGGGCGGGCTCGGCCACGTCGGTGAGCGCCTCGTCGTCGATGTGCGCGGTCGGCCGCTCGTCGAGCGGCTCGCCGTCGACGGGCTCGCCGTCGAGCTCGGTCACGCGGCCGCGCGGGAGGGCGGCCTCGGCCGCATCGGCGCGCTCGCGCTCGCGCTCGAGGTCGCGCTGCACCGACTCGATGTCCGCCCGCGCGCTGCGCAGGGCGCGGCGGGCCTCAGCGATCTCGGCCTCGAGGACCATCGCGCGCTGGTCGGCCGCCTCCGCGGCCTCGGCGTCGCGCCCCGCCAGGGCCGCCTGGTGCTCCTCGTCGCGGTGGACGAGCTCGGCGGCGTGGTCGCGGCGCAGCTGCGCGAGCTCGTCGTCGAGCGACGCCGCCCGGCGGGCGTGATCGTCGCGGGCCATGCGGGCCTCGGCCATCTCGGCCTCCGCCTGCTCGCGCGCCGCGCGCTCGGTGCCGGCCGAAGCCAATGCGGCGGCCGCGGCCGCCCGCGCCTCGTCGGCGGTGCGCCGCAGCGCGTTGGCCTCGCGTGCCAGGCGCACCTCGCGGTCGTCGGTCTCGCCGAGGTCGGGCACCGGCAGCCCGAGCAGCAGCTCGCGCCCGACCGCCAGCGAGAACTCGCCGTCCTCGAGCAGGTCGAGCGCGACCGCGTAGCTCGCGCGCCACAGGCTGCCCGCGGGCTCGGCGAGCGCCTCGTCGGCGGCCGCGGGCGCGACCTCGCTGGAGCCTTCGGCCTGCTCGACGACCAGGCGCGGGACGCCGAGCCGCCGCCGCGGCTCGGCGCGGAAACGCCCTTCGACCTCCAGCAGGACGACCTCCGCGCTCACGGGCGCCGCCGCGAACCGCAGCACCTCGAAGCTCAGACCAGTGGTGACCGTGCTCATTTCTCCGGATCGACGGGGTCGAGGGCCTGCGTGCGGTCGGGATCGTCGGGGGCATCCTCGGGCGCGGGCTCACGCGGCTCGAGCAGCGAGCCCTCGCGGCGGGCGAAGCGCCGGCCGGGCGGGGCCGGCTCCTCCTCCGGATCGGGCTCGCCCGGCTCCTCGGCCGCCTCCGCGGCGCCCTCGCGCGCATCGATCGCCACCGCGCGCCGGCGCCGCTCGCGGCCGCGCACGTCGACGGTCACCGAGATGCTCGCCGCGGTGAGCAGCGCGCCGGCCGCCATGAGCGCCGTGGCCCCCAGCGCCAGCCAGGCGCCGGTCGCAAGATCGGCGTCGCGCGCGGCGGGGGGCGGGTCGAGCAGCTGCACGATGACGATTGCCATCGCCGCCCCGGCGATCAGCGGCAGCGCCCGGCCGAGGCCTCCGGTGCCGAAGCGGGGCGCCAGCGCGAGCAGCCCGCAGATGGCGGCTGCGGCCAGCACAAGGTCAAGGGTCTCGAAGACCGCCCAGGCGTCGCCGCCCGGGTCGTACCAGTCGATGAAAAGGCTCACCAGCAGCAGGACGGCGCCGACGGCCACGAGCCCGCTACCCGCATCAAAGCGCTCGCGCAATGGGATCCCTCCGGCTTGGAGTTCGTTTCTAGTGAAGCAGACTGCTCCCCGCGCGGGAGCGCTGGAAGACGTCCATACGGCGCTATTCGCCGTCGCGGACGACTTTCCCCGTCCGGGGATCGACTCTTGTCTGCGACGGCCTCTGGGAGACGTCGACCGTGAACGAGCCCGCGGGGGCGCGATTGCCTGCCAGCGTGGCCTTCGCCCTGCCGCTCAGCCCCGCCGCGACCTGCCATTTGACCGTGTGGGTGCCGGGCTGCACGGCAGTCACGCGCCAGACGAAGCGGCGCGTCTGGCCCGCTTCCAGGCGGCCGAGCGCCCAGGTGCCGACGTACGCGGTGTCGCCGCCGCGGGGGCCGTCATCGACGATCCAGACCGCGCGGGAGGGATCGGCGAGGCCGGCCTGCTCGGAGCGCGAGGCGAACGAGTTGACGGTGACAGCGAGGTTCGGCACCGCCTGCGAGCCCGTGTTGTGCACGGTGATCACCATCCGCACAGGCGCGGCCAGCCGCTGCTTGGCGGGGAAGCTCGCGCGCACGACGGCGACGCGAAACGTGCCCGACGGCTCGTCGGCGTCCTGGCGCTTGCCGCCGCCGCAGCCCGTGACGGCGAGCGCCGCGAGGGCCGCGCAGGGCACGGCAAGACGGCACGCGGGTTTCGTGTACCCCACCACGGCGGCCCGAACGTACCACAGCGTTTCCACCGTACGAGAAGGTTCACTGAACGTGCGGGTTCGCGTTTGTCAGCGATCCTGCGCTTTGCTTAGAGTGCCCGATGCGGCGCCCGGAGGTAGTGCGCCGCGTGTGGGTTCCTACAAAAGGGTTGACGATGGTCCGTAGCGTCGCCGACCGGGCATTTCTTCCCACGAAGAACCTGCTCGAAGAGGTCGGGGACATGATGATCCTGACCGGGAAGACGATCGTGTCTGCCCTTCGCCCGCCGTATCCCTACGGCGGCGAGTTCGTCAGCCAGTTCCTCTTCGCGCTGCGGCTGTGCTGGTTTCCGCTGCTGATCTCGACCGTCGCCTTCGGCTACGGCGCCCCGGGCCTGCAGGCCGCCAACTTCCTCGTCCTCTTCGGCGCCATCGACCGCCTCGGCGGCTTCTTCGTGCTCGCCTCCATTCGCGAGTTCGCGCCGTTCGTGGACGCGATCGTGCTGGCGGGCGTTGCCGGCACGGCGATCACCGCCGACCTCGGCGCGCGCAAGATCCGCGAGGAGCTCGACGCCCTGCAGGTGCTCGGCGTCGACCCCGTCAAGAACCTCGTCGTGCCGCGCTTCTTGGCGCTGATGCTCGTCACCGGGCTCTTCGACGTCTACGCCCTGCTCTTCGGCATTTTTGGCGGCGTCGTGGCCACGCTGGTCAACGGCGCCCCGCTGGGGCCGTTCTGGGCCACCTTCTTCACGAACGCCAGCGTCACGGACCTGTGGGGGTCGGTCCTGAAATGCACCCTGTTCGGCGCCATCATCGCGATCGTCTGCTGTTACAAGGGCATGACCGCGTCGGGCGGCGCGGAGGGGGTCGGGCGCGCCGTTAATCAGGCGGTCGTCATAGCGTTCCTGGGCGTCTTCGCCTTCAACTACGTCTTCACCCAGACGCTGCTGGCCACGCACCCCGAGATCACGGTGATCAAGTAATGGGCGACTGGCTCGCCGTCCCGCGGGACTGGATCGCCAGCTTCGGCGAGATCTCGAAGTTCTGCCTGCGCGTGCTCGGCCAGGTCTACGGGCTGCGCGTGTTCCGCTTCTTCGGCGAGGCGCTGCGCCAGGCGGGCATCCTGATCCTCTCCTCGACGCTCGTCATCTGGGGCCTGGTCTTCATCATCGGCCTGCAGTGCGGCATCGAGGGCGCCTACTTCAACCGCTCGGTCGGCGCTCCCGCCTACGCGGGCGTCTTCAGCGCGTGGTGCGATCTGCGCGAGCTGGTGCCCTACGCGTTCGGCTACATGATGGCCGCGAAGGTCGGCACCGGCATCGTGGCCGAGCTGGGTTCGATGCGGATCTCCGACGAGATCGACGCGCTGGAGGTCATGGGCATCGACTCGATGCTGTTCCTGTGCGCCACCCGCCTGCTGGCCGCCTGGATGGTGCTGCCCTTCATGTACATCGCCGCGGTGGGCGCCGGCTTCTTCGCCAGCTACCTGGCGGTGGTCCAGCAGATCGGCGAGGTCTCCAGCGGCGGGTTCTTCCTGGTCTTCTGGATGTTCCAGAACCCGCCCGATCTCTTATACAGCGTGCTGAAGGGCATGTTCATGGCCACGGCCATCGTGCTCGTCGGCTGCTACTACGGCTACACGGCAAGCGGCGGCCCCGTCGGGGTGGGGACGGCGACCGCCAAATCGATGGTGCTGAACATCGTGCTGGTGCACCTCATCGGGATGCTCGGCACGCAGCTGTTCTGGGGCGCCAACCCGAGGGCGCCGATCGGAGGATGAGCATGGACGAGCGCCCCGACGACCGTCGCAGCGCGGATGAGCACGGCGAGGAACCGCTGCACGAGGACGACCTCGTGCGCGACGAGGAGGAGCGCCGCTCGCACGGCGGGGATCCGCACGAGCGGCCGACCGGCCGCGTGTCGGTGGTCAACGAGCCCCAGCGCTCCGACGACGAGTTCCGCTGGCACACCGGCTTGAACCGGCCGACCGGCGTCGCCGACGCCGTCGAGTTCGTCGACGTCCACAAGGCGTTCGGGCGCAACAAGATCCTGCGCGGGCTGAACATGGGGATCCCCGACGGGAAGATCTCGATGATCCTCGGCCCCTCGGGCACCGGTAAGTCGGTCTGCATCAAGCACATGGTCGGCCTGCTCTATCCCGACGAGGGCGACGTCCTCGTGCACGGCGAGTCGGTCCCCAACATGACCGACGACGAGCTGTTCGAGATGCGCAAGAAGTTCGGCGTCCTCTTCCAGGACGGCGCGCTGTTCGGCTCGATGAACCTGCTGGACAACGTCGCCTTCCCGCTGCGCCAGCACACCGACAAGGGCGAGGACGAGATCCTCGACATCGTCCACCGGCGCCTGACCGAGGTGGGCCTGGCCGACTCGGGCGACAAGATGCCCAACGAGCTGTCGGGCGGGATGCGCAAGCGCGCCGGCTTCGCGCGCGCCCTCGTGCTCGACCCCGACATCGTGCTCTTCGACGAGCCCGACTCGGGCCTGGATCCCGTGCGCACGGCACTGCTGTGCGAGCTGATCCAGGAGATCCACGAGGAGAACGGCGGCGCCTACGTCGTCATCACGCACGACATCATGAGCGCGCGCCGGGTCGCCGAGCACATCTCGGTGCTGTGGAAGGGGCGCATCGTGGAATCCGGGCCCGCGGAGGAGCTGTTCAACTCCGACAACGCCTTCGTGCGCCAGTTCTTGTCAGGCGAGTCGCAGGGGCCGCTCGGCATGGAGTAGCGCCGCCACCACCGACACCACTCACCTCTCTCTTATCGCCCGTCTCGAGCTCATCGTGATCCGGAAGGCCAGCGCGTGAACGCGAGGCGCGGCGTCGCGCTGGGCGCGCTCGTCGTCGCAATCGCCGTCGTCGCCGTGATCCTGCTCCGTGGCGACGGCGGCACCACCTACAAACTGCGCTTCCAGAACGCCGGCCAGCTCGTCAAGGACGACGACGTCCAGATCGGCGGCCGGCGCATCGGCTCGGTGCGCGACATTCGGCTCACCGACGACAACCAGGCCGAGATCACCATCCGGGTCTCGGACGGCTATGCGCCGCTGCACGAGGGCACGACCGCGCTCATCCGCGCGACCTCGCTGTCGGGCATCGCCAACCGCTATATCGCGCTCACTCCGGGGCCCAACTCCAACCCCAAGCTGGACGACGGCGCAACGCTGCAGGCCGACAGCACGACGTCGATCGTCGACCTCGACCAGCTCTTCAACACGTTCGACCCCAAGACGCGGGCCGCACTGCAGAAGGTCATCCAGGGCAGCGCGACGTGGTACGACAACCGCGGCGTCGAGGCCAACGCGGCCACGAAGTACTTCAGCCCGGCGATCAGCTCCACGCAGCGCCTCGTGAACGAGCTGGTCTCCAATCAGCAGACGCTCAACGCCTTTCTGCGCAACGCGACCAGAACCGTCGGCGCGATCGCCGAGCGCCGCGACGACCTCGCCAACCTCGTCTCCAATGCCAACACGACGGCGGCGGCAATCGCCGACGAGAACGCGGCCTTCGACCAGGCGCTCGCGCTGCTGCCGGGCACGCTGCGCAAGGCCAACACCACCTTCGTGAACCTGCGCGCCACGCTGGACGACCTCGATGTCCTCGTGGCCGCGTCCAAGCCGGCGACCAAGGACCTGGCGCGCTTCCTGCGCGAGCTGCGCCCGCTGCTGCACGACGCGCGCCCAACCATCGCGGACCTGAGCACGGCCGTCCATCGCCCCGGCGCCAACAACGACCTGACCGACCTGCTCCGGCAGACGCCGGCACTCGAGCGCGCGGCCAAGCCCTCGTTCTCACATTCGATCGCCGCGCTTGAACAGGCCACCCCGGTGCTGAAGTTCCTGCGGCCCTACACGCCGGACTTCATCGGCTGGCTGCGCGACTTCGGCCAGGGCTCGTCCAACTACGACGCCAACGGCCACTTCGCGCGGATCCAGCCGATCTTCAACGCCTACTCGTTCACCGACAACCCGAGCGGCGGCGTGCTGACGCCGATCCCGGCGAGCCAGCGCCTCACCGGCCTGCAGCACGGCGTGCTCCGGCGCTGCCCCGGCGCCGCCTCGCAGGTGCCGGTGGACAACTCGGCGCCGTTCCGTGACTCCGACGGCACCCTGGACTGCGACCCCAGCCTCGTGCCCCCCGGCCCGTGAAGCGCCTGCTCGCCATCGCCTGCGTGCTCCTCGCCGCCTCCGTGGTGGTCGTCTTCGGCACCGGCGCGGGCGACGGCGACGCCTACCGCGTGCGGGCGATCTTCATGAACGCCTTCTCGGTCATCCCCGGCGAGGACGTCAAGATCGCCGGCGTCAGGGTCGGCAAGATCGAGTCGCTCGACGTCACGCCCGACCACAAGGCCGCGGTCGTCCTGCGTATCGACAGGGCCGGCTTCGACGACTTCCGCACCGACGCGGAGTGCACGATCCGCCCGCAGTCGCTCATCGGCGAGAAGTTCGTCGAGTGCACGCCCACCCAGCCGCGGCCCGAGAACGCGCAGAAGCCGCCTGCGCTGCCGGTCATCAAGCGGGGACCGGGGAAGGGCCAGCACCTGCTGCCGGTGACCCACACCTCCAAGCCGGTCGACCTCGACCTGATCAACAACACGCTGCGCCTGCCCTATCGCGAGCGCCTGACGATCATCCTCAACGAGCTCGGGACCGGGCTGGCCGGCCGCGGCGGCGACCTGCGCCAGGCGATCGTCAACGCCGATCCGGCCCTCAAGCAGACCGACCGGGTCCTCGCCATCCTGGCCCGGCAGAACCGCGTGCTGGTCGACCTCGCGCGCGACAGCGACACGATCCTCGCGCCGCTGGCGGGCAGCCGCCGCGAGGTCGCCGACTTCGTCACGCAGGCCAACACGGTGGCCGAGGCGACGGCCGAGCGCTCGGGCGCCCTGGAGCAGAACATCGAGAAGTTCCCGGCCTTCCTGCGCGAGCTCAAGCCGACCGCCGACCGCCTCGGCGGGCTGGCCGACCAGATGACGCCCGTCCTGACCGACCTCGGCGACCAGGCGCCGTCGATCAACACGTTCATCGAGCAACTCGGGCCGTTCTCGCAGGCCGGCATTCCCGCCTTCCGGTCGCTCGGCTCGACCGCCGACGTCGGCGGCCCGGCGCTCGCCAAGAGCCAGCCGGTCATCGCCGACACGGCCAAGCTCGCCTCCGCCGCCAAGCCGGTCTCGCAGAACCTCGACGCCCTGCTGACCTCGCTGAACAAGACGGGCGGCATCGAGCGCCTCATGGACTTCCTCTTCTACGGAGTCTCCTCGATCAACGGCTACGACACCTACGGGCACTACCTGCGCGCGGGCCTGATCCTCAACGCCTGCTCGCAGTACGCGATCACGCCGCTGCCCGACTGCCTGTCGAAGTTCGGCTCGTCGGGCGAGTCGAGCGCGCGTGCGGCCGACGCGCACACGCCGGCCTACGCCGACACCCGCCGCTCGGATTCCCTGCGCGAGCTCGACGCCTACTTCCACGGCAAGAAGCTCGACCTGGGGGGCGCCGGCCACGCGCAGCAGTCGCTGCTCGACTACCTGCTCGGAGACGACGGCTGATGCGCCGCCGCGGATCGGCTTCGATCGCCGCCAACCCCGTGCTCATCGGCGCCGCGACGACGCTCGTGGTCATCGTCGCCGTCTTCTTGGCCTACAACGCCAACTCGGGATTGCCGTTCGTGCCGACCTACGAGCTGAAGACCGAGGTCCCGAACGCCGCCAATCTGGTCAAGGGCAACGACGTGCGCATCGGCGGCTCGCGGGTGGGCGCGGTCACCGACATCGCGCCGCAGCAGCATGCGGACGGCTCGGTCACCGCGGTGCTCACGCTCAAGATGGAGACCGCGGTCAAGCCGCTGCCGGTCGACTCGACGGTGATCATCCGCCCGCGCTCGGCGCTGGGCCTGAAGTACGTGCAGATCACGAAGGGCACCTCGAGCGAGGGCTTTGACGACGGCGCGACGATCCCGCTGCGCAACGCGCGCCCGGAGCCGGTCGAGATCGACCAGTTCCTGAACATGTTCGACGACAAGACCCGCGCCGCGTCGCAGAGCAACCTCATCGAGTTCGGCAACGGCTTCGCCGGCCGCGGCGAGGACCTCAACCGCGCCATCGAGGACGCCAACCCGCTGCTGCTGAATCTGACGCCCGTCATGGAGAACCTGTCCGACCCGCAGACGCGGCTCGGGCGCTTCGTGCGGGCGCTCGGGCGCACCGCGAGCGTCGTCGCGCCGGCGGCCGTGGCGCAGGCCGAGCTGTTCCGCAACCTCGACACCACGTTCGGCGCGCTGGCCAACGTGGCGAGGCCCTTCCTGCAGGACTCGATCACGCTCGGGCCGCCCGCGCTCGACCAGGCGATCAAGGACTTCCCGCAGCAGCGGCCGTTCCTGGCCAACAGCGAGGCCCTCTTCCGCGAGCTGCGCCCGGGCGTGCACGCGTTCGCGGCCGCCGCGCCGTCGCTGGCCGACGCGCTGACCGTCGGCACCCCCACACTCAAGCGCTCGGTCGCCTTCAACAACCGCCTCAAGTCGACCTTCGCGTCCCTGCAGCGCTTCGCGGAGGACCCGCTGGTCACGCGCGGGATCCGCGACCTGACGAGCACAGTGAACATCCTGGCGCCGACGCTGGCCCACCTCACGCCGGTCCAGACCGTCTGCAACTACGTGACGCTGTTCCTGCGCAACACCGCGAGCCTGCTCAGCGTCGGCGACGCGAACGGCACCAACCAGCGCTTCATGATCATCGCCACACCGCAGGGGCCCAACAACGAGGGCGGGCCCTCGTCGGCGCCGGCCAACGGCGGCGTCCCCGGCAAGCAGGACAACTACCTGCACACCAACCCGTATCCCAACACCGCCTCGCCCGGCCAGCCCCACGAGTGCGAGGCGGGCAACGAGAAGTTCATCGTCGGCCGGCAGGTGATCGGCAACGTGCCCGGCAACCAGGGCGCCACGACCGAGAAGACGAAGCCCTGATGGCGCGTCGCGGCAAGAGCACCGACCCCGCCGATCGCGTCCCGCGCAAGGACCGCACGGGCGCCAACGCGTTCACCGTCGGAGCGATCGTGCTCGTCGTCCTCATCGTCGGTGTCTTCTTCGGCTTCACCAAGCACGTGCCGTTCACCCATGGCTTCCGGGTCAAGGCGGTCTTCCAGTCATCCAACTCGATCCGCACGAACTCGCCGGTGCGGATCGCCGGCGTCAACGTCGGCAAGGTCACCAAGATCGAGGGCAAGTCCGGCACCGACGCGGCCGTCGTGACGATGGAGATCGACCGCAAGGGCCTGCCGCTGCACAAGGACGCCACGATGAAGATCCGCCCGCGCATCTTCCTCGAGGGCAACTTCTTCGTCGACGTCCAGCCCGGCACGCCGAACGCGCCGACCATCGACGACGGCGACACCATCCCGATCACCCAGACGTCCACGCCGGTGCAGTTCGACCAGGTGCTCACGGCGTTCCAGGCCGACACGCGCGCGGCGCTGCAGAAGACGCTCGAAGGCCTCGGCACCGGGCTGACCTACCAGCCCTCCAAGGCGCAGGACACCGACGCCCACCCCAGCGCGCGCGGCGAGAGCGCCGCGCAGTCGCTCAACGACGCGATCCGCTACGGCGAGCGCTCGCTGAAGGGGACCGCGATCGTCTCCGACGCCTTCCTGGGCATCGACGACCACGACCTGTCGCGGCTCATCGCCGGGCTGAACCGCACCACCGAGGGGCTCGGGCGTAACGAGAACCAGCTCAAGGACCTCATCACCAACTTCAACACGACGGTGGCCGCGACCGCGTCGGAGGCCGGCAACCTGAGCGCGGCGGTCCGCGAGCTCGGCCCGACGCTGGCCAATGCCGACCGCGCGCTTGACTCCCTGAACGCCTCGTTCCCGAACACGCGCGCATTCGCCCGCGCGATCCTGCCCGGCGTCAACCAGACGGCGGCCACCATCGATGCGTCGTTCCCGTGGATCGCCCAGGCCGGCAAGCTCGTCGGCCCCGACGAGCTGGGCGGCGTCGCCGCGCAGCTCAGCCCGACCGCGCAGGACCTGGCCAAGGTCGTCGACGCGAGCCTTGACCTGCTGCCGCAGGCCGATCTGGCCAGCCAGTGCGCGACGCGCGTCGTCCTGCCCACCGGCGACGTGAAGATCTCCGACGGCGTGTTCACGACGGGCGTCGAGAACTACAAGGAGTTCTGGTACTCGATGGTCGGCCTCGCCGGCGAAGGCCAGAACTTCGACGGCAACGGCATGTACGTGCGCTTCCAGCCGGGCGGGGGCGACCAGACGATCTCGCTCGGCGGCCCCGGCGGCGCCGCCGACAAGGCGTTCGGCAACGCGGTGGCAACGCCGCTGGGCACACGGCCGGCCTTCCCGCGCAGCCGCCCGCCGTACAAGCCCGACGTCGCCTGCTACAAGAACCCGCTCCCCGATCTCAACGGCGCGGCGACCGGGCCGGCCGACGGGAGCCGGCGGTGAAGCGCGCGATCCGCAAGCACGCGGTCGAGGTCGTCCTGATCGTGGGCGTCGTCCTGGCGGCGCTGCTGGTCGGCGGCTACATCCTCGCCCACCAGCGCTTCTACCTGCCCAAGTGGGTGCCGGTCGTCGGCTCGGACTTCGTCGACTACCAGGCGCAGTTCACCACCGCCCAGTCGGTCACGCCCGGGCAAGGGCAGACCGTCCAGGTCGCCGGCGTCGACGTCGGCGACATCACGAGCGTCGACCTCAAGGACGGCCGCGCGGTCGTCGGCATGAAGATCCAGCGCAAGTACACGCCGATCTACCGCGACGCCACCGCGCTGCTGCGCCCGAAGACCGGCCTCAACGACATGGTCATCGAGCTCAATCCGGGCACGAGGGCCGCCGGCGAGGCGCCGCACGGGTTCACGATCCCGGTCAGCCAGACGCTGCCCAACGTCAACTTCGACGAGATCCTCTCGTCGCTGGACACCGACACGCGCAACTACCTGCAGCTCCTGCTCGGCGGGGCGGGCGAGGGCCTCGGCGGTAACGGCAAGAACCTGTCGAACACGCTGAAGCGCTTCGAGCCGACCGGCCGCTACCTGGCCGAGATCAACGGTGCGCTGGCGCTGCGCTCGCGCAACATCCGCCGCGCGATCCACAACTTCAGCCTGCTCTCGACGGCGCTGGGCGCCAAGGACGACGACCTCGCGGCGCTGGTCGACTCCTCCAACCGGGTCTTCCAGGCCTTCGCCAACCAGGACGCGAACCTGCGCGCAACGCTGCAGGAGCTGCCCGGCGCGCTGCAGAGCACGAACACCGCGCTGGCCAAGGTCGACAAGCTCGGCAACGTGCTGGGGCCGACGCTGGGCGCGCTGCTCCCCGGCGCCCGCGCGCTCGGGCCGTCGCTCGAGCAGACGCGCCCGTTCCTGCGCGAGACGACGCCGATCATCCAGAACCAGCTGCGCCCGTTCGCGCGCACCGCGCTGCCGGTGGTCAAGACGCTGCGCCCGGCGGCAAGCGACCTCGCCGTCGTCACGCCGCATCTGGCCGGCTCGTTCAAGGTCCTCAACCGCCTGCTCAACGAGCTCGCCTATAACCCGCCGGGCAAGGAGGAGGGCTATCTGTTCTGGTCGTCGTGGCTCGGCCACGCGGGCCTCACGCTGTTCTCCAATCAGGACGCCCAGGGCCCGATCCGCCGCGGCCTCGTCATCGCCTCCTGCTCGACGCTGCTGGTGCTCCAGCAGCTCCGCACCGCGGTGCCGCAGCTCGGCACGCTGGGCCAGCTGCTCAACGCGCCGGCGCCGAGCGCGGTGTGCGGCACGCCCGCCGCGCGCAGCGCGGCCACTTCCCCGCGCAGCGCCGCCGTGCCCGCGCGCAGTCAGGGGAGGAGCCGCTGATGCAGAAGCAGGCTCCGAGCCTCGGGCGCATCCTCGTCATGGTCGGCTTCGCGCTGTCGTGCTTCGGGCTGCTGCTCTTCTTGTGGCTGGCCTTCGGCGGGCCGATCCCGCTCAAGCCCAAGGGTTATCGCTTCGAGATCTCGTTCAACGAGGCCGGCCAGCTCGCCCAGGAGGCCGACGTGCGGATCTCGGGCGTGTCGGTGGGCAAGGTCAAGGCGATCACGACCGACAAGAGCACCGGGTCATCGGACGCGACGATCGAGCTCGAGCCGCGCTACGCCCCGATCCCGAAGGACACCAAGGCGATCCTGCGCCAGAAGACCCTGCTGGGCGAGACCTACGTCGAGCTCACGCCGGGCGACAAGAGCAGCGGGACGGTGCCCGAGGGCGGCAGCCTCCCGGCCGGTTCGGTCTCGCCGACCGTCGAGCTCGACGAGATCTTCCGCGCCTTCGACGCGAAGACCCGCGCGTCGTTCCAGGTCTGGATGCAGCAGCTCGCGCTGGCCTCGCTGGGCCGCGGGCGCGACATCTCCGACGCGATCGGCAACCTGCCGGCCTTCGAAGAGGACACGACGACGCTGCTGAAGATCCTCAACCTCCAGCACGACGACGTGCAGGCGGTCGTGCGCGACACGGGTGAGGTGTTCTCCGCGCTGAGCGAGCGCGACGACCAGCTACGCGCGCTGATCGAGAACTCCAACCGGGTCTTTGGGACCACCGCGCGGCGCAACCGCCAGCTCGAGGAGACCTTCCGCGCGCTGCCGACCTTCGAGCGCGAGTCCAAGACGACGATCGCGCGGCTGACGCAGTTCGCCCACGAGACCAACCCGCTCGTTACCCAGCTGCGCCCTGCGGCGCGCGAGCTGGGGCCGACGATGGTCGAGCTCTCCAAGCTCGCCCCCGACCTCGACGGGCTCTTCCGTGCCCTGAACCCGCTCATCGACGCCTCCGTGAAGGGCCTGCCGGCGAGCGACGCGTTCCTCGATGACCTCCACCCGCTGCTCGCCAGCGTCGACGCCCCGCTGCGCCAGCTCAACCCGCCCCTCATCGGCCTGTCCAACTACCTCCCCGAGCTCGGCGCCTTCTTCGCCAACTCCGCGGCGGCGACGCAGGCCACCACGCAGGTCGGCAACAAGAACGTGCACTACCTGCGCACGAGCAACCCGGCCAACCCCGAGAACCTCGCGGTCTATCAGCGGCGTCTGTCCACCAACCGGCCCAACCCGTACACGTTCCCCGGCGTGTTCGCCGGCCTGGCCGCCGGCCTGCCGGCGTACGAGACGCGCCAGTGCACCGGCGGCCCCTCGCCGACCCTCGCCGCGGATCCGGCGCTGATCCCGCCCGACCTGCAGGCCAACGTCCAGAAGTTCTTCTTCGGCCCGCTCACCAACGGCGCCGTCGCGGCGCCGCCGTGCAGGCAGCAGGACAAGTTCCCCTTCGGCGGCGAGGTCACGCAGTACCCGCACGTCAACGCGTCGACCGGGCCGGTCGCGCGGGCGCTGGCGCGTGCGGCGACCACTAGGACGCGGTAGCGCGCCGGCCGTCCGCGTGGCGTCTTGCGCCGTGCCAAAGGAACCACTCGGAGCCGCAAGCGCAACGCGGCGGTCCCGGTGGGTCGCTGCAAGCCCAGAGTACGGGCAGCACTACTTGAGACGCCCGGACCGTCCCGCATGATGAGTGAGGCGATGCCTACGTATCCCTCACTCGGAGCCTTCTACGTCGCCGACCGCCGCCGCGCGACGTCGCGCGAACGCGACCTCGGCCTGTGGTGGCGCGGCGACGGCCATCACGCGCCGACCTTCCGTGCCGCCTACGTCGAGGCGACGGGCGAGCTGTACGTCATGCAGCACGAGGGCACCGCCGGCGGCGGGCAGGTCGAGGTGCTCGGCCGCTTCCGCTCGTTCGCCGAGCTGCACCGGCTCATGCGCGGGTGGGAGGAGGTGTGCGGCGAGCTCGGCTCCATCGACTGGCTGGTCGCGCGCGCGCCGCGACGCCTGGCGGGTGCCGCCTAGATGAATGGCCGCCCGCAGCCGCCGCTGGCCCAGACGATCTTCGGCTTCGCGCTGGCGATCGTCTTCGTCGCCGCGGGCGCGAGCAAGCTCATCGACCACCAGCAGGCGGTCGCGGACTTCACGCGCTGGGGGCTGCCGGCGCCCGGCGCGCTGAGCATCATCGTCGCGATCTTCGAGCTGGGCGCGGCCGCGCTGCTGATGGCCGGCGTGGCGGTGCGCCGAGTGGCCGTCGCGCTGGCGGTCGAGATGGTCATCGCCCTGGCGGTCGCCGGGCCGGTCGACGGCGGCGGGCAGCTCGTGGTGCCGCCGGCGCTCGCGGCGCTGTGCCTCGGACTCGCCTGGATGTCGCAGCCGCGCGAGCGCGTAGCCGCGAGCTGACCGAAGTTCAGATGGAGCGTCCCGGGCACGCGCCCGGGTACCCTGGCGCCCAGGATGAGGCTGTCGGGTCTGTTGCGGACGGTCATGGGGGCCGCCGCTCGGCGGCCGCTGGTCGTCGGGCTGGCCGTCGGGCTGCTGGCGATCGCCGGCGGCGTGCTGGCGCTGCGGCTGCAGCCGACCGCGGCGACCGACACGCTGGTCGGCCGCGCGACCGCGAGCTTCGCGGCCACCGAGCGCCTGCACCAGCGCTTCGGCGACGAGGCGGTCTACGTGCTCGTGCGCGAGCCGGTGACCAAGCTCGCGCTCACCTCCGACATCCTGCGCGTGCAGGGTCTCGAGGGCTGCATCTCGGGCAACCTGCCCAAGGGACAGACGCCGCCCGGTGGCGCCGACGGGCCGTGCGCGCGGCTGGCCGCGAGCAAGCCGGCCAAGGTCGTCTTCGGGCCCGGCACCTTCCTCAACGAGGCCGTCGGCCAGATCCAGGATCAGCTCGCCGCGCAGATCAGCGCGCGCAACGCCCAGGCCGCACGGGCGGCCAAGGCGGCACGGGCGCTGGCCCGCGCCCAGCACAAGAGCCCCGCGCAGGTCCGCAGGCTCGGCGAGCAGGCCAAGCAGCTGGTCTACGCGGAGTTCGCGCGCAACCTCATCGCGCTGGCGCTGAAGTACGGGATCTCGTCGGCGCCGCAGCTCAACGACCCGCAGTTCGTGTCGAAGATCGTCTTTGACGACACGAAGGGCGTGGGCGTGCCCAAACAGCGCTTCGCCTACATCTTCCCCAGCAAGAGCTCGGCGCTCATCCAGGTGCGCTTGCGGCCGGACCTGAGCGAGCGCGAGCGCGACCGCGCGATCGGGCTCGTGCGCCAGGCCGTCGCCATGCCCGAATGGCGCCTGCCCAACGGCAAGGGCACGTACGTGGTCACCGGTGCGCCGGTGGTCGTCAGCGACCTGACGAAGTCCATCAGCCACTCGCTGATCGTGCTGCTCGTCGTCGCGCTGGCGGTGATGGCCGTGACGCTGGCGCTGGTCTTCCGGGCGCGGCTGCGGCTGCTGCCGCTGGTCGTCGCGCTGGCGGCGACAGGGCTGACCTTCGGGTTGCTGTCGCTGCTCGGCGCATCGCTGACCATGGCCTCGATCGCGGTGCTGCCGGTGCTGATCGGGCTCGCCGTCGACTACGCCATCCAGCTTCAGTCGCGCGTACAGGAAGCGCAGACCGACGGCGCGGACATCGACGTCGCGGTGGCGCGCACGGCGTCGATCGGGGCGCCGACCGTCGCGACCGCCGCCGCCGCGACCGCCGCGGGCTTTCTCGTGCTCGCCCTGTCGCCGGTGCCGATGGTCCGCGGCTTCGGGCTGCTGCTCGTCGCGGGGATCGCGCTGGCGCTGGGCTGCGCGCTGACGCTCGGCGTCGCGGTGCTCGCCGCCGCCGCGCGAAGGCGGCCGCGGCCCGCGCGTGCCGAGCGCATCGCGCCGGCCTTCCGCGGCGCGGGCGAGCTGCTCTTCGCCAACCGCGCCGCGCTGGCCGTGCGCCGGGCCGGCAGCGCGGTGGGCCGCGGCGCGCTGCGCGTGGCCACCGAGCACCCCGGGCGCGTGCTGGCCGCGGCCATCGTGATCGCCGTCGGCGGCTGGATCCTGGAGACCCAGACCCGCGTGGAGTCCGACCTCACCAAGCTCGTGCCTCAGAACGGCGCCATCGGTGACCTGCAGGCGCTGCAGCGCTCGACCGACGTCGGCGGCGAGATCGACGTCGTGGTTTCCGGCGCGCGCGTGACCGACCCGGCCGTGGTCAAGTGGATGACCCGCTACCAGGCGGGCGTCCTCAAGCAGTTCGGCTACTCCTCCAAGCGCGGCTGCGGCAAGGCCGAGCTGTGCCCGGCCTTCTCGCTGCCCGACCTCTTCCAGGGCGGCCAGAGCGCCTCGAGCAAGCAGATCGACGCCCTTCTCGACGCGGTGCCGGCCTACTTCTCGCAGGGCGTCATCACCCGCGACCGGCGCACCGCCACGCTGGCCTTCGGCATCCGCCTGATGCCGCTCGACCGCCAGGAGCAGGTCATCGACGCGATGCGCGCGCGCCTGCACCCGCCGGCGGGGATCGACGCCGAGCTGGCGGGCCTGCCGGTCCTGGCCGCCGAGGCCAACGCGGCCGTGTCGTCGCCGTGGCGGCGGCTGGCGACGCTGGTGGCCGGCCTGGCCGCGGTCGCGCTCGTCCTGCTCGCCGCGTTCCGGGCGTGGCGGCGCGCGCTCGTGCCGCTGCTGCCGATCGCGCTGGCGACGGGCTGGTCGGCCCTCGTGCTCTTCGCCTTGCGCATCCCGCTGAACCCGATGTCGGTCGTCCTCGGCGCGCTGGTCATCGCGATCTCGACCGAGTTCAGCGTCCTGCTGGCCGAGCGCTATCGGGGTGAGCGCATCGCGGGACACGAGCCGGGGGAGGCGCTGCAGCGGACCTATCGCTCGACGGGCGCCGCGGTGCTCGCCTCGGGGACGACGGCGATCGCCGGTTTCGCCGTGCTCGTCGCCTCCGACATCAAGATGCTGCGCGACTTCGGCTTCGTCACGGTCGTCGACCTCACCGTGGCGCTGCTGGGCGTCATGATCGTGCTGCCGGCGGTGCTCGTGCTGGCCGAGCGGCGGCGCCTGCGCGCCCGGGTGCCGCGCCCGCGGCTGCGGCTGCGCACCTCGACGCGGTGAACAGGGGTCGTCGCTACGGGTGGTTCCTGGCGCTGGTCGCCGTGGCGCTCATCGCCTACATCTCGCTCAACACACTGCGCAGCGAGCACGTCGGGTCGACGGGGCTGAAGGTGGGCTCGAAGCTGCCGCCCTTCGCGGCGCCGCTGGCGCTGGGCCCCGTCAACGGCGACGTCAACGTGGCGCGTAAGGCCGGCCAGGGCTCGGCCGGCGCCAAGCCCGCGTGCTCGGTGCGCGGCCCCGGCATCCTCAACTCCTGCCAGCTCGCCGAGCGCGGCCCGTTCGTGATCGCCTTCATGGCCACCCGCGGCGCGCAGTGCACGCGCCAGCTCGACGCGCTGCAGCGCCTGGTCCCGCGCCACCCGGACCTGCAGGTCGCGGCGGTCTCGATCCGCGGCAACCGCGACGACCTGCGCGCGCTCGTGCGCCGCCACGGCTGGCGCTTCCCGGTCGCCTACGACCACGACGGCATCCTCGCCAACCTGTTCGGCGTCGCGGTGTGCCCGCAGCTGACCTACGCGCTGCCCGGCGGCGCCGTGCAGGCCACGAGCGTCGGCGAGGTCGACGTCCGCGACCTCGACGCGCGCCTGACCAGCCTGGAGCGCGCGGCGCGGGCGAAGGGCTGGCGGCCGTGACCGCGGGCGACCCGACCCTCGACGAAGGCTGGGTGGCCCGCGAGCTGGCCGACGAGTACCCCGACCTGCGCCTGGTCTCGACCACGGCGCCGCCGCCGGGCGCGCGCTCGTCGCGCGCGCTGCGCGAGCGCCTCGCGCTGCTGGCCGACCGCTTCCACGGCGCGCGGGCGCTGACCATCCGGCGCGAGCCGGTCCCGGCCGCCTACCGCGCGTTCTTCCGCCACATCGGCCTCGATCCCGATATGGAGCGCACGCCGGTCGAGGCGGCGGTGCTCGACCGCCTCGTTCAGGGCGGCTTCACCTCGCGCGGCACCCTCGACGACGCGCTGCTCATCGCGCTGGTGGAGACCGGCGTCCCGGTCTGGGCGATCGACGACGAGCGGCTCGACGGCCCGCTGGGCCTGCGCACGGCACGGGCGGGCGAGCGCCTGGGAGAGGGGGAGTACGCGCCCGACCTGGCGCCCGGCCGGCTGGTCGTCGCCGACGCGGACGATGCCGTGGCCGTGCTCTTCGGCGACATCGCGCCGAGCCGCCGCCCCGGCCGCGACACGGCGCGCCTGCGGCTGTTCACGGTCGCCGTGCCCGGCGTGCCGGAGCTGCACATCGAGGAGGCCCTGTTGGGCTGCGCAGATGCGCTGTCGGAGTAGACTCGCGGCATGCTGGAGGTCCGAGCCGCGGGCGGGCTGCTTGCGCCGGTCGACGAGCGCGCTGCTCGCGCCCAGTTGCGCCGTCAGATCGCCGCGCTGGAGGCCCAGATCACCGACGCGCTGATCAGCTCGTTCCCGCACGGCGGGCCGCAGACCGCGGCACGGTCGGCGGATGGCCCGCGCGTCCTGTCGCTGGGCGAGCTCGAGGCCGTCCGCGACGCGCTGGCCGCGCGCCTGGCCGAGGCGCGCGCGGCACTGGCCGAACGCGGCCGGCGCGAGGAGGCCGGCCGCGCGCTGCTGGAGCGGATGTTGCTCGAGCCCGGCCGCCACAAGTTCGTCCGCGTGGCCAACCGCGACCTGGGCGAGCGCGGCTGCGGGGTGTGGCAGGTGCGCCCGCGCCTCGGCCTGATCGGCATGCTGATGGGGTGGTGGCAGGTCAAGCTGTCGTCTGGCTGTCCCTTAGCCTCCTGACATGGGACGTCGCTCTCGAAAGCGCGGCGTAGTCGCGCCCGCTCCCGAACCGCTGCGCCCGCGGCCGGTCCCCGCGACGCCGCGCCCCCGCGCGCGCATGGAGGAGGCGCCCGAGGCGCCGTGGTCGCCCTTCCCGCTCAGCGAGCTGGTCGTCTTCATCGCGCTCGTGCTCATCGTCGCCGGCTTCTTCGCCGACGGGCCGCGCCGCGCGGCGCTGCTGGGCTGTGGCTTCGTGCTCGTCACCCTCGCCGGGCTCGAGCTCGCGCTGCGCGAGCACTTCGCCGGCTATCGCTCGCACTCGACGCTGCTGGCGGGAGCGGCCGCGATCGCGGTCGTCGCGCCGCTGTACCTGCTGACCGGCGTCCCGCAGCTCGTCCTGCTGGCCGTGGGCGCGGGCGTCTTCGCGCTCGTCCTCGTGCTCGCGCGCAACGCGTTCCGCCGTCGCTCCGGCGGGCTGGGATTCCGCGCATGACGGGCATGCCGGCCGACGAGCCGCGGCGCATGCGCCTGCTCGGGCTACACCACGTGACGCTCATCTGCGCCGACCTCGAGCGCACGACGGCCTTCTACCGCGACCTCCTCGGCTTGGCCCTGGTGCGCGAGGGCGTCAACGACGACGACCCCGACGCGCGCCATTTCTGGTTCGGCGACGCCCACGCGACGGCCGGCACGCTGCTGTCGTTCATGGAGTACCCGCAGATGGAGCCCGGGAAGGTCGGCACCGGCTCGGTACACCACGTGGCGCTCGCGGTGGGCTCGCAGGACGAGCTCGATGCGTGGCGCGACTACCTGCGCTCGCGCGAGGTGGACTGCACGGATGTCTTCGAGCGCGGCGGGCTTCGCTCGATCTACCTGCGCGATCCCGACGGCAACATCGTCGAGATCGCCACGGCGACGGGCTGACCGGCGGGGGGAACGGGGCCGGCCGGCCCGCAGCCGTGGAGTTCTCGTCAGGTGATCCCGGCGAAGACCGGCGTCAGCCTCTCATCGCGCTCCGGCGCGCTACGCGACATTCCGCCTGCAGCCAGCATCTCTGCAAGCGCATGACGCTGGCGGTCGGTCATTGACCCGACCGTCTTGTTCTCCGACATCGGGACGCACTGAAGGAACTTGCGACACCGCGTGTGCCCCCACCGACGCTGACTCGTGAGCAGATCGGAGATCGTCATGCTCTCCGCCTCCCACGGCGCGTCGAGGATCACAGCGGCGGCACAGAGCTCCCCTATGGCGACGCGACGCTTGAGCTCCGCGCGCGCCAGGCGGACGGCGTTCGCCCGCTGAAGGGCCTGCATGTGTTGCGGCCCAGGGGACACCCTCGCTTCAGCGGTCATCGATCCTCCCTGCTCCCCTCCCTCAAGGGGAACGCTCCTTGGATGTGTACGTGCGTGTGCAGCGCGACAGCTGCGGGGCCCTCGTGTGAAGTTCAGACCTGCTCAGTCGGGCTCTCCCGATGGCCTGCCCGACTCGGTCTGAAGCCTCTCCCCGCGGCGTCTCGCGGACGGCGCGGTCAAGCTATGCCACGACGCGCGAAGGCGTCAACGCGGTGTCCGCACAACCTTCGCAAAGAGCATCGTTTTTCTCGGCTTTCCAACTTGTGAAGAAATGGACAAGGCAGGCGCCTCGTAGGACCGTCCGCTCAGGTCGTGGCGGGGCTCGGCAGAGGCCCGTGCTCGGCCTCGAAGGCCGCCTTCACGGAGCTGAAGATCTCCAGTGCGCGGTCGAGCGTCGCGGTGTCATGCGTGGCCATGACGCTGGTGCGCAGCAGCGCGCCGCCCGGCGGGACGGCGGGGTGCAGGGCGGTATTGACGAACACGCCGGCGTCGTAGAGCGCCTTCCACAACAGCCCCGCCTTCCAGTCGTCCTCCACCAGCACCGGGACGATCGGCGTGACGAGGTCGCCGTGGCGCACGACCTTCAGGCCGCGCTCGACGAGGCCGTCGCTCCAGTAGCGCGCGTTGGCCAGCACGCGGGCCATCAGCTCGCGCCCCTCGTCGCTGCGCACGATGCGCAGCGCCGCGTGGGCGGCGCCGACCGCGGCGGGGACCGCCGAGGCGGTGAAGAGGAAGGCGCGGCTCTGGATGCGCAGGAACTCGATGACGTCGGCGGGGCCGACCAGGAAGCCGCCGCAGCTGGCCAGCGACTTCGAGAAGGTGCCCATGCGCAGGTCGACGCGGTCCTCGACGCCGAAGTGCTCGGTGGCGCCCGCGCCGCGCGCGCCCAGCACGCCGGCGCCGTGGGCCTCGTCGACCATCAGCCGCGCGCCGAAGCGCTCGCACAGGTCGCAGATCTCCGGCAGCGGCGGGACGTCGCCCTCCATCGAGAAGACGCCGTCCACGACGACGAGCACGCCGCCGCCGTCGGTGGCCGCGCGCTCGAGCATGCGCTCGAGCTTGTCCATCCGGTTGTGGCGGAAGGGGCGCAGCTTGGCGCGGCTGAGCAGGCAGCCGTCGAGGATCGAGGCGTGGTCGCCCGAGTCGGCGATCACGGTGTCGCCGGGGCCGAGGATCGTGCCCAGCGTGCCGACGTTGGCCTGGTGGCCGGTGGTGAAGACGATCGCATCCTCGGCGCCCTGCCAGTCGGCGATCTCCTGCTCGAGCTCGAGGTGCAGCGCGGTGGTGCCGTTGAGCAGGCGCGAGCCGGTCAGGCCGGTGCCGTAGCGCTCCAGCGCGTCGCGGGCTCCCTGGATGACGCGCTCGTCGCCGGTGAGCCCCAGGTAGTTGTTGGAGCCCAGCATGATCCGCGGGGCCCCCTCCATCTCGACGACCGGCCGCGCGGGCCCCTCGACGGTGCGGAAGTAGGGGACGATGTCGGCCTCGCGCGCGGCGCGCAGCAGGGCGACGCGCTCGTTGTCGCGCGCCTTGGCGAAGACGTCGATCGAGGTCTCTGGCATGTAGGGTCCGCCGCCGTGTCCGTGGACGTGAGGCCCGTGACGGGCCGCAGGGAGCTGCGGGAGTTCATCGAGCTCCCCTTCCGTTTGCACTCTACCTCGCCGTACTGGTGTCCCCCGCTGCGCCTGGAGCGGCGGATGTTCCTCAGCCGCAGGCAGAACGCGTTCTTCAAGCACGGCGACGCGCAGCTCTACTGCGCCTGGCGCGACGGGCGGGTGGTCGGGCGCATCAGCGCGCAGGTCGACCACGCCTTCAACGCCTACCACTCGAGCTCCACCGGCATGTTCGGGTTCCTGGAGTTCGAGGACGACCCCGAGGTGCTGCCGGCGCTGCTCGATGCGGCGTTCGGCTGGCTGCGGGCGCGCGGCCTGACGCTCGCGATGGGGCCGATGGACTTCGGCATCAACGACGAGAACGGCGTGCTCGTCGAGGGCTTCGATCGCGAGCCGATGATCAAGCAGCCCTGGCACCCGCCCTACTACGCGGCGCGCTGTGAGGAGGCCGGGCTCGAGAAGGCGATGGACCTGTGGATGTGGGAGCTCGACATCTCCGACCGGGCCAAGATCATCCCGGTCATCTTCGAGCTCGCCGAGCAGACCGAGCCCAAGCACGGCGTGACCATCCGCAAGATGACGCGCCGCTCGCTGCGCCGCGACATGGATCGCTTCGCCGACGTCTACAACTCGGCCTGGGCGGAGAACTGGGGCTTCTCGCCCTACTCCAAGCAGGACCTCGACTACTACACGCAGGAGCTGCAGCTCGTCTTCGACAGGCCGTGGTTCATGGTCGCCGAGAAGGACGACGAGACCGTCGCCGTGGCGATCACGGTGCCCGACATCAACCAGGTTCTGCGCAAGATGAACGGGCGCATCCTGCCGTTCGGCTGGTGGCACTTCCTGCGCCGCAAGAAGATCATCAACCGCTGCCGCGTCGGCTTCCTGGGGGTCAAGCCCGAGTACCAGCACACCGGCGTCGCGGCGGCGCTGTACGTCGAGCATTTCGAGCAGGCCGCGCGCACCCGCGTCAAGTGGGGCGAGATGGGCTGGATCCTCGAGACCAACCGCGCGATGAACCGCGGCATGGAGGCCATGAACGGCCGCCGGATCAAGGTCTACCGCGTGTTCGAGCAGACGCTGGCCTAGCGGGTTCGGCCGCCGCGTCGGGCCGCGCGGCTATGATCGCCACGCATGGCTGAAGAGCGGGAGCCCGAGGACTTCGAAGAGGTCGACGCCGTCGCCGTCCTGGCCGACCAGGGCGCGCTGACGCCGCGCGTGAACCCCAACGCGGCCGGCATGGTGGTCGCCAAGCAGGCCGCCGCGGTCGCCGCGACCTCGTTCGCCGCCGGCGTGGCGACCGTCGCCGTCGTCCGCGGCGCCCGCGCGGTCCGGGCCCGCCGTCGCGTGCGCAGCCGCAACAAGGCCCAGCAGCTCGCGCCGGTGCTCGCCACGCGGTCGTTCCTGATCGACGTGCACCTGCTGGGCTCGCGCGACTAGCCTGGCGCCGCGGTCGACTCGCGCACCAGCAGCTGCGCCGGCAGCACGACGCGGCGCCGTGTGCGCCGGCCGGCCATGCGCGCCTCGAGCAGCTCGAAGGCGCTCCCGCCCAGCAGCTCGGCGTCGAGGGCCACGGTGGTCAGCGGCGGCTCGAGCACGCGGGCGAAGTCCATGTCGTCGAAGCCGACGATCGACAGGTCGCCGGGGATGCGCAGCCCGCGCTCGCGGGCGGCGAGGTACAGGCCGGCGGCGATGACGTCGTCGTCGCAGCAGGCGGCGGTCGGCTCGCCGTCGAGCAACGCGCGCGCGGCGTCGCGCGCGTCGTCGATGCCGATCGGGGTCAGCGCGCGCGGCTGCGCGTCGGGGTCGATGCCGGCTTCGGACAGCACGCGCCGGCGGGCCGCCTCGCGCAGGTGAAAGGTCGGCGCATCGAAGGCGGCCGCGAGGTGGCCGATGCGGCGGTGGCCGAGCTCGACCAGGTGGGCGAAGGCGGCCGCGGCGCCGCCCTCGGCGTCGAAGCGCACCGACGGCCGCCGCGGCGCCTCTGCCTCCATCAGCACGACGTTCTCGTCGGCGCCGAGCGCCTCGGGCGCGCTGACCTCGAAGAGCAGGTAGCCGTCGACCGGGCCGGCGCGCAGCGCCTCGAAGGACTGCTCCTCCCAGCGGGGGTCGTTGGCGGTGTCGACGAGCACGACGGTGTAGCCGGCCGCGGCCGCCGCCCGCTGGGCGCCGCGCAGGACGCGCGAGAAGAACGGGTTGATGACGTCGGGGACGAACAGCGCCACCGCGCGCGACGCGCCCAGGCGCAGGGCCTGCGCCGCCGCGTTGGGGCGATAGCCGAGCTCGCGCGCGGCGAGGCGCACGCGCTCCTGGGTCCGCGGCGACACGCGGCCGCGGCCCTTGCCCGAGAAGACGAGCGAGACCGTCGATTGCGAGACGCCGGCGTGCCGGGCGACGTCCACGCTCGTCACGCGGGTGTGACCGGTGGGGGCGATGGGCGGATATGCAACCACGCGGCGCCGACGAGCGGGAGGGGAGGCCCGCCCGGGAAGCCATCGCCCGTGCGATGCGTCACACGTCGAAAGCGATCTGTGGAGAAAGCCGTCATACGTAGTATGCTCATACGTAT
>DATBKW010000258.1:0-45602 GCA_036555665.1 Solirubrobacteraceae bacterium | reverse complement strand
CCACAGCGAGTGGATGACGCCGACCGCTCCGTAGCAGTCCTTCACCGAGTCGACGATGACCCGCATGGCCGTGAGGTCGTAGATCTCGTTGAACTCGCGGCCCTTCTTGGTCATCTTCGAGTAGATCGAATAGAAGTGCTTCGCGCGCCCCGCGATCTCGGCGTGGATGCCGAGCGCGTCGAGCTCGCGCGTGAGCTCCGAGCCGCTGCGCTGCACGTACTCCTCGCGCTCGTCGCGCTGTTGGTTGACCAGGCCCTTGATCTCCTGGTACTTGCGCGGGTGCAGCGCGGCGAAAGCGAGGTCCTCGAGCTCCCACTTGATCGCGTGGATGCCGAGGCGGTGCGCGATCGGCGCGTAGATCTCCAGGGTCTCCTTGGCCTTGTCGATCTGCTTCTGCTTGGGCAGCGCGCCGATGGTGCGCATGTTGTGCAGGCGGTCGGCGAGCTTGATGAGGATGACCCGGATGTCCGTGGCCATCGCGACCATCATCTTGCGGTAGTTCTCGGCCTGCGCCTCGTCGCGGCTGGTGAAGGTGATGCCGGTGAGCTTGGTGACGCCGTCGACGAGCGTGGCGACCTCGTCGCCGAAGCGATCGCGCACCTCGTCGAGCGACGCGCTGGTGTCCTCGACGGTGTCGTGCAGCAGCGCCGCGCACAGCGTCTCGGTGTCCAGGCGCATGCCCGCGCAGATCTTGGCGACACCGACCGGATGGGTGATGAAGTCCTCGCCCGATTTGCGGCGCTGATCGGCGTGGTGCTCGCAGGCGAAGAGGAACGCGTCCTCCACGCGCGGGCGTTCGATCGCGACCGCGGCGTCCTCGGAGTGCTCCTCGACGATCGCGAAGAGGTCGCCGAGCAGCCGGCGTTCGTTGTCGGTGAGGTCGGCGCGGACGACAGGCGCGTGCTGCTCGGGGTGCACGACGCGATCGACCGGCACGCGCTCCGACGGTGCCCGGCCGCCATTGCGCTGGGCCGGGGCGGCCGCGGGCGGCGGGTCGGTGCGCGGCTCGGAGGCCATGGGAAAGAGGGTACCCGAGCGATCAGCCCCCACCATGGACTGTTGGGCGGAATTCGGGCGGGCCGAGGACCGCGGTTTGATAGAGTTCGACGAGCATCGAACTACGGCTGAGGAGCAAACCATGACCGAGACCCGGATTCCTGCGGAGGCGCCCTCCGCGCGGCGCGTGCAGCGGCACCGGCGCATCAAGCGCGGGATCGTGGCGAGCTACATCCACCAGATCTCCGACCGCCACAACGACGCCGCGGCCGACGAGCCGCTCGCCGCCGAGGCGATGGGCGTGCTGGCCGAGCCGGCCGAGGAGCGGGCGGCATGAGCGCCGTCCAGGCCGAGGCCGCCACAGGCCGCGGGCGGATCCGCATCGAGCCGAGCGCCAAGCGGGTCCGCGCCTACCTGGGCGGCGAGGTCGTGGCCGACACGCTGCACCCCGTGCTCGTCTGGGAGATCCCCTACTACCCCGCTTACTACTTCCCCGTCGACGACGTGCGCGCCGACGCGCTCGAGCCCGACGGCGGCACCGTCCACTCGCCGAGCCGCGGCGACGCGAGCACGTTCACCGTGACCGCGGGCGGAAAGAGCGTGCCCGGGGCGGCGTGGCGCTACGAGGACTCGGCGATCGAGGAGCTGCGCGACCTCATCCGCATCGACTGGGCCGCGATGGACGCCTGGTTCGAGGAGGACGAGGAGGTCTTCGTGCACCCGCGCGACCCGTACACGCGCGTCGACATCCTCCCCAGCTCGCGCCACGTCGAGGTGCAGGTCGATGGGATCACCGTCGCCGAGACAAGGAACGCCAGGCTGCTCTTCGAGACGGGCCTGCCCGTCCGCTACTACATCCCCAAGACCGACGTGCGCCTGGACCTGCTCACGCATACAGAGACCGTGAGCTACTGCCCATACAAGGGTCAGGCGGAGTACTGGTCGGTCCGCGCCGGCGACCGCGTCCACGAGGACTTCGCGTGGTCCTACCGGGCGCCGCTGCCCGAGAGCCAGCGAATCATCGGCCTGATCAGCTTCTATAACGAGAAGGTCGACATCTACGTCGACGGCGTCCACCAGGGGCGGCCGGCGACGAAGTTCTCCTAAGCGGCGCGAGCCGGGCGAGCGGCCGGCTCGGGGCGAGCGGCCGACTCGGGGCGAGCGGCGGGTGCCAGCCGCGCGCGGCCCTCGGCCAGGCGCGTCGTGTAGGCGCCGAAGGCGGCCGAGCGTTCGAGCTCGGTGCGCGCGGCGGTTGGCAGCGTGGCGGCGCGGCCGTCGATTCGCACCAGGCCCAGCTCCGCCAGGACGCGCAGGGCGCGCCCCGCCGCGGCGGGCGACGGCGCCGCGGCCACGGCGGCCTCGAGCGGCCCCGAGCGCAGGGCGCGGTAGACGGCGCCCGCCACCGGCCGCAGGTCGTAGCCCGCCTCGTGGGCGCGCAGGGCGTAGGCGGTCTCGGCGGCGCCCCAGACCAGCGTGAAGCGCTCGTCGATCAGCGCGGCCTGTGCGTCGGCGGCGGGGGGATCGAGCGCGACCACGTGCGCGTACCCGCCCAACACGCGCGGATCGCGTTCCAGAACGGGCCAGGCGGCGAGCGCGAAGCCGCCGAGGCGCCCTTCGAGGTGGCCGCGGCGCCGCTGCGCGTCGGCGCACGCCACGAGCACCGGCTCGCCCGAGGCCACGAGCGCAGCGATCGTGCCGGCCGCGCCGCCGCCGCGACGATCGCGCGGGACGCCCGGCGCCCGCTCTGCGGCACCCGCGACGGGCAGCGGGCACGCGAGCTCGGCCAGCGCGGCTTCCACCGCGTCGGCGGGCTCGTCGAGCACCTCGATCGGCGCCGGCGCCGGCGGCTGGGCATGGCGCAGGACCAGCCGCGGTTCCACCGCGCCGTTGTACTCGTTGAGCTCGAGCGTGAAGGTTGCGTCGCTGACCTCGGCATCGGGGAGGCGATTCACGCCGAAGGCGACCGCGCGGGCGCGGTGCCCGCCGGCCTCGACGGTGAAGCGCAGATGGCGCCCGTCCTCCCCCATGGGCCGTGGATCGGCCAGCCGCGCGGCCGGGACGAGCAGCGAGACCGCCGGGTTGCCGATCCCGAACGGCGCGAGGCGCTCGAGCTCCTCGGCCAGTTCGAGCCCGAGCTCGTCGCCGGCGACGACCGCGTCGACGCGCTCGACGGGCACGAGGTCCTGAGCGTCCAGCACCACAGCGGCGTGCCCGACGAACGCGGCGCGAAACGCATCGACCTCAACACGCGCCACGCTGCACCCGGCCGCGGCGCGATGGCCGCCGTGGCGCAGCAGGTGCGGGGCGCTCGCATCGAGCCCCGCGAGCAGGTCGAAGGCGGGGATCGAACGGCCCGACCCGGTCCCCTCGTCGCCGTCGAGCGCGACGAGCACGCACGGCCGGTGGTGGCGCTCGGCGATCCGCGAGGCGACGATGCCGATCACGCCTGGATGCCAGCCGTCGGCGGCCAGGACGTAGGCCGGCTGCTCGCCGGCCTCGCGCACCAGCGTCTCGGCCTCGAAGAGGATCCGCGTCTCGGTGTGGCGGCGTTCGGTGTTGGCGCGATCGAGCTCCTCGGCGATCGCGGCAGCGCGCTCGGCGTCGTCGGTGAGCACGAGCTCGAGCCCCGCATCCGCCCGGTACAGGCGCCCGGCCGCGTTGATGCGCGGCGCGAGCCGAAAGCCGATCGCTCGGGCGTCGAGCGCGCCGGGGTCGACGCGGGCGACGCGCAGCAGCGCGCGGATCCCCGGCCGCCGCGAGGCCGCCAGCGCGCGCAGGCCTTCGCGGACCAGCCTGCGGTTCTCGTCGCGCAGCGGCACACAGTCGGCGACGGTGGCCAGGGCGACGAGATCGAGGTCTTCGTCCGCGCCCGCGGGGTCGCGGCCCGCGCCCGTCAGCAGCGCGGCGGCGAGCTTGTGGGCGACCCCGGTCGCGCACAGGTCCGCGCAGGGATAGCCGCACACGGCGGGGTGCACGATCGGCGCATCGGGCAGCGCGCCGTCGGCGCGCGGGCTGTGATGGTCGGTGACGACCACGTCGATGCCCGCCTCGCGCGCGCGGGCAACCTCCTCGACCGCCGTGATCGCGCAGTCGGCGGTGACCAGCAGGCGCGTGCCCCGCGCCGCCAGGCGATCGACGGTCGCCGCGGCGAGACCGTACCCGTCGTCGATGCGGCTGGGCAGGTACCAGTCGACCGAGGCACCGAGCGAGCGCAGCACGCGCACGAGGATCGCCGTCGAGTACACGCCGTCGACGTCGTAGTCGCCGTGGACCGTGATGCGCGAGCCCGCCTGCACGTGACCCAGCACCAGCGCAACCGCGCGGTCGATCCCCGCGAAGACCGAGGGATCGTGGCGCTCGGCGGCCGCGAGCCACGCGCGCGCGGCCGGCTCCTCGCCCAGCCCGCGGCGCACCAGGACCTGCGCCACCGCGAAGCTGACGCCGAGCGAACGCTCGAGCGCGCGCACCTGCTGCATCGGGGCGGGCGGGATGTCCAGACGGCGTTGCACGGCGCAAGGACGCTAGGCGCGCGGGCGGACGGATCTTCCCCCTCCCGAAGGGGAGGGCAAGACCTGCCCATGGGCAGGCGCGGGCGCCTCCGCGCCGGACTAGGTTCCAGAGCCATGACCGCCACCCGCGGGGAGTTCGCCACGCTCACGATCGCCGACCGCGTCCTGCGCGCCGGCGGCGTCATGGTCGTCCGCGACGGCCACCCGGTGGCCGCCAACTTCGGATCGACCGCGACCGAGCTGGCCGTGTGCGTCAAACGCGTCGGGCTGGCGGTCCGCTCGGACCTCGGCACGCTCGAGCTCGCCGGTCCCGCGCCGTGGCTGGCGCAGATCCTCGGCGACGCGGTCGACGGCCGGGTCCCGGAGCCCGGCGACGCGATCCGCACCGCCGGCGCGTGGTGCTGCCGCGTCGCGCCCGACCGCGTGGTCATCGCCGGCTCGTGGAGCGCGACGGCGCGCTGGAGGCGCATCGTGCGCGAGGCCGTCGCCCACGGCGCCCCGCTGGACCTCGTCGACCGCTCCGAGACGGCCAGCGCCCTCACGCTCGTGGGCCCGCGGGCGGAGCGCCTGCTCGACGACGCCGGGCTGCCCGAGATGGCGGTGGGCGCCGTGGCCGAGTGCTGGTTTGCCGGCGGCCCGGTGCTGGTGCTGCGCGAGACCGCCCAGCGCTTCCTGCTCGTCGTCGATGCCGAGCAGGCGGTCAGCGCTTGGCAGGAGCTGTTCGAGGCCGGCCGCGCGCTCGGGCTATCGATGGTCGGCACCGAGGCGCTGGACCGCCTCGCCGCTGTGCCGCGCGTCTAGAAACGCCCCGCTCGCAGGTATCTTCCGGTACCTGGCAAGCTCACAGGAGAGGGTCACCGCCTACGGTCGCGTCGAAGAGTCGATCGCCGCGGCGCGCTGCGTCATCCTCGACGGTGGCCTCGGCACCGAGCTGCCCCAGGCGGCCGGCTCCAAGGACGCGCTCGACGAGCCGCTGTGGGGCACGCGCGCCCTCATCGAGAACCCCGACGCGGTTTTGCGCGTGCATCGCCGCTACCTCGAGGCGGGCTGCGACGTCATCTCGACCAACACCTGGGGCCTGGCCTCGGCGCTGGCCGCCGACGGGCCGCGGCTGTGGACCGACCGCGACCAGCCGGTGCACTGGATGGACGTCGGGCGCCGCGGGCTGCGGCTCGCGCGCCAGGCCGTGCAGGAACTGGGCCGCGACGGCGAGAGCGCGGTCGCCTTCTCGCTCAACGGCGACGTCGACTCCGAGGAGGGCCGCGAGACCGTCCGCCTGCTGGCGCGGATGTTCGCCGACGAGCCCCAGCCGCCGGACCTCGTCCTCGTCGAGACGCTGTCGCTGGTCACCACCACGCTCGACGAGGCGATCGAGGGCCTGCTCGCCACCGGCCTGCCCGTATGGCTGTCCTTCCGGCGCTGCCGCCACGGCCTGTGCGGGATCTATGGCCAGCACTGGGGCGGCCCGGAGGGCGACGCCTTCGGGCGCGCGGCCCGGCGCTTCGAGGAGATGGGGATCGGAGCGCTGCTGATCAACTGCATTCCGCCCGACCACGTCGAGGGGATGGTCTCCTACCTGCGCGACTTCACCGACCTCCCGCTCGGCGTCTACCCCAACCTCGGCTACTACTCCGACCGCGGGTGGCGGTTCGCCCCCGGCGTCGGCGGCGAGGAGTACGCCGAGATGGCGCTGCGCTGGCGCGAGGAGGGCGCGCAGATCATCGGCGGCTGCTGCGGCGTGCGCCCCGAGCACATCGCCGCCGCCGCGCGGCGCCTGGCGGGCACCTCGCCGGGCCACCGGCGCCCCGCCGAGGAGGCGGAGCGCGCCAACGGCGACGCGTCGCCCGCGCCGGCCGAGCCGACCGGCACGTGGACCGACCGCCGCCGGCGCCCGCTGTACCCGCTGCCCTTCCCCGACCTCACCGTCGAGCCCGGGGTCGCGGCGCCGACCGAGCCCAGCTACATGGCCTGGCGCTACGTCTTCCGCGAGGGCATCGGCGCCCACCAGCGCTGCCTGGACATGGGCTGCGGCACCGGCATCCTCGCCGTGCAGCTCGCCCTCAACGGCGCCGCGCACGTGCGCGCCCTCGACATCGACGACCGCGCAGTGGCCAACACGCTCGCCAACGCCTTTCGCAACGACGTCGCCGACCGGGTGACGGCCGAGACCGTCGACCTCTATCCGTGGGTGCCCGAGGAGCGCTACGAGGTCATCGTGGCGAGCCTCTACCAGCGCCCGACCGACCCGTTCGCGCGCGTCTCCAGCCACCGCCCGCCCGACTACTGGGGGCGCAACCTCGTCGACCAGCTCATCGCCAAGCTCCCCGAGGCGCTGGCCCCCGAGGGCGTGGCCTACGTCGTGCAGCTCTCGCTGCTCTCCCAGCAGCGCACCAGCGAGATGCTCGCGACCGCCGGCTTCACCGCCCAGGCCGTCGACTACACGCTGTTCGCCTTCCCACCCGACCTGGGCGACAGCCGCACGCAGATCGGGCGCGTCGAGGAGCTCAGCGACGCCTACCACCTGCGTGTCGGCGAGCAGGAGGTCATGGTCGCCTACCTGCTCGAGGTCCGGCACAGACCATGACGCTGACGTTGCACGAGCGGGTCGGCCAGGCGCTCGCCGGCGACGTCGACGACGTGCTCGCCGCGCACGAAGCCCTGGCCGCGGCCCTCGAGGCCGATCCGGCCAACGACGACCTGCGCGCGCTGCTGGCCGAGCTGGTCGACGACGGCGCGATCGCGCGGCTGCGCGTGCTCGAGCGCGTCCGGGCGGCGCTGGCCCGGCTGGCCGACGCCGGCCCGGTGAGCGAGATCATCGAGCGCGCGCCCACGGAGGCGGCGGCCGCGATCGGGCTCGATCGGGTGCTGCTCAGCCGCGTCGAGGACGGCCGGCTCGTCGCCGAGGCGCTGCACTGGAACGGCGACGCCAAGAGCGCCGAGCAGACGCTCGCCCGGCTGCGCGCAGCGCCGGTGCAGATCGCCTACCCGCTCGTCGAGGGCGAGCTCCTGCGCCGCCGGCGGGCCGCGATCGTCACCGAAGAGGACGGCGATCCGGTCACGCGGCAGGCCAACTGGGAGGTCATGCGCTGGGGCGACTACGTCGCCGCTCCGGTGCTCATGGACGGGCACGTCGTCGGCTTCCTGCACGGCGATCGCGCGATCGGCCCCCTGCGGGCGGCCGACCGCGAGGCGCTGTCGCGCTTCGCCGAGGGCTTCAGCGATGTCTACGAGCGCGCCGTGCTGCGCCGGCGTTTGCGCATCGAGCGCCAGGAGCTGCGCCGGATCGCCACGTGGGCCGACGCGCGCACGGCCGAGCTGTCCGACGGCGTCATCGACCTCGCCCGCGACCGTCAGCCGGCCGACGGCGAGGAGTCAGAGCGTCCGCCGGCGGCGCGCTCGGTGCTGCGCGACCTCCTCACCCCGCGCGAGCTCGATGTCCTCGAGCACCTCGTGCGCGGCGAGACGAACGCCGACATCGCCCGCTCGCTCGTCGTCTCCGAGGGCACGGTCAAGTTCCACGTCAAGAACATCTTGCGCAAGATGAACGCGGCCAACCGCGCCGAGGCGACCTCGCGCTACCTGCGGCTCTCGCTCGGGCGCGAGGCCTGAGCCGACTCCTCGGCGAGCTGCTCCCAGAAACCCAGCAGCGCGCGTTCCATCGCGAGCCCCGCCCGCAGCGTCACCACGCGACGGGAGTACTCGGGACGCGTGCCATAGCGGCGGCCCAGCCACTCGTAGCGCGCCAGGGTGTCGCGGTGCACCGCGATCTGCTCGTCGACGAGCGCGTCGAACACATCGTCGTCAGCCACCTCGCTGAAGAAGAGCTTGAGCAGCCCGGGATCGCGCAGCTCCGCGGGTGACGAGGCGTCGCGGAGCCAGGCCTCGAGCGCCTCGCGGCCGCCCGGCGTGATCGCGTAGGTCCGCCGCCGGCGCCCGCCGGCCTCGCGCTCCTCGGTCAGCAGACCGGCCTGCGCCAGCCGGTCGGGCTCGGCGTAGAGCTGCGAATGCGGGAACGACCAGAAGTTGCCGAGCGTCACCTCGACGAAGCGCTTGAGGTCATAGGACGTCGACGGCCCACGCACGGCGATGCTCCCGAGGACCACGTACGACGTCGGGCCCAGGCGCACGGTTGACATAGTCCGAATCGTACCGTAGGGTCAACCGTCCTAAACGGAGTATCCGGGTTCAGGGAAGACGCCGTCGAGGAGCCGAGGGGGCCACCTTGCAGCCGATCGTCTCGACCGCCGAAGCAGTCGTTCAGAGCCCATGGCCGGCGCCGGAGATCCCGGACGAAGACTTCGCGCGGCACGTCCTGCGTCACGCCGAGCGGTGGGCGCGCCACACCGCGCTCGTCGACGCGTCCGACGGCCGGACGCTGACCTACGGCGAGCTTGCCGCCGCCGCGCGCCGCACGGCCGCCGGCCTCGCCGAGCGCGGCCTCGGGCGCGGCGACGTCGTCGCCGTCTACAGCCCCAACCAGCCCGAGTTCGCGATCACCGTCCTGGGCGCCGCGATGGCGGGCGTGACGACCACGACGGCGAACCCGCTCTACACCGCCGACGAGCTCGGCTACCAGCTGCGCGACTCCGGCGCACGGCTCGTCGTCACGACCGCGCCGTTCATGGATCGCGCGCGAGAGGCCGCGACCGAAGCGGGCTTCGACGCCGTCCTCGGCCACGACGAGATCGGCAGCGACGGCGAGCCGCCCACCGTCGCGATCGCGCCCGACGACGTCGTCCTGCTGCCCTACTCCAGCGGCACGACCGGCCTGCCGAAGGGCGTCGAGCTCACACACCGCGCCGTCGTCGCCAACCTGGCCCAGGCCGAGGCCGTGCTCACGCTCGGCCCCCAGGACACGGTGCTCGGGGTCGCCCCCATGTATCACTGCATGGGGCTGATCACCGTCGCGGCGCACGCGCTCTGTCAGGGCGCCACGCTGGTGACGATGGCCCGCTTCGAGCTCGAGGCGTTCCTGCGCGCCATCGAAGACCACCGGGTGACCGCCTCGATCGTGGCCCCGCCGGTCGCGCTCGCGCTCGCACGGCATCCGATGGTCGACAGCTTCGATCTCTCGTCGCTGCGCTGGCTGGGTTGCGGTGCCGCGCCGCTGGACCCCGCGACCGAGCGGGCGTGCGCCGAGCGCCTCGGCTGCGTCTTCGGGCAGGGCTACGGGATGAGCGAGGCGACGTCGGCGATCGCCGTCCTCAACCCCGAGGAACCCGAGGCGATCGAGCCGGGCACGGTCGGCCCGCTGCTCCCGGGCGTCGAGGCGCGCGTGCTCGACCCCGAGACCGGCAGCGACGTCGGCGCCGATGGCGAGGGCGAGCTCCTCGTCCGCGGACCGCAGCTCATGCGCGGCTACCACGGGAGGCCCGATGCCACCGCCGCGACGATCGACGACGACGGCTGGCTGCACACCGGCGACCTCGCGACGATCAGCGCCGACGGCGTGCTGCGCATCACCGATCGCCTCAAGGAGCTCATCAAGGTCAAGGGCTTCCAGGTCGCCCCGGCCGAGCTCGAGGGTCTCCTGTGCACCCACCCGGCGATCGCCGATGCGGCCGTCGTCGGCGTTCCCGACGAGGCCGCCGGCGAGGCCCCGAAGGCGTTCGTCGTCGCGTGCGACGAGGTCGCCGCCGACGACCTGATGGCCTGGGTGGCGCAGCGCGTCGCGCCGCACAAACGCATCCGCGCCGTCGAGTTCGTCGACCGGATCCCCAAGCTGCCGTCGGGCAAGATCCTGCGTCGCCTGCTGCGCGACGGCGCCGGCGCTCAAGGCACGTAGACGCCGGTCAGCACGAACTGCAGCGCGAACAGCTCGGGGGCGCGATCGGCGGCGAGCCGGCGCGCGCGGGCGAGCGCGCGGCCGGGCGCCGCGTCGGGATCGCGCGCCAGCGCCTCGCCGGGGAGCGGCGCCGGCGTGAACTGCTCGCGCTCGATCGTCAGCCCGGCACCGCGCAGCAGCTCGCGCGCGCCAGAGCGCGTGAACCAGCGCAGATGCGTGCGATCGAACGTCCCCCAGTCACGCATCGGGAAGCGGCCGCGCGCGATCTCCCGGCGGACCGTCCAGTGCACGGCATTGGGAACGGAGACGACGGCGATGCCACCGTCGCGCAGGCGCGCGGCCGCCCACGCCAGGACCGACCACGGGTCGCGCAGATGCTCGAGCACGTCGCCGAGGACGACCGCGTCGAAGCCGCGGCCGACACCTTCGCGCGCCGTCGCGTCCTCGACGTCGATGGTCCAGACCGTCGCGCAGTGCGCGCGCGCCGCCTCGGCCGCGACCGCGTCGCTCTCGACCCCGTGGACCTCGCACCCGCGCCGCGCCAGCGCCGCCGCCAGATAGCCCTCCGCACAGCCGACGTCGAGGACGACGGACCGGTCTGGAACGGCGGCCAGCAGGAGCGTGTGCGCCGCCGACAGGCCGCCGCGGGCGACGAGATCTCCGTACGCGCTCACCGGGACGGCATCCTAGGCGCCGCCCCTTCCCTTCGGACAGGGTGATACCTATCCCCTGAGAGGCGACGAAGGCGTTCGGGAGCCTGAGAATGCTGGCATGAGCGCGCTTCAGGAAGGGGCGCGGCTGGGCGCCGGGCAGGAGCTCGATCCGGCGTACCGTCGCGTGGAGGAGCTGATCGCCGCCGAGCGCTGCGTGATCCTCGACGGCGGGATCGCCACCGAGCTCGGCCGCCGGCTGCCCGACGCCGAGCGTGGCCGCGACGAGGCGCTGTGGGGCACGTCGGCGCTCGTCCACCGGCCCGACGTGGTGCGCGAGGTCCACCGCAGCTACGTCGACCTCGGCTGCGACGTCATCTCCACCAACACCTGGGGCCTGACGGCCGAGATGCAGTCGGCGCGCGGCGGGCACCTGGCCCCGCTGCACTGGATGGACGTCGCGCGGCGCGGCATCGAGATCGGGCGCGAGGCGATCGCGCAGGCGGGCAAGGAGGGCGAGGTCGCGCTGGCCTTCAGCGTCAACGGCGACGTGGACGCGGAGGCGCGCCGCGAGTTCATCGAGCTTCTCCCGCGCGCCTTCGAGGACAGCCCGCCGGACCTCATCCTGCTCGAGACGATCACCCTGATCCGCAACGGCCTGACGCTGGGCGCCATCGAGGCGCTCGTCGCCACCGGACTGCCGGCGTGGACGAGCTTCCGCCGCTGTCGCCACGGCGTGTGCGGCGTGTTCGGTCAGCACTGGGGCGGTCCCGAAGGCGACGAGTTCGGCCGTGCGGCGCGGCGCCTGGAAGACCTCGGCGTGCGCGCGCTGCTCATCAACTGCCTGCCCCCGGACCACGTGCCGGGGATGCTGCCCTGGCTGCGCGACTTCACCGACATGCCGCTCGGCGTCTATCCCAACCTCGGCTACTACACCGACGACGGCTGGAGCTTCGACAAGAGCGTCGACGGCGAGCAGTACGGCGAGTTCGCCGCCACCTGGCGCCAGGAGGGCGCGCAGATCATCGGCGGCTGCTGCGGCACGCGCCCCGAGCACGTCGCGGGGGCGCGCGCGAAGGTGCGCGACATGCCACGCGGCGCGCGAGCCGCGACCGAGCCCACGGTCAACGGCGCTCCCGCGCACGACGCCCCCGGGGGCAAGCCGTGGATCGACGACCGCGGCCGGCGGCTCTTCCCGCTACCCGTGCCCGAGCTGGTGTGCGAGCCCGGGGTGTTCGTGCCCACCCACGGCAGCTTCTTGGTCTGGAAGTACCTCTTTCAGAACGGCATCGGCGAGGGCAAGCGCTGCCTGGACATCGGCTGCGGCACCGGCCTGCTGGCCATCGAGCTGGCCCGCAACGGCGCCGACCACGTGCACGCCATCGACATCGACCGTCGCGCCGTGGCCAACACGCTGTCCAACGCGTTCCGCAACGGCGTCGCCGACCGCATCACCGGCGAGGCGATCGACCTCTACCCGTGGGTGCCCAAGGACCGCTACGACCTCGTCGTCGCGAGCCTCTACCAGATGCCCGTCGACCCCTACGAGCAGCCCAACAGCCACCGGCCGCTGGATTTCTGGGGGCGCAACCTGCTCGATCACCTCCTGGCGCTGCTGCCCAAGCTGCTGGCCGACGACGGCGTCGCCTACGTCATGCAGATCTCGATCCTCGGGCAGGAGCGCACGGCCGCGCTGCTGGCGCAGGGCGGCTTCGACGCCCGCGTGGTTGACTTCGAGTTCTTCGCCTTCCACGACCTGTTCGAACAGCGCAAGGATCAGATCGAGCGCGTCGAGGAGCTGTCCGACGCCTACCACCTGAGCTTCCGCGAGCAGGACGTGATGGTGGCCTACCTCCTGGAGATCACGCGCCCATGACGAAGCCCGACGAGTTCCTGTTCACCTCCGAATCGGTCACCGAGGGCCACCCCGACAAGGTGGCCGACCAGATCTCCGACGGCGTGCTCGACGCCGTCATGGCCGAGGACCCGGCCGGCCGGGTGGCGTGCGAGACGCTGGTGAACACGGGTCTCGTCGTCGTTTCGGGCGAGATCTCGACGACGACGTCCGTCGACATCCAGGGGGTCGCGCGCGAGACGATCCGCAAGATCGGCTACGTCGACGCCGACCTGGGCTTCAGCGCCGATTCGTGCGCGGTCATCAACGCCATCGACAAGCAGTCGCCCGACATCGCCCAGGGCGTCGACAGCGCCGCGGACGCCGCCGGTTCGGCCGGCGCCGGCGACCAGGGGATGATGTTCGGCTACGCCACGCGCGAGACGCCCGAGCTGATGCCGCTGCCGATCGCGCTGGCGCACCGGCTGGCCAGGCGGCTGTCGGAGGTGCGCCGCGACGGGCTGTCCTACCTGCGCCCCGACGGCAAGACCCAGGTCACCGTGCGCTACCGCGACGGGCGCCCCGCGGCGATCGAGCGCGTCCTGATCTCCACCCAGCACCGCGACGGCGTCGAGCACTCGTTCCTGCTCGACGACCTCTGGGAGCAAGTCGTCACCCCCGTCCTGCCGCGCGAGCTCTACGACGAGGCCGAGCTGCGCCGCACCCTGCTCGTCAACCCGACCGGGCGCTTTGTCATCGGCGGGCCGGTCGGGGACGCCGGGCTGACCGGGCGCAAGATCATCGTCGACACCTATGGCGGCATGGCCCGCCACGGCGGCGGCGCCTTCTCCGGCAAGGACCCCTCGAAGGTCGATCGCTCGGCCGCCTATGCGGCGCGCTACGTGGCCAAGAACGTCGTCGCGGCGGGCCTCGCCGATCGCTGCGAGCTGCAGGTCGCCTATGCGATCGGCGTCGCGCAGCCCGTGTCGACCATGGTCGAGACCTTCGGGACAGAGAAAATCGGTCGCGGCATGATCCTCGCGCTCATCGACGAGCACTTCGACCTGCGGCCGGGTGTCCTGCGCGAGCACCTGGACCTGCACCGCCCGATCTACCAGAAGACCGCCGCCTACGGCCACTTCGGCCGAGAGGATCCGGACTTCACGTGGGAGCTCACCGACAAGGCGCAGGCGCTGCGCGAGGACGCGGGCCTCGACGAGGCCGCCGAGGTCGCGGCCTAGCCGCTTCCACCCAGCGCGGCGCCGACCGCATCGGCGGCCTCCCGCAGCGGGGCGGCCAGGCCGGCCATGCGCCGGACCTGCAGCCGGCTGGCCGGGCCCTGGATGCTCAGCATCGCCTCGAGCGCGCCCTCGCGGCCGAGCACCGGCGCCCCCACGGCATTGAGACCGTCCTCGCGCTCCTCGCGGCCGTAGGCGATGCGCTCGGCCCGCACGCGATCGACCTCGCGCGCGAGGTCGGCGCGCGAGGTGAGCGTGCGGGCCGTGAAGCGCTCGTAGGGCTCGGGCCCGAGGCGGTCGAGCGGCAGCGGCCCGAAGGCGAGCAGGAGCTTTCCGGTGACCGTCGCGTGGGTGACGCTCGGTCGGCCGAGCTCGGCCCGGCTGGCGACGTTCGACGGGCTGGGCACGAAGTCGATGGTGAACGGCTGCGTCTCGCCCGGCACGGACAGCGTCGCGGTCTCCCCCGTCCGGGCGACGAGGTGCTCGAGGTGCGGCCGCGCGATGACCCGCACGTCGAGGCCCGCGAGGACGGCGTCGCCGTAGGCCACCATTCGCAGGCCGAGGCGGTAGCGCGCCGTCGCGTCGTCGCGATCGACGAGGCCGCGGGCCATGAGCGTCCCGAGCAGCCGCGACACCGTGCTCTGGTTGATGTCGGTGCGCTGGGCGAGCTCGCCCACACGAGCGCCCGAGGGCAGCTCGGCGAGGGCGTCGAGCAGCGCGAGCGCGCGGTCGACCGAGGCGAGCGTCCGCCCCTCCTCTCTCATCGCGCGCGGCACGGTTGCAGCGACCTCCCGTCTGTGAAAGTCTATTCCCGTATCGGCAACGCTCTTGCCGATAGGGCAACATATCAGTCCCCCAGGCCGTCGTGTCGTATCTGCTGACCTGCCCGAACTGCGGCACCCGCGAGGTGACCGACTTCGCCTACGGCGGCGAGGTCTCGCGCCGTCCGCGCGAACGCCCCTCGCGGCGCGAGCTGGGGGCCTACAACTACTTCCGCCGCAACGTCGCCGGCGTCCAGCGCGAGTGGTGGTATCACCGCTCCGGCTGCCGGGCATGGTTCGTCGCCGAGCGCGACACGCGCGACAACCGCGTGCTGTGGACGGCCTTGCCCGACGAGGCGAAGGCGATGCAGTGAGCCGGTTACCGAAGCAGCCCGGCGAGCGCATCAATCGCGCGCGGACCGTGCGCTTCACCTTCGACGGCAAGCCCGTCGATGGCCTCGCGGGCGACACCATCGCCTCCGCCCTCTACGTCGAGGGGCAGCGCACCTTCTCGCGCAGTTTCAAGTACCACCGCCGCCGCGGCTTGCTGTGCTGCGCCGGCCAGTGCCCGAACTGCCTGGTGGCCGTCGACGGCGCGCCGGGCGTGCGCGCGTGCACCGAGCCCCTACGCGAGGGCATGCGGGTCGAGCACCTCAACGCCTCCCCCAGCCTCGAGCGCGACCTGATGGCGGTGACCGACGCGGTCGGCGGGCCGTTCACGCCGCCGGGCTTCTACTACAAGACCTTCATCCGCCCGCGACGGCTGTGGCCGCTGTACGAGAAGGTCCTGCGCAACGCCGCCGGGCTGGGCAGGCTGCGCGAGAAGCAGGACGAGCGCGAGTGGCGCAGCGAGTACCGCCGCCGCCACGCCGACGTGCTGGTCATCGGCGGCGGCCTGGCCGGCCTGCGCGCCGCGCTGGCGGCGGCCGAGGCCGGCGAGGACGTCGTGCTGGCCGACGAGGGCGCCGAGCCCGGCGGGCGCGCGCTCGCCGACGGCCGCCACGACGAGGCGCGCGCGCTGGCCGCCCGCGCCGCCGGCGCCGGCGTCGAGATCCTCTCGTCCGCTCCCGCCCTGGGTTGCTTCGACGGCCTCGTCGCCGTCTGGCAGGGCACGACGCTGCACCAGATCCGCGCGCGCCGGTTGATCTTTGCCACCGGCGCGATCGAGCAGCCGCTCGTCTTCGCCGGCAACGACCTACCCGGCGTGATGCTGTCGGGCGCGGTCCGCCGGCTGATCTCGCTCTACGCCGTGGCGCCGGGCACGCGCGCCGTGGTCGCCGCCACGTCGGACCGCGGCCTGGAGGTGGCCGAGGCGTTGCGCGCGGCTCGCGTCGAGGTGGTCGCGGTCGCCGACCTGCGCGCGGGCTGGACGGTGCTCGAGGCGCAGGGGCGCAAGCAGGTGCGCGCGGTCGTCCTCGGCGCGATCGACGGCAGCGCGGAGCGGCGCATCGAATGCGACCTGCTCGTAGTCTCCGGCGGCTTCGCGCCTGCCACCTCCCTCGTCGCCCAGGCGGGCGGCAGGACGGCGTACGACGCGAGGCGCGGGCACTTCGCCCTGGCCGACCTGCCCGATGGCGTGGAGGCCGTGGGCGCGGTGGCCGGAGAAGGCGCCACGGCGCCCGAGGCGGTGCCCCCCGCCGTCTCGGGCGCGCAGCGCGGCAAGTGCTTTGCCTGCATCTGCGAGGACGTCACCGCCAAGGACATCCACCTCAGCGTCGACGAGGGCTACGACTCGATCGAGCTGTCCAAGCGCTACACGACGACGACCATGGGGCCGTGCCAGGGGCGCATGTGCCAGCTGCCGGCCGTGCGGCTCATGGCGCAGGAGACCGGCCAGGACCTGCAGTCGGTCGGCACGACGACCGCGCGGCCACCGTGGTCGACGGTGCCGCTCGGAGCACTGGCCGGGCCCACCTACGAGCCGGCCAAGCGCTCGGCCATCCACGCGCGCCACCGCGAGCTCGGCGCGCGCGTGCAATGGGCGGGCGACTGGCGCCGCGCCTACGACTACGGCGACCCGCAGGCCGAGGCGCTGGCCGTGCACGAGAGCGCCGGGCTGATCGACGTGTCGACCCTGGGCAAGCTGATCGTCCGCGGCCCCGACGCCGCCGAGTTCCTCGACCGCCTGTACCCCAACCGCTTCTCGAACCTCAAGCCGGGAAGGATCCGCTACGGCGTACTGACCTCCGACGCCGGGCGGATCATGGACGACGGCACCATCTGCCGCCTGGACGACGAGAGCTTCTACGTGACCACGACGTCGAGCGGCGCCGGCGCGGTGGAGCAGTGGTTCGCCTGGTGGCTGGCCGATTGGGGCATGCGGGTGACGCTGACCGACGTCACCCAGGGGCTCGCGGCGGTCAACCTCGCGGGCCCGCGCGCGCGGGAGATCATGGGCCGCCTCTCCGAGCTTGACTGCTCCAACGAGGCCTTCGCCTACCTCGACGGCAAGCGCGCGGCCGTGGCAGGCGTGCCGTCGCTGATCCTGCGCATCGGCTTCGTCGGCGAGGTCGGCTATGAGATCCACTTCCCGGCCGCCTACGGCCATCACGTGTGGGACGCGATCCTCGAAGCGGGCGCCGAGCACGGCATCCGGCCGTTCGGCCTCGAGCCCCAGCGCATCCTGCGCCTGCAGAAGATGCACATCCTCGTCGGCCAGGACACCGACTCGGAGTCCACCCCGTTCGGCGCCGCGATGCCGTGGATCGTCAAGCTCGACAAGGACGAGGACTTCATCGGCAAGTGGGCGCTCGAGCACGCCGCCGAGCACCCGAGCGAGACGGCGCTGGTCGGTTTCGCGATGCCCGACGGCGACGTGCCGACCGAGGGCGCGGCCGTGCTGGACGAGCGAGGCGAGCCGGTGGGCCAGGTCACGAGCGCCAGGCACTCCCGCCAGCTCGGCCAGGTCATCGGGATGGCCTGGGTCCCCTCCCCCCTCGCCGCGGACGGCGCCACCATCACCATCTCCGACGAGCGCCGGCGCCTCAGCGCATCGGTGCTGACCAAGCCGTTCTACGACCCCGAGGGCGAGGTGCTGCGCTCGTGACCGCCTTCGAGTTCCTCGAGGTCTCCGGCGACGCCATCGCGCGCTCGCCGATGGAGCGCCAGGCGCTGGCGGCGGGCGCGCGGTTCGAGGTGCGCGACGGATGGAACGTCGCGGTGTCCTATCCGGCGAACGGCTCTTTGACCTGGACCGACATGTCGCACCTGCGCAAGGTCGAGGTCCACGGCACGCACGACCTCACGCCGGGACTGGCAGCGAAGGCGAACGGGAGCTGGCGGTGTCCGATCACCCGCGATCGCATGCTGGTGCTCGGCGCCTCCGATGCCGACGGCATCGACGTCACCTGCTCGCTCGCCGCCCTCGCCATCTGCGGGCCGCAGGCGCGCGAGGTCTTCGCGCGGTTCTGCGCGCTCGATCTGCGCGAGCGCGAGATGCCGGTCGGCGGCTTCCGCCCCGGCTCGGTGGCGCGCACGCCCGGCTACGTGCTGCGCGAGGACGACGATCGCTTCCTGATGCTCTTCGGCTGGGCCCTCGGCGAGTACATGTGGACCGTGGTGTCCGACGCCGCGGCACCGTTCGGCGGGGTGGCCGGTGCGTGACATCTTCCGCAAGCGGCGCATGTGGCGCCGGCGCGCCGAGCTCAAGGACTCCTACGACGTCGTCATCATCGGCGGCGGCTCGCACGGCCTCTCGACGGCCTATTACCTGCGCCAGCGCGGGATCACCGACGTCTGCATCCTCGAGAAGAGCTACATCGGGTCGGGCGCGGCCGGGCGCAACACGACGATCCTGCGCTCGAACTACAAGACACCCGAGGGCGCGCGCTTCTACGACGCCAGCGTCAAGCTCTACGAGGGCCTGTCGGCGGAGCTGAACTTCAACCTGCTGTTCTCGCAGTGCGGGCACCTGACGCTCGCGCACTCCGACCGCGCACTGTTCGTCATGGCCAACCGCGCCGAGGTCAACCGCCTGCAGGGGATCGACTCGCGCCTCATCGGGCCCGAGGAGGTCAAGCGCCTGGCGCCCGCGATGCACGTCAGCCCCGAGGCGACCTATCCGATCATGGGCGCGCTGTACCACCCGCCGGGCGGGATCATCCGCCACGACGCCGTCGTCTGGGGCTTTGCCCGCGGGGCCGACGAGGGCGGCGCCGAGATCCACCCCTACACCGAGGTCCTCGGCCTGGAGCGCAGCAACGGGCGCGTCAGCGCCGTGCGGACCAACCGCGGCACGATCCGGGCCGGCCAGGTGGTCAGCGCCACCGCGGGCTGGAGCACACTGACCTGCGACATGGCCGGCGTGCCGCTGCCCATCACCACCCACATCCTGCAGGCCTTCGTCACCGAGCCACTCAAGCCGCTGCTCGACGTGGTCATCGTCTCCTCGCAGATGCATGTGTACATCTCGCAGACCGATCGCGGGGAGTTCCTCATCGGTGCCGAGATCGAGCCGTGGACGACCTACCGCATGCAGGGCACGCTGAACTTCCTGCAGGAGGCCAGCCGCCATTCGCTGGAGCTGTTCCCCCAGCTCGAGCGCGCCCGGATGCTGCGCTCGTGGGCCGGCCTCTGCGACCTCAGCCCCGACTACAGCCCGATCCTCGGCAAGACCGAGGTCGACAACTTCCACGTCTCCGCCGGCTGGGGCACCTATGGCTTCAAGGCCGCCCCGATCGTCGGCAAGACGCTGGCCGAGCTCATCGACACCGGCAGCACACCGCAGCTCATCGCCCCCTTCGCGCTCGAGCGCTTCTACGAGGACCGGCTCGTGTCCGAGCTCGCCGCCGCCGCCGTGAGCCATTGAAAGGAGTCCCGCTGTGAAGAGCAGCCTCGAGATCGCCCAGGACGCCGTCCTCAAGCCCGTCGAGGAGATCGCCGAGGAGCTCGGCCTCGAGGACGAGGAGTTCGAGCCCTACGGGCGCTACAAGGCCAAGATCGACCTCGGCGTGCTCGACCGCATGCGCGACGCGCCCAACGGCAAGATCGTCTGCGTCACCGGCATGACGCCGACCAGGGCCGGCGAGGGCAAGACGACGACGCTGGTCGGGCTGACGCAGGGACTCGGGGTGGTCGGCAAGAGCCCGGTCGCGTGCCTGCGCGAGCCGTCGCTGGGTCCCGTGTTCGGCATCAAGGGCGGCGCCGCCGGCGGCGGCCTGACGCAGGTCGTGCCGATGGAGGACCTCAACCTTCACTTCACCGGCGACATCCACGCGATCGGCGCCGCCAACAACCTGCTCGCGGCGATGCTCGACGCCTCGATCCTGCACGGCAACCCGCTGCACATCGACGCCCTGCGGGTCGGCTGGCGGCGCGCGATGGACATGAACGACCGCGCGCTGCGCCACCTCACGATCGCGCTCGGCGGCCGCGCCAACGGCTACCCGCGCGAGAGCGGCTTCGACATCACGGCCGCCTCCGAGGTCATGGCGATCATGGCCGTCGCGCGCGACCTGCAGGACCTGCGCCGGCGGCTGGGGCGCATCACCGTGGCGCACTCGTTCAACGGCGGCGCGCCCATCACCGCCGAGGACCTCGGCGCCGCGGGCGCGATGGCCGTGCTGCTCAAGGACGCCCTGAAGCCCAACCTCATCCAGACGCTCGAGGGCCAGCCGTGCCTCATGCACTGCGGCCCGTTCGCGAACATCGCCCACGGCAACAACTCGCTGGTCGCCGACCTGATCGGGATGAAGCTGGGCGACTACGTCGTCACCGAGTCGGGCTTCGGATCGGACATGGGCATGGAGAAGTTCTTCGACATCGTCTGCCGCTTCGGCGGCCTGTCGCCCAGCGCCGCCGTCCTGGTCACCACGGTGCGCGCGATCAAGCACCACGGCGGGATCGAGGACGACCCGCGCACCGACCGCGCGCGCGGGCGCGCCGCGATCGAGGCGGGGATGGCCAACGTGCGCCGCCACCTGGCCAACGTCAAGCAGTTCGGCCTGCCGTGCGTGGTCGCGGTCAACCGCCGCCCGGGCGACACCAACGAGGAGGTCGAGCTCGTCAAGAAGCTCGCCGTCGAGGCCGGGGCCTTCCGCGCCGAGGCCAACGAGGGCTTCGCCAAGGGCGGCATCGGCGCCGCGGATCTGGCGACCGCCGTGGTGGAGGCGTGCGAGGAGCCCAGCGAGTTCCGCATGCTCTACGACGACGATTGGACGATCCAGGACAAGATCGAGGCGATCGCGCGCCGCGTCTACGGCGCCGCCGACGTCTACTTCTATCCGGAGGCCGAAAAGAAGATCGGGCAGTTCAGCGCGGACGGCCTCGATCACCTCCCGATCTGCATGGCCAAGACCCACCTGTCGCTGACGGCCGACCCGGCGCTGCTCAACGCGCCCGAGAACTTCAGCCTGCCGGTGCGCGACATCCGCGCCTACACCGGCGCGGGCTGGCTCGTGCCGCTGTGCGGCGACATCCAGCAGATGCCCGGCCTCGGCAAGGAGCCCGCGGCGCTCAACGTCGACATCGACGAGTCGGGCCGCACGATCGGGCTCTTCTGAGCGCGGGATACTGGGGGCATGGACGCACTCGCCGACCGTTCGCTCGGCCGGCTGCTCGAGGAGGTGGCCGCCAAGACGCCGTCGCCCGGGGGCGGCTCGTCATCCGCCATCGTGTGCGCGCTGGCGGCCGGCCTCGTGCAGATGACGGCCGCGTTCGCGCACGGCAAGGACGGCGAGCGCCCCGCCGAGGTCCACGCCCGAGCCGAGCAGCTCCGCGGCCAGGCCCTCGCGCTGGCGCAGCAGGACCTCGGCGCCTATAGCGCCGTGCTCGAGGCGCTGCGCCTGCCCGAGGACATGCCGGGGCGCGCCGAGCAGGTCGACGCCGCGCTGTCGGACGCCACCGACACCCCGCTGGCCATCGCCCGCACCGCCGGCGAGGTCGCGACGCTCGCGGGCGAGATGGCGCGCACCAGCAACGTCCACCTGCACGGCGACGCGCTCGCCGCCGGCCTGCTCGCCGACGGCGCGTGCCGAGCGGCGCTGCAGCTCGTCGTGCTCAATCTGACCGATCGCCCGGACGACCCGCGCCTCGAGGAGGCGCGCGCGCTCGGGCGGCGCCCGTGGATGGCGGCGCTCTCGACCACGCGCGACGTGTAGGGTCGCCCCCCCGTGGGGGAAGCTAGCGCCATGGCCACGGAGGCTGCCTGCCGCGTCTGCGCCGGCGAGTTGAGCCTGCGCGTCGCGGGCAACGGCGGCGCGCCGACGTCGCAGCGCTTCGCGCCCTCCCAGCACGAGCCCGGCCACCACGGCGACCTGCTCGAGTGCGTCGAGTGCGGGACCGTGCAGCAGCTCGTCCTGCCCAGCGGCGATGAGCTGCACGACCTCTACCGCGACGTAGACGACGAGGCCTACCTCGCCGAGGAGGTCGGGCGGCGCGCGACCGCCGCGCACGTGCTCGACCTCGTCTGCGAGCACGTCGACGGCGGGCGGCTGCTCGACGTCGGCTGCGGCCACGGGCTCCTGCTCGACGAGGCGCGCCGGCGCGGCTTCGAGGTCGTCGGCCTCGAGCGGTCGCGCGCGGCGGCGCGCCACGCGCGCGAGGCGCTGGGCCTCGAGGTGCTGGAGATGCCGCTGGAGTCCTTCGCGGACCTCGAGGGCTTCGACGTCGTCGTGCTCGCCGACGTGCTCGAGCACCTCGACGACCCGGTGGCGGCGGTCGAGCGCTGCGCCGGGCTGCTGCGCCCCGGCGGGGCGCTGTGCGTCGTCACGCCCGACCCGTCGTCGCTGACCGCGCGGATCGCCGGCCGGCGCTGGTGGGGCTACGTGCCCGCCCACGCGTGCCTGCTCCCACGCGCGACGCTGCGCGAGGTGGTGAGCGCGCGCGGCCTGGTCATCTGCACCGACGTGCCGCTCGTGCGCTCGTTCTCGGTGCGGCGCTGGACGGAGGGCCTGGCCGAGCGGCTCGGGCCCGCGCACGGGCCGCTCGAGGGGCTGGCGCGGCGGCTGCCCGAGCGCGCGTCGCTGAGCCTGGCGCTGTACGACGAGCGCGTCGTCATCGCCAAGCGCGTCGACGTCGAGCACGCCCCCGAGCCGCTCGTGCGCGATCGCGGCAACGCGGCGACGGTGGTCCTCGTGCTGCCCGCCTACGACGCGACGCGGACGATCCCGGCCGTGACCGAGGAGATCCCCGTGGAGGCGGCCGATCGAGCGCTGCTCGTCGACGACGCCAGTACGGATGCGACGTCGCGCGTCGCGCTGGAGCACGGGCTGGACGTCGTGCGCCACCCGCGCAATCGCGGCTACGGGGGCAGCCAGAAGACCGGCTACGCGCGCGCCCTGCTCGACGGCGCCGACGTCATCGTCATGGTCCACGCCGACGACCAGTACGACCCGCGGCTGGTGCCCGAGATGGTGCAGCCGATCCTCGACGGCGAGGCCGACATGGTCATCGGCTCGCGGCTGCTGCGCGACCGGGCGATCGCGGGCGGCATGCCGCGCTGGAAGTGGGTGGGCAACCGGCTGCTGACCGGGATCGAGAACCGCGTCTTCGGGGTGGCGCTGTCGGAGTACCACACCGGCTACCGCGCCTTCTCGGCCGATCTGCTGCGCTCGATCCCCTTTCTGCGCAACTCCGACGACTTCGTCTTCGACCAGCAGATCTTCGCCCAGGTGCTCGCGCGCGGCGCGCGCATCGTCGAGGTCCCGATCCCCACGCGCTACTTCGGCGAGGCCTCGAGCGTCGACTTCGTGACCAGCGTGCGCTACGGGGTGCTGACGCTCGGCGTGCTCGCCCGCTTTGCCATCGACCGCCGCCGCGGCCGCTGGCCCCTGCTGCGGCGCTCAGCGGACGACCTGGGCGGCTGAGCGTGCCCGCCCGCTGGTTCTGGCCGGCGGCGATCGCGATCGTCGTCCTGGCCTTCGTCATTCGCGTGGCCTATGTCGACGCCACGCCCGGCTACCACGCGCGCCACGACGCCCGCGACTACGACGTGCACGCGATCTCGATCGCCGAGGGCCGGGGCTTCTCCAAGGAGATCGCCTACGACCGCCCGACGGCCTTCCGCCCGCCGGGCTATCCGTACTTCCTGGGCGCCGTCTACAACGTGTTCGGCGTCGAGCGCGCGACCGACGCCCATCGCTACCGGGTCGCGCGGATCGCCCAGGCGTTCGTCGGGACGGCGATCGTCGCCCTGGTCGGCGTGATCGCCGCGCAGCTCTGGGGGCCGATCGTGGCGCTGGTCGCGCTGGCGCTGACCGCGGTGTACGTCCCGCTCATCACGGTCGGCGGCGCGATCATGTCCGAGCCGCTGTTCGACGCGTTCATGCTCGCGTCGCTCGCGGCGGCCCTCGCCTACCGGCGCTCGCCCCATCGCTATCGCTGGGCCGTGCTCGCCGGCGCGCTCGGCGGGCTGGCGGCCTTGACGCGCGCCAACGCGATGATCCTGTTGATCCCGTTGGCGATCGCCGTGTGGGACGGGCGACCGTGGCGCTCGCGGGCGGCCGTCGGGCCGCCGCTGGCGCTGCTCGTCGCGGCCGCGGTGACGATCGCGCCGTGGACGATCCGCAACGCCGTCGAGCTGCACGCGTTCGTGCCGGTCTCGACGCAGCTGGGCTCGGCGATGGCGGGCACGTACAACGACGCGGCGCGCGCGGACACGCAGAACCCCGCGGCGTGGCAGGGGATCAAGCACGTCCCCGCGTTCGGCAACCTGATGCGCCGCATCCACGACATCCCGGAGGCCAAGCTCGAGCACGAGCTGCGCGTCGCGTCGGAGCGCTATATCCGCGAGCACCCGACCTACGTGGCCAAGGTCGGCTGGTGGAACACGCGCCGGATGCTCGATCTCGCCGGCCAGGCCCGCTATCGCGCGACCGCGGCGACGATCACCATCGCCCACAAGTGGGCCGACCGCGGCGTGCTGTGCTTCTGGATCGTCGGCGCGCTGGCGCTCCTGGGGGTCGCGATCGGCGCCGCCCGCGGGACGCCCTGGTTCGTGTGGGCGTTCCCGATCCTGATGTTCCTGAGCGTCGTCTTCCTCGTCGTCGAGACCCCGCGCTACCGCACGCCGATCGACCCGTTCTTGATCCTGCTCGCCGCGGCCGGCACGGTGGCCGCGGTGCGATGGATCTGGCGCTCGGTGGCCGCTTCCGGCACGATGGCCCCATGGAGCCGCTCCGCGAAGGCCAGAAGATCTGGGTCGAGCAGGCCGACGGGTCCCAGCGCCCGGGCATCTTCGTGGGCGAGGCCGAGGGCACATGGTTCGGCGGCAATCCGGGCGCCTACGTCGTCTATCCCGATACCCGCTCGGGCGAGGAAGTGCCCATGATGCGGATCGTCCCGCGCGACGACGAGGAGTAGCGGCAGGCCGATGGACGAGCGCGTTCAGCGCGTGAGCGACCTGCTGCACGAGGCCGGCGAGGTCCATCACGTCGTGTACCGCATCACCGACGGAGCCGACGACGACTGGGCGTCCTTCTACGCGGACTGGCTCATCGAGCACTCCGAGCTGTCCGAGGCGCTCGGCGCCCCGCCGACTCCAAGCCACCTTGTGCACGAGCTCGTGGACTCCGAGCGCGCGTACGCAGCGGCGCAGCCGGATGCCCGCTGGGAGGATTACTACGCGGAGAGGATCGTCGGCCGCTTCGGCAGCTCGGGGTAGACGCTAGGCCGCATCCCGCGGAAGCTCCCAGCCCTGCATCTCCACGCGGAGGTTGATGCTGAAGAGCGCGAGCAGGACACCGACCAGATCGAAGTCCAGGGCGCCGGTGTGGCCGTGGTCGACCAGCCAACGCGCTGCGGCGCGCAGCGTCTCGGGCGTGCTGTAGTCCTCGACCGGGCTCCAGGTCGGAGCGGTCTCGTCGGCGGCGAGCAGCACGATCCAGCGGCGGATGCGCGCCACCGCCTGGGTGCTGAGTTCGATGTCGGCCTCCAGCTCGTGCATGTCGAGCCGACATGGTGGCGTGCGCGGCGTCAGTTCCCGGTCTGTCAGCTCCACGTCAACCGCGGCGCGAGCCGCGCGAGCGCTACAGCTCGAGCGCCTCGTAGCCGCGCCGGACGCCCTCGAAGTAGACGGCCGCGATCCCGATCAGAGCCCCGGGGATCGCCTCCAAAGCGGTCAGGAGATGCGTGTCGCTCTCGCCGGGGATCGTGAAGCCGTTGACGATCAGGCCGCAGATCACCGCCCCGAGCAACGCCCCCAGGAACGCCCCGACGATGCCGCCCCAGAAGCGGTCGGGCAGGAAGATCGTGAAGTGCCAGAGGGCCAGGCCCATCATCACCCACGCGAGCATGCCCATGGCTAGCGGCTCCTCCCGTGACGGCGGTTGCGCGGGCGCTTGGGCTTCGGCGCGCGCTTGGGCTTGTCGTCCTTGAGCACCAGGTCCTCGGGGTCGAGATCCGCGCTCGGATCGCGCTCGGCCGCCGGGTCGCGCTCCGCGGTGGCGGTCGGCGGCGCGTCGGCGTGCAGGTCGCGCACCATCTCCTGGAACTCGTCCTGCGAGACGCCGCGCTGCGGGTCCTCGGGCTCGGTGAGCCGGCGCCCGCGGCGGGCCTTCTCGACCGGCGGCACGTCGACCGGCGCGCCGCCCACCGCGGTCGCATAGGCGGGCACGACGCCGCCGTTGGCCTCGGCGATGCGCCGGCGGCGACGGACGTAGACGGTCTCGCGCTCCTTCCAGTGCGTGAGCACCGGCGAGGCGATGAAGATCGACGAGTACGTGCCCGAGATGACGCCGACGAGCAGCGCGAAGGCGAAGTCCTTCAGCGTGTCGCCGCCGAAGAACAGCAGCGCGGCGATCGGCAGCGCCGTGCAGAACGACGTCGCCAGCGAGCGCGTCAGCACCTCGCTCATCGAGCGGTTGACGATCTGCGAGAAGGCGGCGCGCGGCATCCGCGGCACGTTCTCGCGCACGCGGTCGAACACGATGATGGTGTCGTAGAGCGAGTAGCCCAAGATGGTGAGCAGCGCCGCGACCGTCGACGTCGTCACCTCCCGGCCGAGGAGCGAGTACACGCCGCTGGTGATGAGGATGTCGTGCATCACCGCGATGAGCACCGGTACCGCGTATTTCCACTCGAATCTGAGCGAGATGTAGATCGAGATGACCAGCAGCGAGGCGATGATCGCGATGATCGCGCTCTTGGCCACCGTCTGGCCGAAGGTCGGCCCGATGAAGTCGAAGTCGAAGGACTTGACGCCGAACTTCTGCTGCAGGTCGCTCTGGATCTGGTTGCGCTGGCCCTCGCTCAGCGTCGAGGTCGAGATCTGGAAGGAGTTCTTGCCGGCGCCCGAGCCGCTGAGGCGCTGGATCTCGGCGTCGCCGAAGCCGTCGGCCGAGATCGCGTCGCGCACGCCGTTCTCATCGGCGTTGCGGGCGAGCTCGGCGCGGATGCGGGTGCCCGACTCGAAGTCGATGCCGAAGTTCAGGCCCTTGCCGCCGATCGCGAGCGCGCCGATGAGCAGGATCACGCCCGACATCGAGAAGAACCACTTCGACGCGCCCATGAAGTCGAAGCGCCGGCGCTCCTTGCGCTGGGGCCGGGCGCCGAGCGCGGCCGGGCTGTGGATGAGCTTCGAGCGGCCCATCAGGCCCAGCACGGCCTGGGTCAGCAGCACCGCGGTGAAGAACGAGACCAGGGTGCCGACGCCGAGCGTGAACGCGAACCCCTTGACGCCCGCGGTGGCCAGCAGGAAGAGGATGAACGCGACCATGAAGGTCACCACGTTGGCGTCGACGATCGCCGACAGCCCGCGCTTGTAGCCCGTGGCGATGGCGGCCTGGATCGATCTGCCGCCCCGCAACTCCTCCTTGACGCGTTCGAAGATGACGATGTTCGCGTCGGCCGCGACGCCGATGGTGAGGATCAGGCCCGCGATGCCCGGCAGCGTCAGCGTGATCGGGACGAGCTTGATCAGCGCGTAGAAGAAGATCGCGTAGACGACGAGCGCGCCGACCGCGATCAGGCCGAGCACGCGGTAGAAGATGAGCAGGAAGAGGGCGACGATGATGAAGCCCGCGATGCCCGCGATCAGGCCCTGGTGCAGCGCCTGCCTGCCGAGCGTCGCCGAGACCTGCGACGACGAGATCAGCTGCAGCTTGATCGGCAGCGCGCCCGTCTTCAGCAGGTCGGCCAGCCGCTGAGCCGACGAGATCGTGAAGCCGCCGGAGATGCGCGATCCGCCGCTGGCGTCGATCCCGTTGGGGTACTGCTGCCAGTCGATCTGCGGCACCGAGATGATCTCGTTGTCGAGGACGATCGCGAAGTGCTGGTTGGACTGGTTGCCACCCACGCCGAGCGCCTGCTCGCGGCCGCGCTGGGACAGCTTCTTCGTGAACGTCTCCCACGTGCTCGCGCCGTGGCCGGTGAAGTCGAATTGGACGTTGGGCTGGCCGTTCTCGCCCGGCCCGTTGTCGAAACCCTGCTCGGGGTTCTTGATGTCCTTGCCGCCGAGGATCGTCTGGTCCTTGAGCACGTACCAGGAGTCCGGCGGCTTGCCCTTCGGGTCGTCCTGCTCAGCCCGGACGATGGTGACGCCCTGCGGCACCTTGACGATCTGCTCGGGGTCGACCGTCAGCTTCTTGGCGGCGGCGTCGCGCTTGAGGTCGGCGAGGCTCTCGTCGGGGCCGACGAGCACCTTCTTGGCCTTCTTGTCGACCAGGTAGTACTTGTCGCCCGAGGACTCCTTGCCCGTGTCGGTACGCGGGCACTTCGCGCCGCGCGTGACGGCATCGAACTGCGACAGCGCGGGCGGTATCGCCGCCACGCCGGCCGATGCGCCGCCGGTGACCTCGGTGTTGCGCGGGTCGGGCTTGCAGTTGGGCCCGAGGACCGAGCCCTCCCAGTCGTAGAACCACAGCTGAGCCGTGGTCCCCACCTGCGCGGCCGCCTCGTCTGCGTTCTTGACGTCGGGCAGCGAGACGTCGATCTGGTCAGAGCCCGAGCGCTGGATCTGCGGCTCGGCGACGCCGAGCTGGTCGACGCGCTTGCGCATGACGTCGATCGCGCGGTTGATCGAGTCGCTGGTGACCTGCGCCTGCTTGGTCGGCTTGCCCTGATAGATCAGCGACACGCCGCCCTTGAGGTCCAGGCCGAGGCGCGTGGGCTTCGTCAGGATGACGACCAGCGAGCCGACGAGCAGGCCGGCGACCAGAAGCAGGACGAAGAGGTTGCGACGACGGTCGTTCATCGGCGGCGGCGGGCGAAGCTACTTCGCCGGGGTGAGTACGAGCAGCATGCCGCCGTCCTCATCGTAGGCTGGAAAGAGGTCGGCTGTCGCACGGGCGGGCAGATCGCCTTCGGCATTGACCTCTACGGACTTGTTGAGGGCGCGCACGCCCCATTCCAGGACCGTGCCGACTGGGTCGTCGGAGTTGTCGAACCGCAGGCCGAGCACGTCCTTGACCGGCCGGCCGATCACGCGTTCGTCGTCGAGGCCCGTCAGCTCGAACGACCCACGCCCGCAGCCGATGACGCGCCCCTCCGCGTCGCACACGAAGAAGGCGGCGTCCGGCGCCGGGTAGTAGTCGTCGAGGAGCTCGAAGAGGAAGCCGAATCCGCAGCGCCCGCACCCCTTCGCCTCGCGCCGGAAGCCGGCGGTGCGATCGGACTCGGTCGTGCGGTGTCCGCAGTTCGGGCAGATGAACAGATGGGCCATGCGTCGCCCCTTAGGGTACGCGGTCGCCGACCGCACGCGCTGGTACACATGTCCATGTGCCCGCGGCCGATCCCGAGCCCGTTCCGATCGGCGATCTCGAGGTCGCCGATCGCATCGCGCGCGCGGTGCGGCGCGGGGGCCCGGCCGAGCGTCGGCCGACGATCGAGCAGATCGTCGCCGCGTTCGGCGAGGCCTCGCCCACGCCCGACGCGCGCCGGCGGGCCGCCCGCGCGCTGGCGCTGGCCGGCGTGGCGACGGTTCCCGAGCTCTCGGAGGCCGCGCCCGGCCAGCGCGTGGCACTCGAGGTCCGGCGTACGCGGCGGCGGCGCGCCCTGTTCTTCGGCATCCTCGCCCTGGCTGCGCTGATGGGGGCAGCGGCGGCGGTGGCCGGCACGGTGGACTTCGGCAATGACGAGACGGTGGCTGATTTGCCGGCCGGTACTTCGGGCGCTCCCACCGCGGAGCTGACGAATTCGGCGCCCACGACGACGGCCGCGACCTCGTCGCAGCCGACGGCGGCTGAGCGCCGCCGTGCTCGCCGGGCGCGGGAGCGGCGGGCGCGCGAAAGGCGGGCGCGTGAGCGTCGGGCGCGGGCGCGGGCGGCCGCGCGGCGGCGGGTGACGGTGCGGTTGAACGCGACCCTGCCCACCTTCCTCTGTGTCGATGGCGACGGCCGGCGATTGTTCGACGGGACGCTGAGTGGCGCGCGCACGTTCCGCGCGCGCGAGGTGCGGATGAACGTGGGGTTGGGGCCGAGCACGCGCGTCACCGCGAACGGGAAGGCCGTGGCGTTGGTGGGCAGTCCGACGGGGGTCGCGATCACGCGGCGGGGGCGGACGTTCCTGCCGCTCGGCGCTCGGCCTTGTGCTTAGCGTCCGCGCCGCCGGGTTCGTCGTCGTCCGCTTCGCGTTGGTGGTCGCGATTGGGCGGCGAGGGGGAACGTGCCCCGCCGCCTGCCGCCACTCCGGCCGCTCGCCGCTTGCGGCCGCCCCCGGTCGTCGCTCGCGGTCGTCCTCTGCCGCCGCTCGCGGCCTGAATCGTGGTGACTTGGTGGGCCAGTGGCCCATCAAACGACCACGCTTTGGTCGATAGGCCAGCACGGTTCGCCGCGAGCGGCTGCGCCCACCCTCCTTCACTGCCCTTCACCGCGCGGCGCCGCCAACGCGGGCGGTCAGAACAGCGACCCCGGCGCCTCCAGCCCCAGGTGCTCGTAGGCGCGCCGGGTTGCCGCGCGGCCGCGCGGGGTGCGCTGCAGCAGGCCCTGCTGCAAGAGATACGGCTCGTAGACGTCCTCGAGCGTGTCGGGCTCCTCGTTGACCGCGATGGCCAGCGTCGACAGGCCGACGGGGCCGCCGGCGAACTGCTTGCAGATCGTGCCGAGGATGTCGCGGTCGAGGCGGTCGAGGCCGAGGTCGTCGACCTCGAGCAGGGTGAGCGCGCTGTCGGCCGCCGCGTCGTCGACCACGCCGGAGCCGCGGACCTCCGCCCAGTCGCGGACGCGCTTGAGCAGGCGGTTGGCCACGCGCGGGGTGCCGCGCGAACGGGTGGCGATGGCCCAGGCGCCGCCGTCGGCGAGCGAGACGTCGAGGATCGCCGCCGAGCGGCGCACGATCCGCACCAGGTCGTCGGCGGCGTAGGGCTCGAAGCGGTGGTGGATGCCGAAGCGGTCGCGCAGCGGTGTCGTGAGCAGGCCTGCGCGGGTCGTGGCGCCGATCAGCGTGAACGGCGGCAGGTCGAGGGTGACGACCTTCGCCCCCGCCCCCTGGCCGATGGTGATCGGCAGCCGCCGGTCCTCCATGGCCGGATAGAAGGTTTCCTCCAGCGCGCGGTTCAACCGATGAACCTCGTCGACGAAGAAGACCGACCGCGGTTCCAGCGCGGTGAGCAGCGCGGCGATGTCGCCCTTGCGCTCCAGGGCCGGGCCGGCGGTCTGCACGAAGGGGACGTCGAGCTCGGCGGCGACGATCTGCGCCAGCGACGTCTTGCCAAGGCCGGGCGGTCCCGCCAGGAGCACGTGGTCGAGCGCCTCGCCGCGCGCCGACGCGGCCTCGATCGAGACGGCGAGCTGTTCGCGCAGCCCGTCCTGGCCGACGAACTCCTCGAGCGTGCGCGGGCGCAGCGAGCGGTCGAGCTCGTCCTCGTCGTCGAGGACTCCGGGCGTGTGGATGCGCTCGATCGTCACGAGCGGGCACCGCGCAGCGCGCTGGCCAGCAGCTCCTCGGCGGTGTCGCCCTGCGCTTCGGCAAGTAGCGCCTGCGCCTCGGCCGCGGCGAAGCCCAGCTCGAGCAGCCCGTCGCGTGCGACGTTGCGCGGATCGTCGCCGCGAGTCACCGTGATCGGCGCCTCGGAGAGCTCGGCCTCGACGCCCACCTTCTCGCGCAGCTCGACGACGATGCGCTCGGCCGTGCGCTTCCCGATCCCGGGTACCGCCTGCAGCCGGGCCACGTCGCCGGCGACGACGGCCGCCACCAGCTCGCGCGGCGTCCCGCCGCTCAAGACCGCGAGCGCCACCTTCGGCCCCACGGACTGCACGCCGATGAGCGCGAGGAACAGCTCGCGCTCGTCCTCGGTGGCGAAGCCGTACAGGGACAGCGCGTCGTCGCGCACCACGAGATGGGCGTGCAGCGAGACGCGCCGGCCGACGCCGGGCACCTGGCGCAGCGTCTCGGCCGAGACCGCGAGGCGATAACCGACGCCGCCCGCCGTCTCGATCACCACGTGATCGGGGCGGCGGACCGCCACGTCGCCGGCGACGAGCGCGATCATGAAGCGATTCCCGTCGGAGCTGCAGCGGCGTGTGGGGTGGCGTGCGCGCTCGCCGCCGCCAGCGGCGCGTGGTTGGCGTGGCAGATGGCGACCGCGAGCGCATCGGCGGCATGATCGGGCGAAGGCGGCGCGGGCAGTGACAGCAGCGCCTGGACCATCCGCGCGACCTGCCCCTTGTCGGCGCGACCGGCGCCGCAGACCGCGCCCTTGACCTGTTGCGGCGTGTAATCCGCGCACGCGACGCCCCGCAGGCCGGCAGCCAGCAGCACCACCCCACGCGCCTGCCCGACCGCGAACGCGGTGCGGACGTTCTGGCCGAAATAGAGCGCTTCGAGCGCGACCGCATCGGGCTCGTGCTCGTCGATCAGCCCGCACAGGCGCTCGTGCAGGGCCGCCAGGCGGCGCTCCACCGCGAGCCCGGCGGGCGTCGCGATGACCCCGCCGTCGACGGCGACCATCCGGTTGCCGCGGCGCACGACGACGCCGAAGCCGCAGTTCGCCAAGCCTGGATCGATGCCGAGAACGACCATCCGGGTGGCCATTCTGCGTGGACCGTCGGATGCCTCCCCATAAGCTACGCGCACCTTGGGGATCGACTTCGCCGCCGAAGGTCTGCTCGACGGGCTCGAGGGCGACGCACGCGCCGCGCGCGTGGAGCTGCTCGAGCAACTCACGGCCGACGGCGTCGTTCTGGACGACCTGCGCGCCGCCACGCGCGACGGGCGGCTCGTGTTCCTCGGCGCCGAACGCGTCGTCAGCGGTATCCCGCGCTACTCCACGCGCGAGGTCGGCGCGCGCACCGGCGTGCGCCCCGAGTTCATCATGGCCCTGCGGCGCGCCAACGGCCTGCCGGTGCCGAGCCTGGATGCCGTCGTCTGCTCGGAGGCCGACATCGACGCGGCGACCACCGCCCGCCACTTCCTCGCGGCGGGCGTCACCGAGGAGCAGCAGCTCGCCGTGGTCCGCGTCCTGGGCCGCGGCCTCGCGCAGGCCGCCGAGGTCATGCGCTCGACGGTGCTCGAGCTCGTGCTCGAGCCCGGGGCCAGCGAGGCCGAGTTCGCGCGCGCGTACGCCGAGCGCGTCGACGCGCTGATGCCGCTCGTCGGCCCGATGCTCGAGCAGATGATCCGCCTGCACCTGCGCCACACCGTCCGCACCGAGGCGATCAGCGCGGCCGAGCGCACCGCCGGCGTGCTGCCGGGCGCGCGCGAGGTGACCGTCGGGTTCGCCGACCTCGTGGGCTTCACGCGCCTGGGCGAGGAGGTCGCGCCCGACGAGCTCGGCCGCGTGGCCGAGCGGCTGGTCGAGATGGCCGGCGAGCACCTGCGCGGCGACGTGCGCATGGTCAAGACCATCGGCGACGCGGCCATGCTCGTGTCGCCCGATCCGCCGACGCTGCTCGCCGTCGCCCTCGACCTCGTCGACGCCGCCGACGCCGAAGGCCGGGACTTCCCCCAGCTGCGCGTCGGCGTCGCGTCGGGCCCGGCGCTCAACCGCGCGGGCGACTGGTACGGGCGCCCGGTGAACATCGCCAGCCGCGTGACCGCGATCGCCCGCCCGGGCAGCGTGCTCGCCACCCGCGACGTGCGCGACGCGGCCAACGCTGCGTACCGATGGTCGTCGGCGGGCGCGCGGTCGCTGAAGGGCGTCGAGGGGCCGGTGCGGCTCTACCGGGCGCGGCGGCTGGCCACCGGCGAGGACGCGGGCGGCTACGAACGGGCGGCCGCGACCGGGGGCGTCTCGGGCTCCGGCGCGTGATCGGCGACGACCGGCTGTGGCCGGCGAACCGCCCGCACCGACGGCTGCACCAGCCACGCGAGCGCGGCGGCGATCCCGATGACGCTCATCCAGCGCAGCGTCGCGTGCAGCCCGATCGCGTCGGCGATCGGCCCGCAGATCGCCATTCCCAGCGGCATGAGTCCCAGCGAGACGGTGAAGTCGTAGGCGCTCACCCGCGAGATCGCGCGCGCTGGGATCTGCTCCTGGATGCTCAGGTCCCAGAGCGTGAAGAAGAGCGCGACGCACGCGCCCGCGACCAGCTCCAGCGCGGCGATCCCGGCGGTGCCCAGGCCGCTGCCGATGATCACCGCCTGCGTAGAGGCGCCCACGAGCGCCGCCGCCGTCACGACGATCGGCCGGCGCAGCCGCATGCGCAGCGCGACCAGGTTGCCGGCGACGCCGCCGATCCCCAGGCAGACGACGATCGCCGCCCAGCTCGACGCGCCGTTGAGATCCTGCTTGGCCAGCGCCGGGCCGAGGACGAAGACGGCGGGCAGCACGAACAGGTGGTACGCGCTCATGGCGCCCAGGCCCCAGCCCAGCCACGCCCGTGCGCGCACCTCGCGCCAGCCGGTGCGCAGCCCGGCCAGGAAGCTCTCCCTCTCCCCCGCCTCCTCGACGACCGCGGCCGGCCGCAGCCGGATCAGGCACGCGGCGCTGACCGCGAACGTCGCCGCATCGACGGCGATCGCCTCGCCGGTGCCGGCTGCGGCGATGAGCACGCCCGCCAGCGCCGGCCCCGCCACGCTCGCGATGCTGCGCGTCAGCGAGATCAGCGCGTTGGCCTCCTGCAGACGTGCGGCGCCGACCGTCTGCGGGATCAGCCCGATCAGCGCGGGCATGAACAGCGCGGCGGCGGTGCCGTAGACGAAGCCGAGCACTGCGAGCATCCACACCTCGGCCGAGCCCGTGAGCAGGAGCACCGCGACGACCGTCTGCGAGACCATGCGCAGCAGGTCTGAGGCGATCATCACCCGGCGGCGCCCGATGCGATCCGACCACACGCCGCCCGCGAGGGCGAACAGCGCGAACGGGATGCCGCCGGCGGCCATGACGATGCCCAGGTCGGTCGCCGACCCCAGGCCCAGCACGGCGAAGGCGATCGCGATCGGCGTGATGCGATCGCCGACGACCGACAGCGCCTGGCCCCAGAACAGGAGCCTGAACGGGCCCCGCTCCCGCAGCGACGCCGGCATCATGGCCTGCTGCTACCCCGCAACGCGCTCGAGGACGCTCGCGTCCACATCGAAGTTCGCGTGCACCTCGTTGACGTCGTCGTTGTCCTCGAGCGCGTCGATGAGCCGCATGAGCTTGCCCGCGGTCTCCTCCTCGATGGGCACGCGCGTCTTGGGGTGCTGGGCCACCTCGGAGGACTCGAGCTGCACCCCGGCGTCCTCCAGCGCCGCGCGCACCGCCGTCAGGTCGCTCGGCTCGGTGAGGATCTCGTAGACGTCGTCGTCGAGCGAGACGTCGAGCGCGCCGGCCTCGATGGCGGGCAGCAGATCGTCCTCCTCGTAGCGGTTGGCGTCGACGACGATCACGCCGCGCTTCTCGAACAGGTAGGCGACCGAGCCGGGCTCGCCGAGGTTGCCGGCGTGCTTGGAGAACACGTGGCGGATCTCCGAGCCGGTGCGGTTGCGGTTGTCGGTCAGCGTGTCGACGAGCAGCGCGACGCCGCCCGGGCCATAGCCCTCGTAGAGGACGGACTCCAGCGCGTCGGCGTCGCTGCCCTCGCCGGTGCCCTTGGCGATCGCGCGCTCGATGTTGTCCTTGGGCATCGAGGCGTCGCGGGCCTTCTGGATCGCCAGCCCGAGCGCGGGGTTGCCGTCGGGATCGCCGCCGCCCTCCTTGGCCGCGACCGTGATCGCGCGCGCGAGCTTGGTGAACAGCTTGCCGCGCCGCGCATCGACGATCGCCTTCTTGTGCTTGATCCCCGCCCATTTCGAATGACCGGCCATGGCACGCGATGCTAGCGGCGCGGCGCCGACGATCCGCGCTCGCGACGTCGCGCCGCTGAACGCTAGCCTGCGCCGCCCATGGCGGTCTCCCCCGACATCTTCAAGGCCTACGACATCCGCGGCCTGTACGGCGAGCAGATCGACGGCGACGCGGCCGAGCAGATCGGCCGCGCCTTCGTGCGCGTCCTCGCCGAGCTGGCCGGCAAGGCGCCCGAGGGCCTGCGCATCGGGCTCGGGCGCGACATGCGCCTGACCGCGCCCGAGCTGGCCGGGCGCTACCGCGACGGCATGCTCGCCGAGGGCGCGCACGTGCTCGACGCCGGGATGGTGGGCACCGAGATGCTCTACTTCCTCGTCGGCTCGCGCGGGCTCGACGGCGGGCTGATGTGCACCGCCTCGCACAACCCCAAGCCGTACACGGGGGCCAAGCTCGTGCGCGAGGGGGCGATCGCGCTCAGCGGCGACCATGGCATCCAGGACATCCGCCGGGCGATCGCGGACGGCCTCGGCGACCCGCCGGGCGGCGGCTCGGTCGAAGAGGTCGACGTCGCCGCGGAGTTCCGCGAGGCGGCGCTCGCCTTCATCGATCCGGCCAACGTCAAGCCGCTGAAGGTCGTCGTCGACGGCGGCAACGGCATGGCCGGGCGGATGGCCGGCCCGCTGCTCGGGCGCCTCGGCCTCGATCTCGTGACGACCTACTGGGAGCCCGACGGCGACTTCCCCGACCACGAGCCCAACCCGCTGCTGGAGGAGAACCGCCGCTTCATCGTCGACAAGGTCCGCGCGACGGGCGCGGACCTGGGCATCGCGTGGGACGGCGACGCCGACCGCTGCTTCTTCATCGACGACGGCGGGCACTTCGTCGACGGCGACTTCCTCACCGCGATCCTCGCCGAGCACCTCCTGGCCAAGGATCCCGGCAGCTCGATCCTGTACGACGTGCGCGCCTCGCGCGCCGTCCCCGACACCATCGCGCGCGCCGGCGGGACCGCGCATGCCAACCGCGTCGGCCATGCCTTCTTCAAGACGCGCATGCGCGACGAGGGCGCGATCTTCGGCGGCGAGGTGTCCGGCCACTACTACTTCCACGGCTTCTACAACGCCGACTCCGGGACGATCCCGGCGCTGCTCGTCCTCGAGAAGCTCAGCGTCGAGGGCAAGACGATGAGCGAGCTGCTCGAGCCGTATCGCTCGGCCTACTTCATCTCCGGCGAGATCAACTCCGAGGTGGCCGACGGCGAGGCGAAGATGGCCGAGCTCGAGGGCCGCTACGCCGACGCGCGCATCTCCCACCTCGACGGCGTGAGCATCGACTACGACGACTGGCACTTCAACGTGCGCCCGTCGAACACCGAACCGCTGCTGCGGTTGTGCCTGGAGTCGCTGGTCTCCGAGCGGGACATGGAGCGCCGCCGCGACGAGGTGCTCGGGATCATCCGCGGGTGAGCATTCACGCCCTCCCGGTCCCCACGCCGTTCGCCGTCGGGCGCGTCAACTGCTACCTCGTCGACGACGATCCGCTGACGCTGGTCGACACCGGGCCCAACTCGGCCACGTCGCTGACCGTGCTCGAGGCGACGCTGGCCGAGCACGGCCGGCGCGTCGAGGACCTCGGCCGAATCGTCATCACCCATCAGCACATCGACCACATCGGCCTCGTCGCGATCCTCGCCGACCGCTCGGGCGCCGAGGTCTGCGCGCTCGACCGCCTCGCGCCCTGGTTGGCGCGCTACTCCGAGGCGATGGAGGGCGACGACGCGTTTGCCGAGGCGATCATGCTGCGCCATGGCATCCCCGCCGACATCTGCATCGCGCTGCGCGCGGTGACGCGCTCGTACCGCGCATGGGGCGCCGAGGCCACGGTGACCACGCCGCTCGCCGACGGCGCGACGCTGCCGTTCGCCGGGCGCGCGTGGCGCGTCCTGCACCGCCCGGGCCACTCGCCGTCGGACACCGTCTTCCTCGACGAGGCCTCGGGCGAGCTGATCGGCGGCGACCATCTGATCAAGCACATCTCCTCCAACCCGCTGATCGCGCGGCCGCTGGACGGCAGCTCGGCCGCTCGCCCGAAGGCGCTCGTCGCCTACCTGGCCTCGCTGCGCGCCACGCGCGAGCTCGACGCGCGCGTCGTGCTGCCCGGTCACGGCGAGCCGGTCGACGACCACCGCGCGCTCATCGACGAGCGCTTCCGGATGCACGAGCGCCGGGCTCGCAAGCTGCATCGCCTCATCGCCGAGCGTCCCCGCACCGCCCACGAGCTCGCGCAGGAGCTGTGGGGCAACGTCGCCGTCACCCAGGCCTTCCTGACCCTCAGCGAGGTGCTCGGTCACCTCGACCTCCTGCTCGACGACGGCCGCGCCGTCGAGCAGGAAACAGACGGCGTCGTGCGCTTCGCTACGGCAGGATGAGGTGCACGTCGCCGAATTCGTGCCAGAGATAGCCGGCCTGCAGCGCAGCGGCGTAGGAGCGGTAGATCAGGCGCCGGCCGCCGACGGCGTCGAGCATGTCGAGGTGCGAGGCCTCGGGCTCGTGCCAGCCGGTGAGCAGGCCGTCGACCGCGCGCACGCCGCGCTCGGGCGTGACGACGAGCGCGGTCCACCCCTCCCCCGGCTCGATGCTGCCGTCGGGGCGCGCGGCGGTCTCCAGGGCGCGCACGACGGTCGTGCCGACGGCGATGACGCGCCCGCCCCATGCGCGGGTCGCCTCGACCAGGCGCGCGGTCGGCGCCGGCACGCGGTAGCGCTCCGGGTACGGGCGCTCACCGCGCTCGGGCGAGGACACGCCGGTGTGGAGGACGACCGGGGCGACCGCCACGCCCTTGGCCGCCAGCGCGGTGAGGACCGTGGGGGTGACCGGACGCCCGGCGCTCGGCATCTCGGCGCTGCCGGGCTCGACCGCGTACGCGGTCTGATAGTCGGCCAGCGCATGGGCGTCGGGCACGTAGCGGTAGCGAATCGGCGCGCCGTGGCGGCCGAGATAGGCCAACAGCGGCTCCGTCAGCTCCAGGCGCGCCGCCCACAGGCGCGGGCCCGCGAGGTACGGAGCCTCGATGCGGGCCCGCGCGCCCGCGGGGAGCGCAAGGACGTCGCCGGCGCGGCCGCCGCTGAACGGCTCGCCGCCTGCGCGCAGCTCGACGACCCAGCGGTCGTCGCTTGCGCCGGGCAGCGGGGTCGAGAGCCGCAGCTCGAGCTCGGTGCCGTCGGCGCGCCGGGCGGGCAGCGCGGCCGGCAGGGTACGCGAGATGTTGATGACCAGAAGGTCGCCGGCGTCGAGGAAGTCGGGCAGGTCGCGGGCGCGCGCGTGGACGATGCGCCCGTCGCCGCGCGCGACGAGCATCCGCACGTCGTCGCGGGCCAGGCCGCGGCGCTCGGGCGCCTCGTGCGCCTCCAGGCGCGTGGGCAGCTCGAAAGCCGGCTCGGCGCTCACGCGTGGGCCGCCTTGATGTCGGCGTGGCGGTAGCGGCCGCTGGGCAGGTCGCCCTCCAGCAGGGCGAGCAGGCCCGGGACGCTGTCCTCGGGCGGCGGGCGATCGGAGATGTCCTCGCCGGGGAAGGCCGCCTGGTGCATGGCGGTGTTCATGTCGCCGGGGTCGAAGGCGTAGACGGCGAGGCCGGGGTGCTCGACGGCGAGGATGCGGGTCAGCTGCTCGAGCGCTGCCTTCGACGACCCGTAGCCGCCCCAGCCCTCGTAGGCCTCGACGGCCGCGTCGGAGGTGACATTGACGATCCGCGCGCCCGCGGGCATCACCGGCAGCGCGAGCTGGACGAGCGCGACCGGCGCGAGCGCGTTGACCCTGAGGATGTCCTCGAGGACGTCGAGCGGGTGGCTGGCCAGCGGCGGCTGCGGGCTGAGGCCCAGGACGCTGGCGTTGTTGACCAGGGCGTCGATGCGGCCGCCGGCCGCGGAGACGAGCGCGCGGCGGTGGCGGTCCTCGGCGACGTCGCCGACGAGCGCGATGACCTCGGTCCGCGCGGCGAGCTCGCGGCGGGCGGCCTCGAGGCCCGGAGCGCCGCGCGCGTCGATGACCAGGCGCCAGTCGCGCTCGGCCAGCGCGCGGGCGAGGGCCAGCCCGAGCCCGCGTGAGGCGCCGGTGATGAGGGCGGTCTTCGGCATGCCACGACGGTACGTCGCGCCATGCCGCTTGGGTATCGGGAATAGGTCCTAGGACCCCACTCGGGCCGTCCCGAAGACGACCCGATACCGGCTACCTCTTGCAGAGGTACGGCAGGCCGCCCTGGCGGACGCGCTTGTGAAAGCTGCCGTCGTTCTTGGGCGACGTGGGCTTCACGCAGAGCAGCCCATGCCAGCGGTACGTCGCGTGGTCGCTCGGGCACGCATGATGCATGTGGCAGACGTTGCGGTGCGCGCCGGCTGTGCCGGCCGGGACGAGCATGCTCAGACAAGCGATGCCAGCCACGATCGCGCCGATACGGACGTTCTTTGAGATCTTCAAGGGAGGGTCCTTCGGAGTCAATCAACGGGACGAGGCAGTAGCCGGCTCACACGCAAACCACTACCGGCGCACGACGCGACCTGACGCGATCGGTGCGCGCAGGGTTCCATCGGCACCCCGGCGCTCCGGCTTGAGATGCCCCGATTAGGACCCGGGGTCGACCAGTCCCTCGCGCACCGCGTACAGGGCGGCCTGCGTGCGGTCGGTGAGGTCGAGCTTGCCCAGGATGTTGCTCACGTGGGTCTTGACCGTCTTCTCGGCGACGCCCAGCTCGAAGGCGATGGCCTTGTTCGCCCGGCCCCGCGCGATGAGCGTCAGCACCTCGCGCTCGCGCTCGGTCAGCGGGTTGTCGGCCGGGTGGCGGGCGTCGTCGCGCGAAACCTCGCGCACCAGCTCCTCGACGACCGCGGGGTGCAGCAGCGTGCCGCCGCCGTGGACGGTGCGGATGGCGCCGACGAGCTCCTGCGGCTCGACGTCCTTGAGCAGGTAGCCCGAGGCGCCGGCGCGAACGGCCGGAAGCATCTTGTCCTCGTCGACGAAGCTCGTCAGGACGATCACGCGGGTCTCGGGGCGCAGCGCGCGCATGCGCCGGATCGCCTCGATGCCGTCGACGCGCGGCATGACGAGGTCGACGAGCGCGACGTCGGGCGCCAGGCGCTCGACGGCGCTGACCGCCTCCTCGCCGTCGGCGGCTTCGGCCACCACCTCGAGGTCGTCCTGCAGGGCCAGGAAGGCGCGCAGGCCCTCGCGCACCACGGCGTGGTCGTCGGCGATGAGCACGCGGATCATCGCGGCACCTCGAGCGCGATCGTCGTACCGGCGCCCGGCGTCGATTCGATCGTGAGCGTGCCGCCGAGGGCGCGGGCGCGCTCCTCCATCGAGGTCAGGCCCAGGCGGCGCGAGCGCAGGCCGGGCTCGGCGGGGTCGAAGCCGATGCCGTCGTCGGCGACGGCCAGGCGCAGGCGGCCGTCGTGGGCCCGCAGGCTGATGTCGACACGGGTGGCGTGCGCGTGGCGCAGCGCGTTCTGCAGGGCCTCCTGGGCGATGCGCAGCATCTCGCCGGCGCCCTGACGGGGCTCGGCGTCGCCCTCGACGTTCAGCAGCACCTCGTCGCCGTGCGCGCGCTGCAGCACGTCGACGTGCTTGCGCAGCGCGGTCGCGAGGCCCTCGCTCTCGGCGGCGGGCGGGCGCAGCTCGAAGATCAGCGAGCGCAGCTCCTCCATCGCCTCGCGCGTGAGGCCCTGCAGGCGCTGCAGGGCCAGCTTGGCCTCGGCCGGGTCGCGGTCGATCACGGTGGCCGCCGCCTCCGCGGTGAGCGTCAGGCCGAACAGCTTCTGCGTCACCGAGTCGTGCAGCTCGCGCGCCAGGCGGTTGCGCTCCTCGACGATGCTCAGCTCGCGGCTGCGCTCGTAGAGGTTCGCCTTCTCGATGGCCAGCGCGGCGTGCACCGAGAGCATCTCGATCAGCTGCTGGTCGGACTCGTCGAACTCCTCGGCGCCGACCTTGTCGGTCAGGTAGACGGCGCCGACGATCCCGCTCCCGGCCACGATCGGCACGCCGAGGAACGAGCGCATCTGCGGATGCGCGGCCGGCCACCATCCCCGGAAGCGCGGATCGCGGCGGACGTCGCCGGTGCGGTAGGGAACCGGCGAGGTGAGCATGGCGCCGAGCAGCCCGTGCTGGCGCGGCAGCGGACCCATCGCGGCGATGAGCTCGTCGCTCATGCCCGAGGTGATGAACTGGGCGAACCCGCCCTCGCCGTCGGGGACGCCGATGGCCGCGTACTTCGCGTCGACAAGCCCGCGGGCGGCGTGCGCGAGCCGTTGCAGCATCGGCTCGATCGTCGCTTCGGCGGCAATCGCCAGGACCGCGTCGTTCATCGCGCTCAGTGCCGCGCTCTGCTGGTCCATCCTGCCTTCGAGGATACGAGTGCGTGAAGCTCGCGGGCGGTGCGATCCCAGGTGAACTGCCTGGCGCGGGCGGGGCCCGCTCGCCGCAGGTCGTCGTCGTCGATCGCGGCCTGCACCTCGTCGGCGATGGCTTCGCCGTCGCGGGGATCGGCGTAGCGCGCTGCGTCGCCGCAGGTCTCGGGCAGCGCGCCTGCGCGAGCGGCGACCACCGGCACGCCACAGGCCATCGCCTCCAGGCAGGTCAGGCCGAAGCCCTCGTGCAGCGACGGCAGCACGAAGGCGCGCGCTCCTGCATAGAGGCCGGGAAGGTGCTCGTCGGGGACGTGGCCGAGGGCGCGCGCCGGCGTGCGCTCCGCCTGCAGCTGCGGCCTGGCGCCGCCGGCGGCGACGAGGTCGATGCCCTCACCCGCGAGCCGCCGGGCCGCGACATCCAGGGCGGCCAGGTTCTTGCGCCTGGTCTGGCTGGCGACGGTGAGGACGTAGGCGCGGGTCAGGCCGAGCGCGGCCTTGGCGGGCTCGGGGTCGGCGTCGGGGCTGAAGCGCCCGTCGACGCCGCCCGCGACGACGTGGGCGTCGACCCCGAGCAGCTCGCGCAGCTCGTCGCGCGAGAACTCGCTGACGGTGATGACCAGGCGCGCCCGCTTGGCGATGAGCGGCAGGACCGTCCTCTGCCAGCGCGCGTAGGCGGGCGAGTACCAGCCCGGCTCGCGCAGCGCGGCGGCGTCGTGGATGACGACCGCGTTGCGCGGGAAGACGATCGGCGCGAGGTTGGCGGGGTTCAGCAGCAGGCGCGCGCGGCGCGCCTTGAAAGGCAGCAGGCCCTGCTCCCAGGCGTGGCCGGCGCTATGCGAGAGCGCGGCCGGCGGGCGGATGACGTCGTAGTCGCCGAGCCGCGGGAGGCGCTGTGCGAGCTCGCGCGCCCACCGCTCGACCCCGCCGAGCTCGGGGCGCGCGGCGGCCCGCGCGTTGAGCGCGATCACCGGATCTCGGCCAGGTGCTCGACGTTGGCGACGTCGTCGGGCGCGGTGCTCGGCTCCTCGGCAAACCACGCGTCGAGGATCTCGGCGAGCTCGGCCTGCGACGTCGCCCGCAGGCTCAGCGCCAGCACGTTGGCGTCGTTCCACTTGCGGGCGCCCGCCGCCGTCTGCGCATCGGCGCACAGCGCGGCCCGCGCCCCCGCCACCTTGTTGGCAGCGATCGACGCGCCCGTGCCCGTCCAGCAGCACACGACCGCCTGGTCGGCGCGCTGCTCGGCGACATCCCGCGCCGCCGCCTCCGACGCCCACGCCCAGTCATCGCGCTCGTCGTCGTTCAGCGCGCCGTGGACGAGCACCTCGTGCCCGCGCTTGCGCAGCTCGTCCACGACGGCGTCGGCGACGCCCACTCGTTCGTCGGCGGCGACGGCGATGCGCATGCACCAATGATGCAGCAACGTGCGAAGGCGCTTGAGGACCGTGGCGTCCGGCGTGCGCCATGTGAACCGCACAACGCGGTAGCCGGCGGCCTGCAGGGCGGCGTCGCGGGCGCGGTCTGTCTCGTAGGCCGCCTTGGTGCCGTGGGCGCGCCAGCTGTCGGTCTCGACCACGAGCCGGTGCGCAGGCCAGAAGAAGTCGACCTCGACGGGGCCGTAGTCCGGGGCATCGAGGGCGTGGTTGACGAGGGGCCCCGGCAGGGCGTGGTCGCGGATCAGCGTCAGCATCCACACCTCCCAGTCGCTGCGCGCCCGTTTGAGCTCGCGAGCGGTCGCCCTCGCCAGCGCGGTTGCCCCCGGTGCCCGTTTGCGCGCTGCAGGATCTCGTCGATCGTTCGCTGGTCGTAGAGGTGCAGGTGCAGCACCTGCGCGTACGCGCGCTCCAGCCGGTCTGCTCTGACCGTCGCCGCGAGGTCCAGCAGTGTGCGGGCGACCGTGTGGTCGCGATGCCTCGGTGCGTGGTCGTGTCACGGGCATCGAGGGAACGGGCCCTGTGCAGGCGGATGCCCGGGCCACCGTGGCTGCTGCGCGCTGCGGTCACGTCGACCACCGCCTGGTCGGTGCCCAGCAGCCCCCATTGCCACGCCGCACTGCGATGACTGAGCACCGCCCCGGGCCCGCAGGCCAGGACCGCCGACCAAGGGGGTGGGATGCATTGACCTAAATAGTTTCCGTCAATGCAGCCCACCCCCTGAGGGTCGCAGGCAACCTGCAACAGCGGAGATCACAAGCGCAACAAGACTGCGCAGCCTCACACCCTTCAGTGCCTGGCGGCGCGGAGCGGCAGGCGCGCGCGGCAGACCCCGCCCTGGCGGCGGGCGCCGACGGAGACCAGGTGCGCGGAGACGCAACCCCGCGATATCGTCGGCCCGTGACAGCAGCCGCGGCGTCCGAAGCCGACATTCTCGCCGTCGGCCGCGATCTGGCCGCCGCGCTTCCCGGCACCAGCCGCAACCCGCTCAAGCTCATCGACGAGCGGGCGATGGAGCTCGCCTCGCAGGACGAAGAGCTCAGGGCCGCGCTGTTTCGCTTCGTCGACGTGGTGCCGGCCTGCCGGTCGCTCGACGACCTCGCCGGCCACCTGACCGGCTTCCTCGAGGAGGTGGGCGACCGCCCGCCTCCGCTGGAAGTCGCAATGCGGATGTCGGGCACCAAGGCGGGCCGGACCGCGTTGGGCGCCGCCGCCGCGGCAGGCGTCAAGCACATGGCGCACCGCTTCATCGTCGGCGAGACGCCGCGCGATGCCACGTCGGTGCTCGAGGAGCTGTGGCGCAAGGGCGTGGCGACGAGCGTCGACCTCCTCGGCGAGGCGACGGTCACCAGCGCCGAGGCCGACCGCTACGCCGCGCGCTGCCGCGAGGCGCTCGACGGGCTCGTGGCGGTCTATCGCAAGCTGCCCGAGCGCCCGCAGCTCGAAGCCGACAGCGCCGGGCGCATCCCGCGCGAGAACCTGTCGGTCAAGGTCTCGGCGCTCACGCCGCTGCTGCGGCCCGACGCGCCCGAGCGCGGCAAGCGCGACGCGGCCACGCGCCTGCGCGACCTGCTCAGGCGCGCCCGCGAGCTCGACGCCCACCTGCACATCGACATGGAGTCCTTCGACTCGCGCGAGGCGGTGACCGAGCTCGTGCTCGAGCTGCTCGCCGAGGACGAGTTCAAGGACGGGCCGTCGGCCGGCCTCGTCCTGCAGGCCTACCTTCGCGACAGCCCCGACCTCTGCGATCGGATCATCGCCTGGGCCCACGCCACGCCGCGCGGCTATCCGCTGCTCGTGCGCCTGGTCAAGGGCGCCTACTGGGACCACGAGATCGTCGAGGCCCGCCAACACGGCTGGGAATCCCCCGTGTTCGAGGTCAAAGCCGAGTCCGATCGCAACTTCGAGGCGCTCACGCGCAGGCTG